>NZ_JBBCBW010000024.1:0-85422 GCF_037204085.1 Variovorax sp. CCNWLW235 | reverse complement strand
ACGCAGACAGTAGGGGTCGCCTTTCTTTGCTTACTTTCTTTGGCGAAGCAAAGAAAGTGAGTCGCCCGCCGGGGCGAGACCCGGCCTCGGGAAACAAACCAACGCCCTTTACCAGTCCTCTTTCACCGCGAGCACCACGTCCTTGCCCGCCGCGGCCCGCCCCGCCAGCCAGGCGGTGACAGTGCCGGCGACCACCACCGCGCCGCACAGCACCACCAGCCTCCCCCAAGGCACCAGCAAATCCATGGTCCAGTGAAAGCTCTGCGGATTCACCACCTTCACCAGCACCACCGAAACCGCCAGCCCCAGCAAGAGCCCCGCCACGGCACCAATCGCCGTCCAGGCCGCGCCTTCACCCGCCACCACCGCCAGCACCTGCCGTCGCGTGAACCCCAGGTGCGCGAGCAGCCCGAACTCCTTGCGCCTTGCCAGCACCTGCGCGCTGAAGCTCGCCGCAATGCCGAAGAGCCCGATGGCAATGGCTACCGCCTGCAGCCAGTAGGTCACCGCAAAGCTGCGGTCGAAGATGCGCAGCGAAGTTGCGCGGATCTGCCCGACCGACGAAATCTCGATGCTCGAACCGGACCCGTCAATTCCACTCGGCTGGCGCGCCGCCAATTCGCGAACAGCGGCTTGAACCGCGCCCTCCGATGCGCCAGGCGCAAGCCACAGCGACACATCGCTCACCTCGCGCTCGCCCGTCAGGCGCTCGAAATCGCGCGCATCCATGGTGATGGCGCCGAACTGCCGCGCGTAGTCGCGCCACACGCCTGCCACGAAGAACGCAGCCGGCGCAGACCCGCTGGTGGTGCCCAGCGCATTCGAGAGCGGCGCAAACAGCGCGCCCGGCTTGGCGCCGTACAGCTCCACCATCGGCTCGCTCACGTAGATGCCGATCTGCCCGGCAGGTACCGGCAGCGAAGGGCCCACCAGCGGCAGTGTCTGTGCGGCACCGCCCTCCAGGCTTCGCGCGATCAGCGTGACGGCGGGTTGAGCGGGGTCGAGTTGCAACGAGCGGGTGCGCAGCGTGCCGGTGCGTTCCACGCCCGGCAGTTGTGCCAGTGCCTGCACGAAGGCCGGAGAAAAGGTGGCGGTGTCGCTGCTGCTCTGGGTGCCGGAATTAGCGGAGCGGCCGCTCGACGTGGCGCGAAGATAAAGATCGGCCGGCAGCACCACGTCGAGCCAGCGCGTCACCGAATCGCGAAAGCTTGCGACCATGACCGTGAGCGCAACCGCAAGGCTCAGGCTGGCGACCACGCCGCTGACCGCCACGGCTGCGGTGCCGCGCATGCGCCTTGCACGCTCGATGGCGAGCATCGGCAACACGCGCTGCGCAAACGCGGGTGCAATGCGGTCGTACAGCAGCGCAATCAGCCAGGGCAATGCGGTGATGCCGCCCACCAGCAGGCAACCCACCGAAAGGTATGCCGCCACCGGAATGCCACCGACAGCCGGCATGTTGGCCAAGGCTGCGCTTGCCGCAATGAGGCCGAGCGCCAGCCAATGGCTTTTGCCTTGGACCGGTGCGGCGCCCAGGCCCTTCAGCGTTTGGGCCTCGGGCAGCGCCTGCGCCGCGCGCGCGGGCCACCAGCCGCCCACCAGCGCCGCAAGCACGCCGAGCCCGCCGTACAGCAAGGCCGAGCCGCTGCTCCAGTGCAGCGTGGGCGCCACGCCCTGGAAATAGCCGCCGCCCAGGTCGCCGCCGAGCACGCGCAGTGCAAAGGCCGCGAGCGCTGTGCCCAGCCCCAGGCCGGCGGCGCTTCCTATCAGGCCGAGCACGAACGACTCCGCCAGCACCAGCCGCAGCCGCTCGCGCGGCGTCAGGCCCAGCACGCCGAGGAGGGCGAATTGCTGCGCACGCTTGGCCACACTGAGCGCCAGCACCGAGAACACCAGGAACGCACCGGTAAAAAGCGCCACCAGCGCCAGCACCGTCAGGTTGACGCGGTAGGCGCGCGAGAGATTGCTCACGCGTTCGGCCGCGTCGCCGGGCTCTGAAAACTGCAAGCCAGCGGGCCAGCCTGGAGCGCGCTGCAGCGATGCGATGAAGGCCGCCCGGTCCGTGCCAGGAGTAAGCCTCAAGTCGACGCGGCTGAGCTGGCCCGCTTTGTCGAAGAGGTCTTGCGCTGCCCCGATATCCATGACGGCTAACGCCGTGCCGGTGGCGGCCACATGGCCCGCCACCTCGAGCCGCTGCCAAGCGCCGCCGCTACGCAGTTCCACGGTCTCGGCACGGTCTTCGGCCGCCTTCGCGGGCAGGCCCAGCACATTGCGCGCCGCGGCGTTCAGAAACACATGGCCCGGCACCAGCATCGCGAAGCGGTCCGCATTCTTGCGGGGCTGCGGCATCAGCGCCGGTGCAATGGCCGGCAACGCCAGCGCGTCGACGCCGATCACGCGCATCGGCACCTGCCGCTCACCAGCCAGCGCGAAGCCCTGGAACTCGAGCACCGGGCTTGCCAATGCCACCTGCGGATGCCGGGCAAGCTGGGCGAACACCGCTTCGTCGAAGCTGCCTTGCACAGCGCGCACTTCGAGGTCCGGCTGCCCGTTGACGGACCTCACGGCGCTGGAGAACTCGTCGAGTGCCGAGGCGTTGATGAGCTGCACAGAGAACGCAAGCGCCACGCCCAGCATCACGGCCAATACCGCTGCGGCATTGCGCCAAGGGTGATGGCGCAGTTCCTGCCATGAGAAGGTGGTGAGCAATGCGCGCATGCCGCCATTGTGGCCGGCGCGCAGAAAGATCAGGGCCGCTCGGACATCCCGTTGAGATACGCGCGCACCGCCGCGCTCGCGCTCAGGCCTATCGCGCGATCGAAGGCCTGGCGCGCGGCGGCGCGGGCGCCGCCTGCCGCGAGCAGATGGCCGCGCGCCGCCCAGAAGGGCTGGTAGTTCGCCACCTCATCGGCCGCAATGGCATCGAGTGCCTGCAGGCCGACATCGTGGCCGCGCGCTTTGGCAAGAGCGCAGGCGCGGCTCACCTGGGCGCCTAGGCTGGGGCGCAGCGCCAGCAGGTTGTCGTACAGCGCAACCATTGCTTCGGGCGCCACCGGTGCGCCGACACGGCGCTCGCAATGGGCCGACTGGATGGCGGCCTCCAGCTGGCAGGCGCCGGGAGTATTCATGTCCGTTGCCTGCCGCAGGTACTGCTCGGCCTCTGCAAGCAGGTCCGGGTCCCAGCGCGCCGTGTCCTGCTGGTCGAGCGGCACATAGGCGCCGGCATCGTTGAGCCGCGCCGCCGCCCGGCTCTGGCAAAACAGCATCAGCGCGAGCAGGCCGAGCGGCTCGGGCTCGTTCGGCATCAGTGCGCACAGAATGCGGCCGAGCTCGATGGCTTCGGTGGCAAGGCCGCGGGGCAGGGTGTCCGCGCCATCCACATCGTCCCAGCCGTTGCCATAAGCGGCATGGATGCCTTGGAGCACGTCCTGCAAGCGCAGCGGCAGTTCGCGTGCTTCGGGATACTCGAAAGAAACGCCCGCGCTGCGGATGCGCGCCTTGGCCCGCACCAGCCGCTGGCCGAGCGTGGAAGGCGAAGTGAGGAACGCCCCCGCCATGCGGGCTGCATCGAGCCCGAGCACCGCCTGAAGCATGAGCGGCGCGCGGGCGGCCACGTCGATGGCCGGATGCGCGCACACGAAGAGCAGCCGCAAGCGCTCGTCCGGCACGGCGGCGCCGTCGACCGTGCCCACATCGACCTCGCCGGCCAGCAGCAGCAGCGCTTGGGTGGCGGCATCCTGGATGCGGCTGTGGCGCCAGGCGTCGAGCTTGCGATGCCGCGCCACGCTCAGCAGCCAGGCGTCCGGCTGCTCGGGAATGCCGTCGGCGGGCCAGCGTTCGAGAGCCCTTGCAAAGGCTTGCGCGAGCGCGTTTTCCGATGCGGCAATGTCGTGCGTGCGCGCTGCAAGAATCGCGAGCAGCCGCCCATACGATTCACGCGCCGCCCGCTCGGCGGCTCGGGGAGCCGCCAGTTCGTTCACGGTGCGCCCGGAGTTCCAGTTGCACAGGAGCTGAATTGCATGGTGTTCTCCATCGAGGACAAGCTTGCCGAGCAAGATTGCTCACCACAATGACGGCTCGCAGCCAGTCATTTCGACATGCGTATGGCATGCCGAACAATTAATTCTTTCCCTAAAAATGCGCCGGCGCAATGGCAAAAGCCAAGGGCCGCGCGCCGATGAAGCCCGGGGATCCGCTAGGCAGCCTTGGCCTGCGCGGCAGGTGCAAACATGGCCTCCAGTTCGGCGCGCAATTGGTAGGCGTGGGTCGAGGTGTCCATGGCCACGTCGGCCCAGCAAAGGCTCTGGCCTTTCTTCACCGCACGCACCAGCTTGACGTTGTGCGCGAGCCCGAGTGGCAGGCCGCCCAGCCGCATGGAGCGTTCGGCCGGCAGCAGCTTGCCCCAGACGGTGTAGCCGCCTTCGCCGTCGAGCATTTCGCCGGGCGCCAAGTCGCGCTTGGCGGTGGCGACCACGTCGGCGTTCCAGCAGGTGGCAACGCCGGTGGGCTCGCCGCGCAACGCCACGCTGGCCACCGACATGCCGACTTCCAGGCCGATGAGGTGCCACCGCTTGTAGAGCGTGAAGTAGCGGCCGCTCGGGTCGGTGTGGGCGTTGTATTCCTCGAAGCAGTTCTTGATGTAGTCGGTCTCGGCCTCGACCGTGACCCACACGCCCATGCGGATGTCGTAGGGAATCTTTCGCCCATTGGCTTCGAGCGATGAAATCACTTCGACCATGCCCTTGCGCTCCAGCACGCCGCCCTCGCTTTGCGGGCGTGTGACGAAGGGAATGTCTTCCACGCTCGCGGGCGGGTAGAGCAGGCCGTCCGAAGGCACGGTGAGGCCGGTGGCGTTGGCGACGACCGAGCTTTCTATCGAAGGCTTGGAGCCGTCGAGAAAGCTGTTGAACATTTTCGGGTTGAGCCCGCCGCGCAGCGCCTGTTCGGGCGTGAGGCCGTAGTTGCCCCACACGGTTTCCGGCGTCGATTCGGTGAAGTGCGGCAGCCACTTGTGGCCGCGTCCGGCGGCCACCACCGGAAAGCCGCAGGTGCGCGCCCAGTCGACCAGGTCGCAGATGAGCGCGGGCTGGTCGCCGAAGGCCAGCGAATAGATCACACCCGCCTGCTGCGCCTTGCGCGCGAGCAGCGGGCCGCAAAAGGCGTCGGCCTCCACGGTCACGTTCACCACGTGCTTGCCGTGTGCAAAGGCATCCAGGCAATGATCGACCGCCGCGACCGGATTGCCGGTGCACTCGACCACGATGTCGATGGAAGGCTCGCGCGTCACGGCCTGCCAGTCGTCTGTGATCCAGGTGCTTCCGGTCTTCAGCGCTTGCTGCACCGAGTCCGCGGCGGTGCGCTCGGCCTGCCAGCCGACGCGTTCGAGGTTGACGCGTGCGGCGGCGGGCGAGAGGTCGGCAATGGCCACCAGCTGCACGCCGGGCGTGCGCGGAATCTGCGCGAGATACATCGAGCCGAACTTGCCGGCGCCGATCAGGCCGATGCGGATGGGGTTGCCTTCGGCGGCACGCTGTTGCAGGCGGGTGTAGAGGCTCATGAGATCAGGCCTCCACGATGTCGAGAGTTGCGAGCGAGGTTTGCAGCGCGCTTTCGGGCAGGCCGTTCTTCCACGGCACCTCGACCGGATAGGGCTTCAGCAGGCAATCGTCGGGCAGCATCTCGATGGGCGTGAAGTCCCGGTGCGCGATGTACTCGGGCCGCTTGTGGCGCCGGATATGGTTGCTGACGGCGCACAGGCTCAGGTACACCGCCACGCGATTGAAGGGCGAAAGGTTGCTGCCCGATGCGTGCACGAGGCAGCTGTGGAACAGGATCATCGAACCGGCGGGGCCCTTGGGCGAGACGATCCCGCCATGCTTGCCGCCGGCGCGGTCTACCAGTTGGCGGATCAGGTCGTTGTCGACCGTCCAGAGCGGGTAGCTCGTGGTCGTGAGGTCATGCTTCGCATCGACCACGCCCTTGCGGTGGCTGCCCGGAATGAACATCAGCGGACCGTTGTGCTCGTTCACATCGTCCAGAAAAATGGCGACGTTCATCGCGCGCTCGGTGGGCATCAGGTCGTCGTTGAGCCATGTGCCGTAGTCCTGGTGCCATTGCCACACGTCGCCTTCGAACGCCATCTTGCCGTTGATCTTGAACTGGTGCATGTAGACCTGCTCTTCGAACAGATCCATCACCGGCTCCACCATGCGCGGATGGCGCGCCAGCCGCGCGAAGGGCTCGCTGATCAGGTGCGCGGCAAAGTTGGTGCGCACGGCATCCGAGCCTTTCTCGCGCACGTTGAAGGCTTCGCGCCGGCTGTAGAGCTCGGGCACCGCATCGGTCAACACCTTCGTCTCTTCGGGTGAAAAATGGCCGGGGAAGAACAGGTAGCCGTCGCGCTCGAATTGCGCGCGCTGGTCGGGGTTCAACTTCATGCCTTGTCTCCTTTGCGGTGGGTGGTGTGGTGGGTCGTCGATGCGGTGCGCGCCAGTTGCTGCGCGAGCCGCCGGCTCAACGCTTCGCTGGCTTGCGCAACGTGTTCTTCGCTCAGCTGGGCGGCACGTTGCGCGTTGCCAGCGGCAATGGCGTCGGCAATGGCCTGGTGCTCATCCCACAGCGATTCGCGTTGCGGTTCGGCCTGCAGCACCGCGCCCATGGCGCGGCGCAGGTGGCGCCAGTGCTGGCCGGCGCTCTGGCCGATGAGCGGATTGCCGGACGCCTCGTAGATGGCCTCATGAAAAGCCATGTCGGCATCGATCATGGCTTCGACATTGCGCCCGCGCGCCGCGCGCCGGCCGCGCTCCATCAGCTTGGGGTCGATGCGAAAGCGCTGCTGTGCGGCGAGCCGCGCGGCCAGCACGTCGAGCGCGCCGCGCACCTGGTAGATCTTGCGCATCCACTCGGCATCGAGCGGCGCCACCAGCACGCCGCGGCCAGGCGAATCGAGCACGAAGCCATCTTTCTTGAGCAGGCGCAGCGCCTGCAGCACCGGCTGGCGCGACACCGAGAGGCGCTGCGCAATGTCTTCCTGGGTGATGCGTTCGCCCGGCGCGAGCGAGCCGCTGCTGATGGCGCCGAGAAGGGCGCGGTAGACCTGGTCGACGAGGTCGGGCGAGGCTTCGATGCTGACGAGGTGGGCTGGCATGGACCGTCTTTCTCTGAACTCTGTATACAGAGTACAAAGATGCGGGCGCGGACGTATTCCGGGTTTTTACCCATTGGCCCTGCAAAAAAACGTAAGCCGCCGCTAAGCTCGGCGCATGCAACTACCCACCTACGACGACGTCATTGCCGCGGCCGCGCGGCTCCAAGGCCACGCCCATCGCACGCCCGTGCTGCGCTCGACCACTGCCGACGAGCGCTGGGGTGCCCGGTTCTTCTTCAAGTGCGAGAACTTCCAGCGCATGGGCGCATTCAAGTTTCGCGGCGCCTTCAATGCGCTCTCGAAATTCGACGCTACGCAGCGCGAGGGCGGCGTCATCGCGTTTTCTTCGGGCAACCACGCGCAGGCCATTGCGCTGTCGGCGCGGCTGCTGTCGATGCCCGCGGTCATCGTCATGCCCAAGGACGCGCCTGCCGCCAAGGTGGCGGCCACCAAGGGCTACGGCGCCGAAGTGGTGATGTACGACCGTTTCACCGAAGACCGCGAGGCGCTGACCAGGCGGCTCGCGCAGGAGCGCGGCATGACGATGATTCCGCCCTACGACCACCCCGATGTGCTCACGGGGCAGGGCACGGCGGTGAAGGAGTTGATCGAAGAAACCGGTCCGCTCGACCACCTGTTCGTGTGCCTGGGCGGCGGCGGGCTGCTGTCGGGCTCGGCGTTGTCGGCACGCGCGCTGGCGCCCGAATGCAAGGTCTACGGCGTGGAGCCCGAAGCGGGCAACGATGGCCAGCAGTCGTTCCGCGCGGGAAAAATCGTGCACATCGAAACGCCCAAGACCATTGCCGACGGCGCGCAGACACAGCACCTGGGCGAATACACCTTCGGCATCATCAAGCGCGACGTGAACGACATCTTCACCGTGACGGACGACCAGCTCGTCGAAGCGATGCGCTTCTTTGCGGAGCGCATGAAGATAGTGGTGGAGCCGACGGGCTGCCTTGCGTTTGCGGGCGCCATTGCGGCACGCGAGGCCATGGCGGGGCAGCGCGTCGGCATCGTGATCAGCGGCGGCAACGTCGACCTGTCGCGCTACGCGGCCTTGCTCGCCTAGCTCGCTCGCTCAGGCGCGGATTCCTTCGGCGGTCAGGTGCAGCAGCCGGTCTGCGCGGGCCGCGGCGCTTTCGGAGTGCGTGACCAGCACCAGCGAGGCGCCGTGTTCACGCGTCTGGCCGATGAGCAGCTCCATCACCTTGGCTGCGGTGGTCGGATCGAGGTTACCCGTGGGCTCGTCGGCCAGCAGCAGGGTGGGGCGGTGCACCAGTGCGCGCGCAATGGCCACGCGCTGCAGCTGCCCGCCTGAAAGCGTTTGCGGCAGCCGCGCGCCCATGCCGGGCAGGCCCACCGCATCGAGCATGTGCGCGACACGGCTTTCATCGCGTTGCTGGCCGAGCAGCATCAGCGGCAGCGACACGTTCTGCGCCACGTCCAGGTGCGGCAGCACGTGGAAGGCCTGGAACACGAAGCCGACATGGCGGCGGCGCCAGAGCGCGCACGCCTCGCCGTCGAGCGCGCCGATGTCGGTGCCGCCCTGCGTGACGGTGCCCGCGTCCCAGCTGTCAAGCCCGGCCATGCAGTTGAGCAGCGTCGACTTGCCCACGCCCGATTCGCCCACGATGGCGACGAACTCGCCGGGCTCGACAGTGAGCGTCACGTTCTCGAAGACGGGCACGTCGCCGTAGTGCTTGGCAAGGTTGGAAATGCGCAGTGTCATGCGGCGGTTGCAATGCGTTGAACGGCGGTGCGCACCGAGTCGGGTGCGTCGCAGGCAATGATGGCGCGCTCAGGCATGCTGCGCAGCCAGGTAATTTGTCGCTTGGCCAGCTGGCGCGTGGCCGCAACGCCGCGCTCGCGCAGCTCGGCGATGGCCTTGGCGCCCGGCCTCTCGTTGCCGCAGGCATCGAGCATTTCCCACGCTTGCCGATAGCCCACGCAGCGCATCGATGGAAGCTCCGTCGACAAATCGCCGCGCGCGCGCAGTGCCTTGACCTCGTCGAGAAAACCGGCGGTGAGCATGGCGTCGAAGCGATCGGCAATGCGCGCATGCAGCCAGGCGCGGTCGGCGGGTTCGAGTGAGAAGAGCGCGCCGCCGGCCAAGCCTTTTGCGGCCTTGTTTTCACCCGCATGAAAGCTGGACAACGGCTGCCCGCTGCTTTCCCACACTTCGAGTGCGCGCTGGATGCGCTGGCTGTCTTGCGGCGCAAGGCGGGCGGCCGTCGCGGGGTCGACCTGGGCCAGCCGCGCGTGCATGGCGGGCCAGCCGAGCGCCGCGGCTTCGGCGTCGATGCGTGAGCGCACTGCCGCGTCTGCGGCGGGCATGGCGTCGATGCCGTCGAACAGCGCCTTGAAGTACAGCATGGTGCCGCCCACCAGGAGCGGCAGGGCGCCGCGCGCACGGATCTCTTCGACGAGCCGCGTCGCGTCGGCCACGAAAGCCGCCGCGCTGTAGCTTTCAGCCGGGTCGCGAATATCGATGAGGTGGTGCGGCACGCTGGCCTGTTCGGCCTTGCTCGGCTTGGCCGTGCCAATGTCCATGCCGCGATAGATCAGCGCGGAATCGACGCTGACGATTTCGACAGGCCGCAGTTGCGCCACCGCGAGCGCCACGGCGGTCTTGCCGGAGGCCGTCGGCCCCGCGAGCGCGATGTATTTCAGTTTTTCAGGAAGGCCGGAAGCGGCAACGGAGGGCGGCATAAGCGCCCGAGGGTAACAACAAAACCGAAGCCGGGACTTTCGCTCAGATGGCCTGCGCGCTTGCCGTCGCCTTGCCGCGCGCCTCTTGCGGCAGCACGGCCGAATCGGGCCGAGGCGCCGCCGGCAGCACCGGCACCGGCTGCGCGCCGCGCACGAGCGGCGCGCCCTCCGGCTGCCGGGAGGCCAGCGTCGTCTCGGGCTTCATGCGGAACAGCTGCGAGAGCGCCGAACGGTACTGCGCTTCGCCGACCGAGTTGGTGTTGTGGTGCGAACCGCCTTCGACCAGCACGAAGAGCTTGGGCACCGTGGCCGCGTCGTAGAGCTTGCGGCCCAGCGTGGGGTTGATCAGGCTGTCGGCGGTGCCATGCACCACCAGGAGCGGCGCGCCGATGTCCTTGACCCGGTTGATGGCCTCGAAACGCTGCGTGATGAGCGGACCGAACGGCAGCCAGCCCCATTTGAAGCCGCTCACCACGTCGGCAATGGAGGTGAAGGTGCTTTCGACGATGGTGCCGCTCTCGTCCTTGACGTTGGCCGCCAGGTCGATGCCGATGGCGCCGCCGAGCGAGTGGCCGAAGATGTAGCGGTGCTGGCGGGGGTGGCGCGCAGCGAGCCACATCCAGGCGGCGCGGGCGTCTTCACGCGCGGATTCTTCCGAAGGCAGGCCCTTGGAGCTCTTGCCGAAACCCCGGTAGTCGATGGCCAAGACCGAAAAACCTAGTTCGTGCATGCGCTGGATGCGAGGGGCCGAACCGGCCACGTTGTAGCGGGCGCCGTGCAGGTACAGCATCACGGGCCGGTCGGTGGTCTCGGGTTCGCCGCCAAGCCAGAGGCCGTGCAGGCGCGCGGATTCGCCGGTAATGGACGACTGGAAGTCGATCCAGACGTCCTGCATGCCCTCGGTCATGGTGGCGGTGTTGCCCCAGCTGCGGTCGCTGGGCTGAAAAATCCATTCGCGCTGCTGTTCGTCGAATGTGGAGCAGCCGGCGGCCAGAAGGGCGCACAGCGAAATAACGGAGGCAAGCAGAGACCAGCGTTTCATGGACTAGAGGGACAGCAAAGCCGGCAGAAAGTTCATACGCTTTCGTCTGAAACGCGCCGACACTGCGCTTCAGAGCCTCCCCCGGAGTGCCTAAGGTGGCACTTTGTTTTACACATGCAACGCCCGTGCCCGCTTCACGGATGACTGCCAAAAACTCCGTAAAAACCCTCAAAACGCCCGGATTTGTTACCTGCCGCGCATAAAAAGCGCGTCCAGTTCGCGAATCGAGAGCTGCCGCCATGTCGGGCGGCCGTGGTTGCACTGGTCCGAACGCTCGGTTGCCTCCATCTGGCGTAATAAAGCGTTCATTTCGTCGATGGTGAGCTTGCGGTTCGCCCGCACTGCGCCGTGACAGGCCATCGTAGAGAGCAGTTCGTTCTGTGCCCGCTGCACCACAGTGCTGGCGTCGTGCTGGGCCAGTTCGGCCAGAACGCTGCGGGCGAGCTCCACCGGGTCGCCGTCGGCCAGCGTACCCGGCACTGCGCGCACCGCAAGGGTGCGCGGCGAAAACGGCGTGATTTCGAGGCCCAGCGTGGGCAGCACCGCAGCGCAGGCCTCGGCCGTGGCCACTTCTTGCGGCGTCGCTGCAAATGTCGCCGGAATCAGCAGCGGCTGACTCGTGATCGCCGCGCCGTCCAGCTGCGTCTTGAGGCGCTCGTAAACGATGCGCTCGTGCGCGGCGTGCATGTCGACCACGATCAGGCCCTGGCTGTTCTCCGCCAGGATGTAGATGCCATGCAACTGGGCCACCGCGCGGCCGAGCGGCCACGCCTGTTCGTTGGTGGCCAGCGACTCGGACGACGCAGCAGGTTCCGCCGGAAGCCCGACAGGCGCTCGGAACGACATGGGCGGCGTGCCGATCACGGGCCAGCGGGAGGTCTCGGCGCCGGAATACTCCATGGCCGATTCATCGGCCCGCCGCGGCCACATGGCGTCGAAATCGCCCACGCCGCGTTCTGCTGCCGTGAAATTGATGGCCGGCTGCGCCCAGTTGGCTCCCGAGGCCGGCACATTCGGCTTGAAGAAGGGCTGCTGCGCTGCGGCGGGCACCACCGCATCGCCTGCACGAGGCGCTGCAAGCGCGTTCTCGATGGCGTGGCGCACCGCCTGGTGCACCTCGCGGCCGTCGCGAAAACGCACTTCGATCTTGGTCGGGTGCACGTTCACATCGACCCGCGACGGATCGATTTCGAGGTAGAGCGCGTACACAGGCTGGCGCTGGCCGTGCAGCACGTCTTCGTAGGCGCTGCGCACCGCGTGCGAAAGCACCTTGTCGCGCACGAAGCGGCCGTTGACGTAGAAGAACTGCTGGTCGCCGCGCGACCGCGCCGCATCGGGAATGCCCGCGCGGCCGACCACGCGCACCGCGCCGCCGATGTGATCGACCGCCACGCTCTGTGCCACGAAGTCGTCGCTCAATGCATCGGCCAGCCGCTGCTCGCGCTTGTCGGCGGCGCGCCACTGCTCCATCAGCTTGCCGTCGTGCCACACCGAAAAACCGACCTCGGGCCGCGCCAGCGCATGCCGGCGCACCGCCTCGATGCAATGGGCCAGTTCGGTGGCGTCGGTCTTCAGGAACTTGCGGCGCGCGGGCGTGGCGAAGAACAGCTCTCGCACTTCGACCGTAGTGCCGACGGAGCGTGCCACCGGGCGCAGTTCGCCGGTGCGTCCGTCGAGCGCAAAGGCGCTGTCGGCGCCGGTAAAGCGCGAAAGAATGCTGAGCTCGGCAACCGCGTTGATTGCCGCGAGCGCCTCGCCGCGAAAGCCCATGGTGCCGACCGTTTCAAGGTCGTTGAGGCTCGCGATCTTGCTGGTGGCATGGCGGCGCAGGGCCACCGTGAGTTCTTCGCGCGGAATGCCCAGCCCGTCGTCTTCGACGGAGATCAACCGCACGCCGCCCGACGCCAGCCGCACTGTGACCTGGCTTGCGCCGGCATCGAGTGCGTTGTCGAGCAGTTCGCGCACCACCGAAGCCGGCCGCTCGACCACTTCGCCGGCGGCGATCTGGCTGATCAGCTCGTCAGGGAGCTCGCGGATCGGCCGGCGTTCGAGGGTGGGAATGGAGGAGGGGAGGGCGCTCACGCGAGCATTCTAGAAGCCCTGCCGGGTTGTATCGAGCTGTCATGGAGCGTGTCCGAATCCGTCACGGGACAACGGTTGGCGTGCAGCACGGATAATCCGCCACCATGGAAATCATCAGCTTTCTCGTCGACTTCATCCTCCACGTCGACAAACACCTCGAGGCCTTCGTCGTTGCCTATGGCCCCTGGGTCTATGCGCTGCTCTTCCTGATCGTGTTCGTGGAGACCGGCGCGGTGGTGATGCCGTTCTTGCCCGGCGACTCGCTGCTCTTCATTGTGGGGGCGCTGTGCGGCGTGGGGCTCATGAGCTATCCGATCGCATGCGCGGTGCTCATCGTGGCGGCCATTCTGGGCGACCAGTGCAACTACAGCATCGGCCGCTACTTCGGGCCCAAGGTGTTCAAGTGGGAGAATTCGCGCTTCTTCAACCGCAAGGCCTTCGACCAGGCGCATGCGTTCTACGAGCGCTACGGCGGCATCACGATCGTGCTTGCGCGCTTCATGCCGTTCATTCGCACCTTCGCGCCCTTCGTGGCCGGCGTGGCTGAAATGAACCGGGCCAAGTTCACCATGTTCAACGTGGGCGGCGCGCTGATTTGGGTGCTCGGCATCGCAACGGCGGGTTACTTCTTCGGCAACCTGCCTTTCGTTCGCGAGCATCTCGACAAGATCATCTGGGCGTTGATCATCGTGCCCGGGTTGCTTGCAATCTTCGGCGCATGGCGCGCGTCGCGCGCGGAAAAGGCGCGTGAGCAATTGCCTTCGAAGGCCTGAACACCGCGCCCCAAAAAAAGCGCGCCAGTGATGGCGCGCTTCAATATTGGGTTGGTAGAGGGTCAGTAGGTCGGGCCGTTGCGCGGGTAGTAGGTGCCCGGCGGATAGGCGCGCTGGCTCTCGTAGTAGTTGCGCTGGTTGCGTTCGTCGACACTGCGGCCCACTTGGTTGCCGATCACGCCACCCACGGCTGCACCGCCCAGGGTACTGGCCGTGTTGCCGCCGATGGCGTGGCCGACCGCTGCGCCGCCGAGTGCGCCAACGCCCGTGCCCAGGTTCTGGTTGGGACCGGAAGCGCAACCTGCCAGCGCCATGACCGAAGTCGCTGCTGCAGCGGGAATCCAGATGCGTGCTTTCATGATGTCCACCTTTCTAAAGTGATGGGTTCATGATGGGCAAAAGCGGCCCGGCCCCTGTGTAGGAGCCTGCCGCGCATGACTGTGCGGTGCCACGGGCCGGCCCGCGTGGGACAGCAGGGCGGCGCGCAGGGGTTTAAAGCTGACGGCTGCGCGCGAGCGGCGGGTTCTGCGCAAAGTAGCGCTGGATGCCGCGCATCAGCGCATCGGCCAGGCTTTCCTGGTAGCTCGCACTGCGCAGGTTCGATTCTTCTTCGGGGTTGCTGATGAACGCCGTCTCGACCAGCACGCTTGGAATATCGGGTGCCTTGAGCACGGCAAAACCTGCCTGCTCGACTTGCGGCTTGTGCAGCCGCGCGCCAATGCCGCGAATTTCGCCGAGCATGGCGCCGCCGAGCTTGAGGCTGTCGTTGATCTGCGCTGTGGTGCTCATGTCGAGCAGCGCACGCTGCACCTGTGCCTCGTGGTTGCCGACGTTCACGCCGCCCACCTTGTCGGCTTCGTTTTCCTTGTTGGCGAGCCAGCGCGCGGCGCTGCTCGAGGCACCGCTCTGGCTCAACGCAAAAACGCTCGCGCCGCGCGCGGCCGGTGTGGTGAACGCATCGGCGTGGATGCTCACGAAAAGATCGGCCTGCACGCGCCGCGCTTTTTGCACGCGCACGCCAAGCGGCACGAAGAAGTCGGCATCGCGCGTGAGAAATGCGCGCATCGGATTGCCGCCGACGCTGCTGGCGTTGATGCGGTCGCGCAGGCGATGCGCAATCTGCAGCACGATGTCTTTCTCGCGCGTGCCGTTAGGGCCGATGGCGCCGGGGTCTTCGCCGCCATGGCCGGGGTCGAGCGCCACGATGATGATGCGGTCGGTGCGGCTTGCGGTGGCGCCGCCGCGCGAGGCCGGGGCGGGCGCGGGAGGCGGCGCCACCGCCGCGGAAGGTGCCACGGGCGGTGCTGCGGGAGGTGCGACGGGCGCCGGCGGCGCGGCGGGGCCGGGCCGTGTGGCCTGTTGCGCCATCAGCTCGCCCAGCGGATCGGGTGCCGGCGCGGATGGAGGCATGGCCACGGCCGGCGGCCGGGCGGGCGTTGCGGGAGGTGCGATGCTGCCGGGCGCAGGGCGCGGCGCGGGCACGTTGGGCGAGGGCCGCACGAGGATCGGCGGGCCGCCATCGGGCGCCAGGCGCGAAGACGGCGCGGCGGGCGGCGGCACCGAAGGGGCGCTGGCCACTGCGGTGTCGTTGCTGTTGCTCCCGTTGCTGCGAGGTGCCTCGCGCAGCCGCTCGGTAATCAGCGCTTCCATCGGGTCGATGGCTTTTTCGGGGTAGAGGTCGAGCACCAGCCGGTGCTTGTACGCGGCAATGGGCGCAAGCGAAAAGACCTGCGGCACCACGGCCTGCTTCAGGTCGAACACGATGCGCACCACCTTCGGTGCGTTCTGGCCCACGCGCAGGCCGTTGATGTACGGATCGCCCGGCTTGATCTTGCCGACCAGTTCGCGCAACTCGGGGTTGAGGTCGATGCCTTCGATGTCCACCGCCAGCCGCGGCGGACTGCCGACCACCAGCTGCTGCGAATGCAGCCGTGCATCGGACTCGATGGTGACGCGCGTGTAGTCGGCCGCGGGCCAGACGCGCACGGCGAGGATGGTGGCGCCGCGCGCAATCTGGTGCACGCCGAGCATCAGCGCAATGCTGCCGCCCTGCAGGAGCACGCGCCGCTTGAGGCCGCCCGCCTTCATGCGGCGATGTGCGTCAGCAGGTCGCTGCCGCGAGGAGTATTCGCAAGAAGGGTCACGCTGCGTGTGTCGTCTGTCATTGCTTCTATTTTAATAGCGAGGTCCGCAACTGGTGTGCGGCCCGCAGCGTTTTCTGGCCATTCGGCAAGCTTGAGCCCCGGTCCGGCAAAAATGTCACGGAAGCCGGCGTCGTCCCACTCGCGTGGATCGTTGAAGCGATAGAAGTCGAAATGGAAGATGGCAAGGCCGTCGGGCGCCTCGTGCGGCTCGACCACGGCATAGGTCGGGCTCTTGATGCGGCCCTGGATGCCGAGCGCGCGCAGCAGGTGGCGCACGAAGGTGGTCTTGCCGGCGCCGAGATCGCCGTGCAGCGCAATGAAGGCATCGCGCAATTCGGGTGCGGCCGCAAGCGCGCGCGCAAAGGCGTCGGTGTCCTCCTCGCTGCGCCAGCGCAGTGTGCGGCCGGCGTTCTTCGGCGTTTCTACAATCGGCAAGTGATCGTCAGCCATCCACTCGTTGCTCGTATTCAGGCATTGGCCCGGGAACTCGGATTCTCCCAAATCGGAATCGCGGGCGTCGATTTATCGAGCGCCGAGGAAGGTCTGATGCAATGGCTGGCCCATGGGTTCCATGGCGAGATGAAATACATGGCAACGCACGGCGCGCGCCGCGCGCGGCCCGCCGAGCTGGTGCCGGGCACGGTCAGCGTGATCACGGCGCGCATGGACTACCTGCCGCGGGATACGCACCTGGACGATTGGCAGGCCGTGGAATTCGATCGCCTCGAGCGGCCCGGCGAGGCCATCGTCTCCGTCTATGCGCGTGGGCGCGACTATCACAAGGTGCTGCGCGCGCGGCTCGCCAAGCTGGCCGAACGCATTGCGGAAGAGGTGGGCCCTTTCGGGCATCGCGCCTTCACCGATTCGGCCCCCGTACTCGAAGCCGAGCTCGCATCGCGCAGCGGCCAGGGCTGGCGCGGCAAGCACACGCTGGTGCTGGACCGCAGCGCGGGCTCGATGTTCTTTCTCGGCGAGATCTATGTCGACATGGCGCTGCCCGAGAGCGAGCCGGTCACCGCGCATTGCGGCAGCTGCAGCGCCTGCATCGACGTGTGCCCGACCAAGGCCATCATCGCGCCGCACCGGCTCGATGCGCGGCGCTGCATTTCGTACCTCACCATCGAGCACGGCGGGCCGATTCCGCTGGAGCTTCGGCCGCTGATGGCCAACCGCATCTACGGCTGCGACGATTGCCAGCTGATCTGCCCCTGGAACAAGTTTGCGAAGAAGAGCGCGCTGCCCGATTTCGACGCACGCGAAGGGCTGACCGGGCAGGCGCTGGCTTCGCTTTTCGCGTGGAGCGAGGACGATTTCTTGCGCTTCACCGAAGGCAGTCCCATCCGGCGCATCGGGCACGAGCGCTGGCTGCGCAACATCGCCGTGGCGCTGGGCAATGCACTGCGCGCGGGCGAGAGCGGCGCCGCGGAAGCCCTGGCCACGCGGGCATCGGATGCGAGCGAACTGGTGCGGGAGCACGTGGCCTGGGCGCTGGCGCAGCGCCCGAACGCCGAGCAGCGCTAGCGCGGCAAGGCCAGCGCGAACGGCAGGCTCGCCACGCCGAGCAGCGTCGACAGGGTCACGAGTCCGGCCACATACGGGCCGTTGTAGCCCATGCGCGCCGCCAGAACATAGGCGCTCGAGGCCGTGGGCACCGCGGAAAACGCCATCAGCACGGAAGCCTGGGTTGCATCGAGCCGCAGCGCGCGAGACAGGCCCCAGGCGACCAGCGGCAGCAACAAATGCCGGATTGCCAGCACCGAAACCGCCAGCACCTTGCCGCGCCCCAGCGTGGCGAACTGCATGCCCGCGCCCGCGGCCAGCAGGCCCAGCGCGAGCGAGGCGGCGCCGATGCGCGTGAGCGTCGGCGTGGCCCAGTTCGGAACGGTGAAGCCCAGCAGGTTGCATAGCAGGCCGGTCAGCGTGGCGACGATCAGCGGGTTGCGCACCAGCTGCCGCGCAAAGCCGCTCTGCGCATGCCGCGCCATGGGCCACACGGCCGCAATGTTGAACATCGGCACGCACACGCCGATCAGCACCGCAATCAGCAACAGGCCCTGCGGGCCGGCCAGTCGTTCGGCGAGCGCAAGGCAGATGAAGGAGTTGAAGCGAAACCCGATCTGCGCGCTGGCCGCATGGTCGCGGCGGTCGATGTGCGAGCGCAGGCCCGGCACGTAGGGCAAGGCATAGGCCAGCGCGATGCCGCTGAGCCCGACGCCGACGCCTGCCGTAAGCAGGCTCGAGGTGGCGCCAAAATCGAGCGGGCTGCGCACGATCGAATGGAACAGCAGCACCGGGAAAAGAAAGTAGTACACAAGGCTCTCGACCTGGTCCCACACGCGGCGGTCGAGCGCGGTGTAGCGGCAGAGCAGCCAACCGATGGCAATGAGCGAAAAATCCGGAAAGAGCAGCTGGGCGAAGTTCACCGCTTCGAGCATAAACCGTCGGCGGCCATGGGTAATCCACAGCACCGGCCAGGCGCGAAGCGGCTAGCATCCGGGGCTTTGCTTTTTCGACATCAGTCAATCAAGGAGTTATAGATGCAACGTCGTCAATGGGGCGCCATGGTGGGTGCCGCCGCGCTGGTCGCGGTCGCGGGCCAGAGCTTCGCGCAGGGCTATCCGAACAAGCCGGTCGAACTGAGCGTGCCCTTTGCACCGGGCGGCACGACCGACATCGTGGCGCGCGTGATTTCCGACCCCCTGGGCAAGGTGCTGGGCCAGCCGGTGGTGGTGATCAACCGCGCCGGTGGCGGCGGCATTGTGGGCGCGGCCGAAACGGCACGCGCCACGCCAGACGGCTACAAGCTCGGTGTTGCCACGGTATCGAGCACGGCGGCCAACCCGGCCATCAACCCCAAGGTGCCGTACGACCCGATCAACGATTTCACGCCGATCATCAACATCGCGGCCACGCCGAACATCATTGCGGTGAACCCGAGCTTCCCGGCCAAGAACTACGCCGAGTTCGTGGCCGAGCTCAAGAAAAACCCCGGCAAGTATTCGTACGCCTCGTCGGGCACGGGCGGCATCGGCCACCTGCTGATGGAGCTCTACAAGAGCCTGACCAACACCTTCGTCACGCACATTCCCTACCGCGGCGCGGGCCCGGCGCTGAACGACGTGGTGGCCGGCCAGGTGCCGATCATGTTCGACAACATTCCCTCGGCCATGCCCTTCATCCAGAGCGGCCGCCTGATTCCCATCGTGGTGTCGGCGCCGCAGCGCCTGGCCGCGCTGCCCAACGTGCCGACCTTCAAGGAAGTGGGGCTCGAGCCGGTCAATCGCATGGCCTACTACGGCATCCTCGGGCCCAAGGGCCTGCCGAAGGAAGTGGTCGACAAGATCAACGCCGGCGTGAAGAAGTCGGTGGAAGACCCGGCCGTGAAGAAGCGCATCGAAGACACGGGTTCGCTGATCGTGGCCAACACGCCCGAGCAGTTTGCCGCGCAGATCAAGGCCGAATACGACGTCTACAAGCAGGTGGTTGCCAAGCAGAAGCTGAAGCTCGACTGATCCTGCTTCTTGCGAACAGGCCGCCCGCGCCACGGGCGGCCTTTTTCTTTGGTGATCTTCTTTTTGATATCTTGCGAGCATGACCGAGGCGGCCGCCGTACAAACCCCTGAGATCGACGACTTCATCGATGCCCTCTGGCTGGAGGACGGGCTGTCGAAGAACACGCTCGCCGCCTACCGCCGCGACTTGGCATTGTTTGCGCAGTGGCTTCGCAAGGAGCGCAGCGGCGCGGTGCTCGACACCGCGAAGGAAAACGACCTGCAGGCCTACATGGGCGTGCGCCTTTCCAGCGAGGGCAAGGCCACCTCGGCCAACCGGCGGCTCACCGTGTTCAAGCGCTACTACCGCTGGGCACTGCGCGAGCGGCGCATCGTGGCCGACCCCAGCCTGCGGCTCGCGCCGGCACGGCAGATGCCGCGCGCCATCAAGACCCTGTCGGAAAAGCAGGTGGACGACCTGCTGGCCGCGCCCGATGTGGAAACGCCGCTCGGGTTGCGCGACCGCGCCATGCTCGAGCTGATGTATGCGAGCGGGCTGCGCGTGAGCGAACTCGTCGCGCTAAAGGCCATCGACATGAGCCTGAACGACGGCGTGCTGCGCGTGCTGGGCAAGGGCAACAAGGAACGCCTGGTGCCGTTCGGCGGCGAGGCGCGGCGCTGGATAGAACGCTACCTGGAAGAGTCGCGGCCCGTCATCCTCGACGGGCAGCAGACGCCCGACCTGTTCGTGACCTCGCGCGGCGCGGGCATGACGCGCGTGATGTTCTGGGTCATCGTGAAGAAGCAGGCCGCCGCCGCCGGCATCCACGTGCCGCTGTCGCCGCACTCCCTGCGCCACGCGTTTGCCACCCACCTGCTGAACCATGGCGCCGACCTGCGTGCGGTGCAACTGCTGCTGGGCCATGCCGATATTTCGACGACCACCATCTACACCCATGTGGCGCGCGAGCGGCTCAAGCAGCTGCATTCGCAGCATCATCCGCGGGGCTGAGGGCTGGGCGAATGGACCGCGCAATGCCGCTGCCGCCACTGCACATTGGTTGCGCCGGCTGGAGCCTGCCGCGTGCGTTGTGGCCGGAGTTTCCAGCCGCCGGCTCGCACCTCGAGCGCTATGCGCAACGCTTCGACGCGGTGGAAATCGACACCTCGTTCTACCGGCCGCACCGGCGCGAAACCTACGAGCGCTGGGCCGCGAGCACGCCCGAGGGTTTTCGCTTTGCGGTCAAGCTGCCGCAATCCATCACGCACGAGAAACGGCTGCTCGATGCCATGCCGGAGTTCGATGCTTTTGTCGAACAGGCCGGCGGATTGGGCGCCAAGCTCGGCTGCCTCGTCGTGCAGCTTCCGCCGAGCCTGACTTTCGATGCCGGCACGGTGAAGCGTTTTCTTTCGGCGCTGCGGCGGCGGCACCAGGGCGCGGTTGCGCTCGAGCCGCGGCATCGCAGCTGGTTCACGCCGCAGGTGGACGCGTTGCTGTCGCAGCTCCAAGTGGGCCGCGTGCTGGCCGATCCTGTCCTGTTCGACGAGGCGGCGGCTCCGGGCGGGTGGCCCGCGCTGGCGTACCTGCGGCTGCACGGCTCGCCGCGGCGGTATTGGTCGGCTTACGACAACGCGCTCCTTGTGCGGCTTGCAAAGCGGCTGCGGCAGGCGCGCGAAGAGGGCGCAGCGTGCTGGTGCATCTTCGACAACACGGCCGGCGGCGAGGCCGTGGGCAACGCGCTCACGCTGCTGCGCATTGATTCAGAATCGGCGGTCTCTTCAGACCGTCAGCCATGATTTTTTCCGGATCCGATATGCATTTTTCGTTCAAGCCGTCGCGGCGCCTTGCCGCTCTGGCGCTTTGCTGCGCAGCCGCCGCGGGCGCGCAGGCCCAAACCGCTCCCAAGACTATCCGCCTCATCGTGGCGTACCCCGCGGGCGGCGTCAGCGACGTGGTGGCGCGCGCGCTCGGCGACAAGCTTGCCGCGCAGCTCGGCACCACGGTGGTGGTGGAAAACCGCGCCGGCGCGAGCGGCGCCATCGGCATGGACGCCGTGGCCAAGGCCGCGCCTGACGGCGCCACGCTCGGCTTCTCGGCCATCAGCCCGCTGGTGCTGAGCCCGCACCTGGGCAAGCTGCCCTTCGATCCACTGAAAGATATCGCGCCCGTTTCGAGCGTGATGTATTCGCCGGTGCTGCTGATTGCCACGCCGGCCAGCAAGTCGAAGGATTTCCGTGCGCTCATCGCCGATGCCAAGGCGCAGCCGGGCGCGGTGCGCTGGGCCACTTCGGGTCCGGCGTCGCTCGGCCACATCGTGCTGGAGCAGGTAAGGGCGGCCACGGGCGTGGACATCACGCACGTTCCCTACAAAGGCGGCGGCCAGCAGCTCAACGACGCGCTGGGTGGGCAGTTCGAAATTCTCTCGACCAACGCGAGTCCCACGCTTTCGTCGCACATCCAGTCGGGCAAGCTGCGTCCGCTGGCGGTGGGCGCACCCGCGCGGCTCGAGAGCCTGCCGCAGGTGCCCACGCTGGGCGAGCTTGGCTACAACGCCGCAAACATCAACTCGCTGTTCGGTGTGTTCGCGCCCGCGGCAACGCCGCCCGCGCTGATTGCGAAATACAACGCCGAGATCAACAAGGCACTGGCCAGCCCCGAGCTGCGCGCCAAGCTCACGGCCACCGACAACGTGCCCACCGGCGGCACGCCGGCCGCCTTTGCGAAGGAGATCGCTTCGGAGTTCGAGGCCAACGGGCGGATCATCAAGGCGGCGAACATCAAGGCCGATTGACCCTGTCGCTTGCAGGACCGTTGTTCCCTACCTTATAGTAGGTAGATGTCCAGCGCCACAGCCCTTGCCACCGGCAGCACCCGCGAGCAGATCCTCGCGGTGGCGCGCTCATTGATCGAAACGCGCTCTTACCTGGGCTTCAGCTTCCAGGATGTGGCCGATGCGGTCGGCATTCGCAAGGCGAGCCTGTATCACCACTTTCCCACCAAGGAGGCGCTGGGCATCGCGGTGATCCGCGAGGCCACGCAGCTTTTCAAGAACTGGGAGGCCGCAAAGGTGCGCACGCCGAAGGATGCCCTCGAATCCTATTTCCGCATGTACCGCAACACGCTCAAGGCGGGTTCGGGCATGTGCCCGGCAGGGGCGTTGACGCCCGGCTGGGATTGCATCAACGACGAACTGCGCCAGGCCGTGCAGGAGCTGCGCAACACGCAGGTGCTGTGGCTCACCGGCGTGCTCGGCGCGCTGGCTCCGGCCGGGCACAAGAAGGGCGCATCGGCGGCATCGCTGGCGGCCTATGTGTTCTCGGTGTGCCAGGGCGCGCTGCTCGCGTCGCGCATGACGGGTCGCGCCGAAGACTTCGACGAAGCCATCGCGCAGCTCAGGAGTTCATTGCCTGGTTGACGCCGGGCGGATCGCAGGCACGCATCGGCGTGCTTATTTTGGCCCTGTTGCCTACCGATTGGATGGTAGGTTTGTCATAAGGAGCATCTTCATGAAAGCAGTCATTTCCGCCTACGCCCGCTCGCCGTTCCACTTCGCGAAGAAGGGCGCACTTGCGGAGGTTCGCCCCGACACGCTGGCCGCCGGCGTGGTGAGCGGCCTGCTGCAGAGCACGGATCTGGACCCCGCGCTGCTCGAAGACATCGTCCTCGGCTGCGCCTACCCCGAAGCCTCGCAAGGCAACAACCTTGCACGCATCGTCGGGCTGCTCGCGGGGCTGCCGCATGAGGTGGGCGGCATGACGGTGAACCGCTTCTGCGGCTCGTCGATGCAGGCGGTGCATATTGCCGCGGCGCAGATCGAGGCAGGCATGGGCGAGGCCTTCCTGTGCGTGGGCGTGGAGTCGATGACGATGGTGCCGCAGGGCGGCTTCAATTTCTCGCCCAACCCGGAGCTGAAGGAAGGCACCGACGCCTACATCTCGATGGGCGAGACGGCCGAGAACGTTGCGCAGCGCTGGAACGTGAGCCGTGCCGACCAGGAGGCCTTTGCCGTCGAATCGCACCGCAAGGCCGCCGCCGCGCGCGCTGAAGGCCGCTTGGCAGGCGAAATCGTGCCGGTGCGGCTCGCATCTGGTGACATGGTCGATGCGGACGGCTGCATCCGCCCGAGCACCTCGGCCGAGGCGCTGGCGGGCCTGAAGCCGGCGTTCCGTCCCGATGGCGTGGTAACCGCCGGCACCTCGTCGCCGCTCACCGATGGCGCTGCGGTCGTTCTCGTCACCAGCGACGCCTTTGCAGCAAAGCACAACCTGCAGCCGCTGGCCCGCATCAGGTCCTTCGCAACCGTGGGCGTGGATCCGGCGATCATGGGCATCGGTCCGATCCCTGCGACGCGCAAGGCGTTGGCCCGTGCGGGCCTGACTGCCGCGGATCTCGACGTGATCGAACTCAACGAAGCGTTCTCGTCGCAGGCGCTGGCCTGCATTCGCGACCTGGGCCTCGATCTGGCCAAGGTCAATCTCGACGGCGGCGGCCTGGCCATCGGCCATCCGCTGGGCGCGACGGGTGCGCGCATCACCGGCAAGGCCGCGGCCCTGCTGACGCGCGAGAAAGGCCGCTACGCGCTGGCCACGCAATGCATCGGCGGCGGGCAGGGCATTGCCACCATCCTCGAACGGGTCTGAAGGCTGGAGAATGCGCGCAGGCACTACAAGGAACCCTCATGGCGGCACTCCCTGACGACACCGGCGCCAAGCGCGCGCTGTACCTCGAAGACCTGTCGGTCGGCGACCGTTTTCGCAGCGGCGAACACACGCTGGACGCGGCGCAGATCAAGGCCTTTGCGCTCCAGTTCGATCCGCAGCCTTTCCACACCGACGAAGAGGCCGCGAAGAACACCTTCTTCGGCGGGCTCGCGGCGAGCGGCTGGCACACGGCGGCACTCACGATGAAGCTGCTGGTCGAGAGCGGCATTCCGCTGGCCGACGGCATCATCGGTTCGGGCGGCGAACTGCAATGGCCCAAGCCCACGCGGCCGGGCGACGTGCTGCATGTGGAGGGCGAGGTGGTTGAAATCGTCCCGTCGCGTTCAAAGCCCGGCCGCGCGATGGTGACGATGCGCTGCCGCACGCTCAACCAGAACGGCGATGTGCTGCAGAACTTCGCGCCCAAGCTGGTGGTGCACGCCAAGCCTGCGTAGGCCGGTCTCTTCTTCTATTCAGTCTTGCCGCCGGCCGAAAGCGCGCGCATCTCTTCGGCGCTGAAGCCGGCGCGCTCGCGTGCCTCGAAGTTGAACGGCGGTTTCAGGCGCGGCGCTTCGTAATGCGCCACGAGTTCGGGGTAGGTCCGTTCCGGGTCGCGGCCGGCGCGCTCGCAAAGCCAGCGGTACCAGCGGTTGCCGATGGCCACGTGGCCCACTTCATCGCGCAGGATGACGTCGAGGATCTCGACCGCGCGCAGCGCATCGGGCGTGTTGACGCGTTTGAGCTTGGCCTGGATGAGCGGCGTGGCGTCGAGCCCGCGGGCCTCGAGCGTGCGCGGCACCAGCGCCATGCGCGCGAGCACGTCGTCCTTGGTCTTCTCGCACATGCTCCAGAGCCCGTCGTGGCCCGGGAAGTCGCCGTATCGGTATCCCATGCCCTGCAGGTGCGCATGCAGCAGCGTGAAGTGCTGGGCCTCCTCGTCGGCCACGCGCAGCCAGTCGCGGTAGTAGGCCTCGGGCATGCCGTCGTAGCGCCACACCGCATCGAGCGCAAGGTTGATGGCATTGAACTCGATGTGGCAGATCGAATGGATCAGCGCGGCGCGGCCCTCGGGCGTGAAGGGCGAGCGCTTTTGCACGGCGGTAGCAGCCACGCGCACCGGCTTTTCGGGGCGGCCCGGCACGCCAAGGTCGTCCCCTTCGGTGCGCAGGGGTTCAAGTGCTATGGATTCGGTAGCTGCCAGTGCAGCCGTGGCGCGCGTCGCAGCCACCTTGGCTTCAGGGTCGGTCAGTCGCAGCGCGGCCAACGCGCTCAATCGGGGGTGCATCCCTACAATTCTAGTTTTTGCCCCGCTCGGAGACCTTCACGATGGCCCTTTATGAACTCGATGGCGTTGCGCCGCAACTTGGCACCGGCGCATGGGTGGCCGACAGCGCGGAAGTGATCGGCAACGTGAAGTTGGGTGAAAACGCGAGCATCTGGTTTGGCGCGGTGCTGCGCGGAGACAACGAGACGATGACCATCGGCCGCAACAGCAACGTGCAGGACATGTCGATGCTGCACTCGGACCCCGGCAGCCCCCTGACCATCGGCGAGAACGTCACCATCGGCCACCAGGTCATGCTGCACGGCTGCACCATCGGCGACAACTCGCTGATCGGCATCCAGGCCGTGGTCTTGAATAACGCGAAGATCGGCCGCAACTCGATTGTCGGCGCCGGCAGCGTCGTGACCGAGGGCAAGGAGTTTCCAGACAACTCGCTGATCTTCGGTTCGCCCGCCAAGGTCATGCGCACGATCAGCGACGAAGACGCCGCCCGCTTGCGCCACGGCTCCGACCATTACGTACAGAACGCCGTTCGCTATGCGAAGGGCCTCAAGAAAATCGCCTGACCCGCGCAGGCCCAACAGAAAGAAGAATCCGTTTTGAGCGAGCTGCACAAATTCCTGTTCGATGGCCTGCCGGTGCGCGGCGTGATCGTGCGCCTGACAGATGCGTGGCAGGAAATCCTGGCGCGGCGCGCCTCCAACACCACCACCGGCGCCTATCCGCCGCCCGTGGCCGAGCTGCTCGGCGAAATGACGGCGGCGGCCACGCTGATGCAGGCCAACATCAAGTTCAACGGCTCGTTGATCCTGCAGATCTTCGGCGACGGTCCGGTCAAGGTGGCTGTGGCCGAGGCCAAGCCGGACCTGAGCCTGCGTGCCACTGCCAAGGTCATCGGCGAGCTGCCGGCCGACGCGCGCCTGCCCGACATGGTCAACGAGAACAACAAGGGCCGCTGCGCGATCACGCTCGACCCGAAGGACAAGCTGCCGGGCACAACGCCGTACCAGGGCGTGGTGCCGCTCTTCGACGACGAAGGCGAGAAGCTCGGCAAGCTCAGCGACGTGCTGCAGCACTACATGCTGCAGAGCGAACAGCTCGACACCACGCTGGTGCTCGCGGCCGACGACAAGGTGGCCGCGGGCCTCTTGATCCAGCGCCTGCCGGTGAAGGGCGAGGGCAACCTCGAAGGCGCGCCTGGTTCTTCCGGCACTTCCGGCAAAGACCACGACCAGGCCAACGAAGACCAGATCGGCCGCAACGAGGACTACAACCGCATCTCGATTCTTGCGTCGACACTGACGCGCGACGAGCTGCTCACGCTCGACGTCGAGACCATTCTTCGCCGCCTGTTCTGGGAAGAAAAATTGCTGCGCTTCGAGCCGCAGGCCGGCCTGCTGGGGCCGCATTTCGCATGCACCTGCGGCCGCGATCGCGTGGCGCAGATGATCCGCGGCCTCGGCGTGGAAGAGGCCGAGGAAATTCTTGCCGAGCGCGGCGACATCGAGGTGGGCTGCGACTTCTGCGGAAAGCAGTATCGCTTCGATGCCGTCGACACCGCCCAGATCTTCAGGCCGCCGGGCGACCAGGTTCCCGCAAGCCCCGTCGTGCAGTAAGCAGCTCGCGGGGCCTGCATCTTCATCGGGCGGGCTGCCGCAGCACCTTGACCATGGCGGCCAGCCGCTCGTTGGCCAAGCCTGCGTCCAGCGCGCGGTCGAACAAGCCCATCAGGAAATCGGGAAAGCTCGCATCGAGCTTCGCCTCGCGTGCCTGCTTCACGAAGAGCCGGCCGGAGCCCGCGCAGGTGGCCATCGAGCTTTCGGGTTCGCCGTAGCGGCCGGCGTGAATGGCTTGCCCCTCGGCATTGATCATTTCGCCGAGCACCGGAGAAATCGCGCCGATCATCTGCGAGAACTCGTTCACCTGCAGCCCTTCCGATTCGCAGATGCGCACGCCGTGGAAGAACCCGCTCATGGCGCCGAACATGCAGGAGAGCGTGGCCAGGTCCCACGCCGCTGCATTGCCGATGGGCTCGCCCATGTACAGGATGTTGCCGGCAATGGCTTCGAGCACCGGCCGGCAGGCAGTCAGCGCGCGCTCTTCGCCGGAAATGAAGAGCGGCGTGTCGGGCCGACCGATCTGGCCGGGCGTGGCGAGCAGGGCGCCGTCGAGGTAGGCCACGCCGCTCAAGGCGGCCCAGTCGTCGCGCGCATCCTGCGGCGTGCCGGTGCTCAGTTGCACCAGCACCTTGCCGCGCAGGGCATCGGCCACGCCGGGCATCGCGAGGATCGATCGGGACGCCGCGTAGTCGGCCACGCAGATCAGCACCACGGGGCTGGCTTGAACAGCGGCGAGGGCATTGGGCGCGAGCACGGTGCCTTGGTTCAGGATGGGTTCGGCGCGTTCGGCAGTGCGGTTCCAGACGGTCAGCGTGTGGCCGGGTTGAAGAGCCCGCGCGAGTGCGATGCCCATGGGGCCGAGGCCGATGAGAGAAACGTCGGTCATGTTCTTTCTTCCTTTTCTTGATTGCGAATTCAGGCAGCGGCCGGTGTGAGGTTCTGGCCCAGCCCGCCATCGACGGTGAGCCGCGCCCCGGTCGTGAAGGTCGCCTCGAAGGCGAAGAAGAGCACCGCGCGCGCCACCTCTTCGGCCGTGCCGTGACGCCGCATCGGCGTGATCTGGTCGCCCAGGCGGATGAATTCGGCGCGCTCTTCGGCCGTCGCATCGGCAATGCCGAGCGTGGGCGTGTCGATGAAGCCCGGGCTCACGACGTTCACCCGGATGCCGCGCCCCACCAGCTCCGCGGCAAAGCCCGAGGCGAAGGAACGCAGCGCCGCCTTGGTCGCGCTGTAGACGCTCAGCCCGTGCATGCCGCCTTTGTCTGCGATGGAGGAGGTGACGACGATCGCGCCCCCCGCACGCATCAGCGGCACCAGGCGCTGCACGGTGAAAAACGGGCCCTTGGTGTTGATCGCGAAGGCGCGGTCGTAGCCCGCTTCGGTCACCTGCTCGAAAGGCTCCAGCGTCGAAATGCCAGCGTTGATGTGCAGCAGGTCGATGTGGCCGAGCTTTTCCCGGGCGAGCGCCGCGAGTGCGTCGATGTCGGTTAGCGAGCCGGTGTCCGACGCGACGACATGGGCGCGAGGGCCCAGCGTGCGGCGCGCGGCCTCCAGGTTTTTCGGGTTCAGGCCGGTCACGAGCACTTCGGCGCCGCCTTCGAGCAGCGCCTGCGCGGTGGCCAAGCCCATGCCGAGGGTGCCGCCGGTGATGACGGCCTTCTTGCCGGCGTATCTGCTGTTCGCTGGGGTGTCCATGGATCGGGTGTCTTGAATGGTTGTGTTCATGACAGCGGATGATCCGGAAGGCGGCCGGCTCGGTCGCGCACATTCGGCCACGGTGCAGCACGAATGGCCGAAGACGCGCGAGCACGCCTTGCCCGAGCACCGGATAATTACCCGATGAGCCACGCTCCCTCCGACACCCATCTGAACGTGCACGTGCGCCACACGCCCGGCGGCGTGGTCGGCTTCGAAGCCGTGCCCGACCACCGCATCAAGGTGCATGCGGGTGCGCCCGTCAACGGCGCCTGCAAGCTGCACAAGTTCCGCTACACGCGCGGGGACATCGACATCCTGCCAGCCGGCACCTCCGACGTCTGGCACGAAGAAACCGCGAGCACGTCGCTGGTCGTGCGCATGCCGCCTTCGCTGCTGCGGCGCACCGCCGAAGAAATGGAACTGCCGGCCGACCGCGCGAGCCTGGTGGAGCGCCACCAACTGCGCGACGCGCACATCGAGCACATTCTCTGGGCGCTCGATGCCGAGAGGCGCGCCGGCTTTCCCAACGGCACCCTCTACACGGACAGCCTGGGCATTGCGCTGGCAGCGCACCTGCTCGGCGGGCAGCGGCAGCGTGAAGCCGCGCCGGTGCATGGGCTCACCCGGCCGCAGCTGCGCCGCGTGACGGACTACATCGAAACCCACCTCGAAGGCGATCTTTCGCTGGCCAGGCTGGCCGAGGTGGCGGGCCTGAGCGCCTCTCACCTGAAGACGCAATTCAAGCGCTCCACGGGCCTGCCGGTGCACGAGTACGTGGTTCACCGGCGTGTCGACCGCGCGCGCAGCCTGCTGGTGCGCAGCGGGATGGCCGCGAGCCAGGTGGCGCTGGAGAGCGGGTTTTCGCACCAGAGCCACATGGCGCGCTGCATGCGCCGTGTGCTCGGTGTCACGCCGAGCGACGTTCGGCGCGCCGGCTAGGCCGCGCTGTCAGTCAACGGCGCCCGCGGGCGCGCTGGTCAGCGCGGAACCGCGTCGTCGAAGTCGCTGAACGCGATGTCGGGTGCGCTCGTGTTGTGGCGCGAAGGCAGGCTGCGTCCGAAGCGCATCTGCGTGCCGCTCAGTGTCTTCACATCGGGCAGGGACAGCGCCTGCTCTGCCGTGTCGGGCGACTCCCGCCAGCGCACTTCGCTCACGTCCGCGTTGTCCGGTGCCACATACATCGAACGCAGCACCGCGAAGGGTCGCGCATCCGCGGTCGGCGAAGAAAGCCTGACGTCGAGCGCGGTGCGCGTACGGCTGATTTCGGACACCTTGGCTACGGCGCTGCCGCCCCTGGCAAAGCGCAGGTGAATGGCGAGGGGTTTGGGCACGATGCGAATCGAGGCGATGTCCACCACCGGCCGGCTGCCTTGCTCGACCGGGCCGAGCAGGAACGACGAGCCGTAGACGCCGTCGCCGAAGCGTTCTTCCGGCAGCGGCTTGATGCGCCAGTAGCCGTCGGCTGGGTAAAGCACCAGCGCCTCGAGCACCTTGCCTTCTTCCTTGCGGAAGACCTGCAGCAGGTGAAAGCCGCGGTCGGTACGCGCGCCCACGCGCACCGGCACCTGCTGCGGGCGCCAGAAGCTGGGCAGCGTCATGCCGACGATGCGCCACTGCGCGTCGTCGAGCAGCACCACGCGGCGCGGCTTGAACTTGTGCGCGGGATCGCTGGGGTGGGCACCGCCGTCGAAGTTGCAGCCCGAGAAGTCGGGCGCAGTGACGTCCTTGCTGATGCTGTCCAGGTACGCCGGCTGCAGCGCCTCGATGCGCATGCGCCGGATGCCTTCGCCGCGCAGCACCAGCGAGACGTTGTCTTCTTCGGCGCAGGCGGTGGTCGTGGTGGCGTTTTCCACCGTGGCTGCGACCGGCGCCGCCGTAGCGGTTCCGGCTGCCAGCAGGGCCGGGCCGACGAGACAAAGAAGACGGGCAAGACGAGAGATACCAAGCGGGAACATCAGATCTCCGAACTGGGGTTTGACGGGTTGTCGCGGCGGCCGAGCAGGTCGCTGAACAGACGATGTTCGCATTCCGGGTCGGAGCATTTCTCGCAAGGCCATGACCAGGAGGTGGGTTTCGCGTCGCCGCGGCCTCTCGCCCGTGCCTGGCCTTCGCTGCCTGCGATGGAAATGATGGCGTTCCAGGCATTGGAGAGCCTTTCACCGCCGCTGCCATGCACCACGGCGAATGAAAGCCCGGCGCCCGACAACGCCGCGCGCACCAGCGTGTCTGTCGGCTCGCGCGCGTGGTCGCCGTCGCGCATCGCATCGGCAACCCAGGGGATGTCGAGCGCAGTGAGCAGGGTGATGGCGTAGCGCCGCTGGGCGGAGAGCGCATCGGCGTAAAGCGAGGTGTCGCCGAACAGTTGCTCGCTGTACACCGCGGTCATGAGCGCCGTGGTGTCGGCCACCACCACGCCCGAGGCGGCCGCGGCATCGATGCGGCGCGTCTGCTCGTCGGCGATGGCGCGTTGTTCGTCGGGACGGGGCGTGCGGCCTTCGCGCTCGCACCACTCGCGCAGGTACTCGGTCACCAGCGTGGCCGCAATGCCGCGCTCCCGAAGGCGCTGCACGAGCGCGCGGGCGAGTTCGGTCTTGCCCGTGCTCTCGGCGCCGAGCAGCGCAATGACGCAGCCGGCGGGCAACGCGGGCGTCATGCGCGCGCGGCCTCGTCGTGCATGCGCGAGCGCCAGGCAAGAAAACCCGCCACGCTGAGCACCGCGAACACCGCATAGAGCCCGACCGTGAGCCACAGGCCCTTGTGGATGAACAGGCCCGCGCTCACGACGTTCACCGCCAGCCATACCAGCCAGTTCTCGATGAACTTGCGCCCGAGCAGGAACTGGCCGACCAGGCTGAGCCCCGTGGCAAAGCCGTCCCACCAGGGCACATCGCTGTCGGTGAAGCGGCGCAGGAAGAGGGCGACCGCGGGCCACGCCACCGCGCAGGCCACGAGCGCAAACGCTATGCCGCGCGGCGAAAGCCGGCTCACACGCAATACGCTGCCGTCGGCACGATGGCCCCGCAGCCACTGGAACCAGCCCCAGAACGCCACGACCGCGAAGAACACCTGGAGCGAGGCGTCGCCATAGATGCGCGCCTCTGCAAACACCGCCACGTAGAGCAGCGAGCTGACGATTGCGAGCGGCCAGCCCCAATGGATTTCGCGCATGTTGCAGCCGACCATGGCCAGCGCCAGCACGGCAGCGACGAGTTCGAGCCAGCTGACCGGTGAGCCCCAGAGCGCGAAGGCGGGGGCCGAGAAGAACTCGGGCATCAGCGGAGTCAGGCGTCGAGCGCCGCCGGGCCGCCCCAAGGCGCGAGCGGCCCCCTCGGGGGGCAGCGAGGACACGCAGTGCCGAGCGTGGGGGCCATATTCAGTGAGTCACTTGAACGAACACTTCGTTGGGCTTGACCATGCCCAATTCTTGCCGCGCACGCTCTTCGACCATTTCAAGGCCGACCTTGAGGTCGTTGACCTCCGAAGCCAGCCGCTCGTTGGTGACCGCGGCCTTGGCGTTGGCCTCTTTCTGCGCGGCCAGCTTGGTTTGCAGCTGCGACACATCGCGCACGCTGCCGCGCCCGTTCCACAGCTGCCACTGCAGGATGACCAGCAGCAGCAACAGCACGATGGGTGGAACGAGGCGCGAGCGCATGCCGCGGTGCCGAGCGCTACTTCAGGTTGTAGAACGCGCCGCGGCCAGGGTAGCTGGCGATGTCGCCGAGGTCTTCCTCGATGCGCAGCAGCTGGTTGTACTTGGCGATGCGGTCGGAGCGCGAGAGCGACCCGGTCTTGATCTGGCCGGCGTTGGTGCCCACCGCGATGTCGGCAATGGTGCTGTCTTCGGTTTCGCCCGAGCGGTGCGAAATGACGGCCGTGTAGCCCGCGCGCTTGGCCATTTCGATGGCGGCGAAGGTTTCGGTCAGCGTGCCGATCTGGTTGATCTTGATCAGGATCGAGTTGGCAATGCCCTTGTCGATGCCTTCCTGCAGGATCTTGGTGTTGGTGACGAACAGGTCGTCGCCCACCAGCTGCACGCGCTTGCCCAGGCGTTCGGTGAGCAGCTTCCAGCCGTCCCAGTCGCCTTCGTGCATGCCGTCTTCAATGCTGATGATCGGGTACTTGTCGACCCAGGTGGCCAGCATGTCGGCCCAGTTGCCGGCCGACAGCGTGAGGTTCTCGCCGGAGAGCACGTAGTTGCCGTCCTTGTAGAACTCGCTGGCGGCGCAGTCGAGGCCGAGCGCAATCTGCTCGCCCGCCACGAAGCCGGCCTTGTCGATGGCTTCGAGAATCAGCTGGATGGCCGCTTCATGGCTTTCGACGCTGGGCGCGAAACCGCCTTCGTCGCCCACCGCCGTGCTGATGCCGCGGTCGCCCAGAATTTTCTTGAGCGCGTGGAACACCTCGGCGCCGTAGCGCACGGCTTCGCGGAAGCTCGGTGCACCCACGGGGATGATCATGAACTCTTGCAGATCGAGGCTGTTGTTGGCGTGCGCGCCGCCGTTGATCACGTTCATCATCGGCACCGGCAGCTGCATGCCGCCCATGCCACCGAAGTAGCGGTACAGCGGCAGGCCCGACTCTTCGGCCGCGGCGCGTGCCACGGCCATCGAAACGGCGAGGGTCGCGTTGGCGCCCAGGCGGCCCTTGTTGTCGGTGCCGTCCAGGTCGATCATCGTGCGGTCGAGAAAGGCCTGCTCGCTGGCGTCGAGGCCAAGCACGGATTCCGAGATCTCGGTGTTGATGTTCTCCACCGCCTTGAGCACGCCCTTGCCGAGATAGCGCTTCTTGTCGCCGTCGCGCAGCTCGATGGCTTCGCGCGAACCGGTCGATGCGCCCGAAGGCACGGCTGCGCGGCCCATGGTGCCCGATTCGAGCAGCACGTCGCACTCGACTGTGGGGTTGCCTCGGCTGTCGAGGATTTCGCGGCCGACGATGTCTACGATTGCACTCACTTATTGCCTTTCGTTTTGAACTGAATCTCAGACCGGGGCGGAAACGCCCTCGACCAGAACCATATTGAAGAATTCGGTCGCGCCGGCACGCTTGGCGCGCGCAGCACGGTACAACTCGTCGTCGTAGAAAGCCTTGGCCTTCTCATAGCTGGGGAAACGCAACATGGCCACGCGCGCGGGCTGCCAGTTGCCTTCCATGGTCTCGAAGCGGCCGCCGCGCACCAGGTACTCGCCGCCCGCTGCCTTCACCGCGTCGGGGGCGGCGGCCATGTACTGCTTGTACTGCTCGGGGTCGGTGATCTTCATGTCGACGATGATGTAAGCAGGGGCCACGGTGTTCTCCAATAGTCTTGTTGCGGGGCTCAGTTGAAAGAGCTTTCGAGGAAGCCGTTCTTCTTGGTGATGCGGTCCAGCTCGAGCAGCGTTTCCAGCAGGGCCTTCATGTGCTTGAGCGGCACGGCGTTGGGGCCGTCGCTCAAGGCCTTGGCAGGGTCGGGGTGCGTTTCCATGAAAACGCCGGCCACGCCAACCGCGATGGCAGCCCGTGCCAGCACCGGCACCATTTCGCGCTGGCCGCCCGAGCTCGTGCCCTGGCCGCCCGGCAGCTGCACCGAGTGCGTGGCATCGAACACCACGGGTGCGCCAGTCTCGCGCATGATGGCGAGCGAACGCATGTCCGACACCAGGTTGTTGTAACCAAAGCTCGCGCCGCGCTCGCAGGCCATGAAGCTGTCTTCGGGCAGGCCCGCTTCCTTGGCGGCCGCGCGCGCCTTGTCGATCACGTTCTTCATGTCGTGCGGCGCAAGGAACTGGCCCTTCTTGATGTTCACCGGCTTGCCCGACTGCGCCACCGCGCGAATGAAATCGGTCTGGCGGCACAGGAAGGCGGGGGTCTGCAGCACGTCGACCACCTTGGCGGCCTCGGTGATGTCGTCTTCGGTGTGCACGTCCGTCAGCACGGGCAGGCCGAGTTCGCGTTTCACCTTGGCCAGGATTTCGAGGCCCTTCTCGCGGCCAGGACCGCGGAAGCTGGTGCCCGAAGAGCGATTGGCCTTGTCGAAGCTGCTCTTGAAGATGAACGGAATGCCGAGCGAGGAAGTGATTTCCTTCAGCGTGCCGGCCGTGTCCATCTGCAGTTGCTCGGATTCGACCACGCAAGGGCCGGCGATCAGGAAGAAGGGCTGGTCCAGCCCGATGTCGAATCCGCAGAGTTTCATGCGACTGCCTTCAGGTTTTTCGTGCCGCCCGCGCTGCGGGCCTTGTGGTCGAGCGCCGCCTTGATGAAGGCGTTGAAGAGCGGATGGCCGCTCCATGGGGTCGACTTGAATTCAGGGTGGAACTGCACGCCCATGTACCAGGGATGCACGTCCTGCGGCAGCTCGACGATTTCGGTGAGGTGCTCGCGCTGGGTGAGCGCGGAAATCACCAGGCCGGCGGCGCGCAGTTCGTCCAGGTAGTTGACGTTGGCTTCGTAGCGGTGGCGGTGGCGCTCGGTCACCACGTCGCCGTAGATGCTGTGGGCCAGCGTGCCGGCCGAAACGTCGGAGCTTTGCGCACCAAGGCGCATGGTGCCGCCGAGGTCGGACTTCTCGTTGCGCGTCTTCACGGTGCCGTCGGCGTCCTTCCACTCGGTGATCAGCGCGATCACGGGGCAGGGCGTCTCGGGGTCGAACTCGGTGCTGTTCGCGTTCTTCAGGCCCGCCACATGGCGCGCGTATTCGATGGTGGCCACCTGCATGCCCAGGCAGATGCCGAGGTAGGGCACCTTGCCTTCGCGCGCAAAGCGGGCGGCCGAGATCTTGCCCTCGACGCCGCGCTGGCCGAAACCGCCGGGCACCAGGATGGCGTCGTACTTGGCAAGGCGCGAAACGTCTTGCGGCGAAATGGTTTCGGAGTCGATGTAGTCGATCTTCACGCGCGCATGGTTCTTCATGCCGGCGTGGCGCAGTGCTTCGTTCAGCGACTTGTAGCTGTCCGACAGGTCGACGTACTTGCCGACCATGGCAATGCTCACTTCCTGCTGCGGATGCTCGACCTCGTAGACCAGTTCGTCCCAGCGGTTGAGCTTGGCCGGCGGCGTGTTGATGCGCAGCTTGTCGCAGATAAGGCCATCGAGGCCCTGCTCGTGCAGCATGCGCGGCACCTTGTAGATGGTGTCCACGTCCCACATCGAGATGACGCCCCATTCGGGCACGTTCGAGAACAGCGAGATCTTGGCGCGCTCGTCGTCGGGAATCGGGCGGTCGGCGCGGCACAGCAGCGCGTCGGCCTGGATGCCGATGGCGCGCAACTCCTTGGCGGTGTGCTGCGTGGGCTTGGTCTTGAGCTCGCCGGCGGCGGCAATCCAGGGCACGTAGCTCAGGTGCACGAAGGCCGAGTTGTTCGGGCCCATGCGCAGGCTCATCTGGCGCACGGCTTCCAGGAAGGGCAGCGACTCGATGTCGCCCACGGTGCCGCCGATTTCGACGATGGCCACGTCGACCTCATGCGGGGTGCCGAGGCCGGCGCCGCGCTTGATGTATTCCTGGATTTCGTTGGTGATGTGCGGGATCACCTGCACCGTCTTGCCGAGGTAGTCGCCGCGGCGCTCTTTCTCGAGCACGGTCTTGTAGATCTGGCCGGTCGTGAAGTTGTTGGCCTTGCGCATCCGCGTGGTGATGAAGCGCTCGTAGTGGCCGAGGTCGAGGTCGGTTTCGGCGCCGTCGTCGGTAACGAACACTTCGCCATGCTGGAACGGTGACATCGTGCCGGGGTCGACATTGATGTACGGATCGAGCTTGATGAGGGTGACCTTGAGGCCGCGCGATTCGAGGATCGCGGCGAGGGAGGCGGAGGCGATTCCCTTGCCAAGGGAAGATACGACACCACCGGTGACGAAGACAAATTTGGTCATGCCAGTTCCGGACCATAGATCCGGGCAGTGGGAAATTCCGATTATAGGTGTCCCCTTTGCGTCCCTTCAGAGCAGGGCCATCCCATTCCTGATCTTGTCGGTATGTGAGCAACAATATGACTCATGCAAGATCTCGCCGGCAAACACATCGTCCTGGGCCTTACCGGTGGTATCGCCTGCTACAAGTCGGCGGAGCTGTGCCGCCTGTTCGTGAAGGCGGGCGCCACCGTCCAGGTCGTGATGACCGAGGCGGCCGAGCAGTTCATCACGCCGGTCACGATGCAGGCGCTTTCGGGGCGTACGGTCTACACCTCGCAGTGGGACACGCGCGAGCCCAACAACATGCCGCACATCAACCTGAGCCGCGAGGCCGATGCCATCGTGCTCGCGCCCTGCAGCGCCGACTTCATTGCGCGGCTCGTGCAGGGCAGGGCCGACGACCTGCTGAGCCTGATGTGCCTGGCACGCCCGATGGAGCGCGTGCCGCTTCTGATCGCCCCGGCCATGAACCGCGAGATGTGGGCGCACCCCGCCACCCAGCGCAATCTCATGCAGGTGTCGGCCGACGGGGCCACGGTGCTCGGCGTGGGCAGCGGCTGGCAGGCCTGCGGCGAGACGGGTGACGGCCGCATGCTGGAGCCGGCGCAGCTGCTCGAAGACATCACCGCCTTCTTCGCGCCCAAGCTTCTTGCGGGCCACAAGCTGCTCGTCACCGCGGGGCCCACTTTCGAGCCGCTCGATCCGATACGCGGCATTACCAACCATTCGTCCGGCAAGATGGGCTTTGCCATTGCGCGCGCCGCGCATGAGGCCGGCGCCCAGGTCACGCTGGTGGCCGGACCGGTGCATTTGCCGACCCCGCGCGGGGTGAGCCGCATCGACGTGCTCTCGGCGCAGGACATGCTCGACGCGACGATGCGCGCGGCGCAGTCTGCTAGCATTTTTGTAGCGACGGCCGCGGTGGCGGACTGGCGCCCTGCCACGCACAGCGAACAAAAGATCAAGAAGGACGGGAGCGGCAAGACGCCCGTGCTGAATTTCGTCGAGAACCCCGACATCCTCCTTGCGGTGGCCAAGAGCGAGCGCGCGCAGTCGCGCAAGCTGTTCTGCGTGGGGTTCGCGGCCGAGAGCGAGAACCTGGCCGAGCACGCCAAGGCCAAGCGCCAGCGCAAGGGGATTCCGCTCCTGGTCGGAAACATCGGCCCGCTGACCTTCGGCCAGGACGACAATGCGCTGCTGCTGGTGGATGCCAACGGCACCCGCGAGTTGCCGCGCGCGCCCAAGCTCACCCTGGCGCGCGAGCTCATGACCGAGATTGCCGCACGCCTGCCCGACTGGAGAGTCTGATGAATCCCCAATGGAACACGCCGCCGAACGGCGATTTCGCCAGCTATGTGGAACGGCTGTCGGCCCAGGCCGCATTGCCCAAGCGGGCCGCGCACGACGGCGACCATGGGCTGGACGTCGGCATCACGCCCGCGCCGGGCGCGCAGGGCGGCGCTGCGGCGCAGCGGCGGTCGGCTTCGAACGAGGACACCGCCGCGCCGGCCGGGACGTTCACGCCCGGGGCGCTCAAGGTGATGGCCGCGGTAGGCGGGCTGGTGCTGCTGGTGCTGTGGTCGGCCGGCGTGCCGTTTTTCGCGCTGGTCTTGCTGGCAGGGGCTGCGTTCTGGCTCTTCAGCAAGTTCAAGGGCCTGAAGCTCACGCCCGGCGTCGCCAAGTGGCAGCAGGTGCTCGAGGAAGCCGCCCGCAAGCAAAGAGAACAGCAACAAAAGCAAGGCAAGTAGAAGTGAAAGTAGACGTCCGTATCCTCGATCCACGCATGGTGGATCAATTGCCCGCCTATGCCACGCCCGGCAGCGCAGGGCTCGATCTCAGGGCCTGCCTCGATGCGCCCATCACGCTGGAGCCCAATGCCTGGCAACTCGTTGGCACGGGCATCGCGATCCACCTGGCCGACCCGGCCTATGCGGCGCTGATTCTTCCGCGCTCGGGCCTTGGCCACAAGCACGGCATCGTGCTGGGCAATCTCGTGGGCCTGATCGACAGCGACTACCAGGGCGAGCTGAAGATCAGCGCCTGGAACCGCAGCGACACGCCTTTTGTACTCCAGCCGATGGAGCGGCTTGCGCAACTCGTGATCGTGCCGGTGGTGCAGGCGCAGTTTCGCGTGGTCACAGAATTTGCAGCCTCGCAACGCGGCGAAGGCGGCTACGGGTCGACCGGCAAGCACTGACAACGTCGCCGACCACTCCCTGGTGGCCGGAATCGTATCGGGCCAGTAAAGATCGGAACCCGTCAGCTCGCGGCGCGCTCCTACATGCCGGTGTGTGTCGGGCGTCATCCCGCTTGCGGGAACGGCGTTAAACACAAGCTTAGGCTTGGTGCATTCGGATGCACCGGCTATTTCCGAGGAGCCATCAACATGAAAATCTCAACGCGCTTCGTTTCCATTGGCGCTTCCGTGCTGGCACTTGCCACGCTCACGGCCTGCGTCGCTCCCGCGCCGGTCTATCACACGACGCGCTATCCCTACCAGGCACCGCCGCAGGCCGTTCCATACCAGGAAGCGGCGTACGTCGAATACGGCCATGTGGCCAACATCGAAGTGCTGCGCAGCGAAACCCGAGGCACCGGCACCACCGGCGGTGGCGCGGTGGCAGGCGGTGTCGTCGGCGGCGTGGTGGGCAACCAGTTTGGCCACGGCAGCGGCCGTGCCGCGGCAACTGCCCTGGGCATCGTGGGCGGCGCACTCCTGGGCAACACCATCGAAGCCCAGAACAACGGGCCGCGCGCCTACGAGAGCTATCGCATCTCGGTGCAAACCGATCGCGGCGGCTACCGTGCGTTCGACGTGCAGCATCCGGGCGACCTGCGCATCGGCGACCGCGTGCGCATCGACAACGGCCAGCTCTCGCGCATGTAGGTCGGTTTTCGGGGTGCTTTCGCGAGCAACAAAAAGCCGGGCAGTGCCCGGCTTTTTGTTGGCTGCAGCAGTTTTCCCGTTCGCCGGTTTCAGTGCAGCAGATCGTTGCCGGGGGCGGTCGGCGGCACCTTGAAAAAGGCCGTGCCTGCCGTTCCGCTGCCGACTTCTTCTTCGGTGGCTTCGCGCACCGAACGCACCGTGATGTCGAGCCGGATCGCAATGCCCGCGAGCGGATGGTTGCCGTCGAGCACCAGGTGGTCGGGGTAGATCTCGGCCACGGTGTAGATCACGTCCTTGGGCATGTCCTCGCTCACGCCCTTGGGCAGCGCGGCGCCGTCGAAGGTCATGCCTTCTTCCGTACCTTCAGGGAACAGCGAACGGGGCTCGAGAAAGAGCAGCTGATCGTTGAAGTCGCCAAAGCCTTGCTCAGGCTCCAGCTGCAGTTGCACCCGAGCGCCGGGTTCGTGGCCCTGCAGGGCGGCTTCGATCACGTCGAAGAGGTCGTCGCCCCCCACCATGAATTCCACGGGCTCGTCGAGCACGTCCAGCACTTCGCCCAAAGTGTCTTTCATCGTCCAGGTCAGGCCGACCACGCATTGTTCAGAGATTTCCATTGCAGAATTCTCCCATGGAGATTACACAACCGCTGCCGTTGCTCGGCGGCCTGAGCGCCGCGCAGTTCATGCGGCGGTATTGGCAGAAAAAGCCCTTGCTCGTGCGCCAGGCCATACCCGCCATGGTGCCACCGATCGAGCGCAGCGCGCTCTTTGCCCTGGCCGAGCGCGAGGACGTGGAATCGCGCCTCATCCGACACGGCAATAACGGTTGGACACTTAAGCACGGGCCGCTCGCGCGCCGCGCGCTGCCGCCGCTCAAGCAGCCCGAATGGACGCTGCTGGTGCAGGGCGTCGACCTGCATCACGACGGCGTGCATGCGCTTCTGCAGCAGTTTCGCTTTCTGCCCGACGCACGGCTGGACGACCTCATGATCAGCTACGCCAGCGACAAGGGCGGCGTGGGCGCGCATTTCGACAGCTACGACGTGTTTCTGCTTCAGGCGCAGGGCACGCGGCGCTGGTCGATCGGCAAGCAGAGCGACTTGCGCCTGCAGCAAGGCGTGCCGCTCAAGATCCTCGAGCAATTCGAGCCCGAGCAAAGCTTTGTGCTCGAGCCGGGCGACATGCTCTATCTGCCGCCGCGCTATGCGCATGACGGCGTGGCCGTCGGCGACGACTGCATGACCTGCTCCATCGGCCTGCGCTCGTCCGCCGCGGGCGAGCTCGGCGCCGACCTGCTGGCGCGCATGGCCCAGGCCTACTCCGAAGCCCTGGAAGATGCCGGCCCCGCGGAGCTGGCGCGCTACCGCGATCCTGCCCAACCCGCGGTCGAGGCGCCGGCCGCCATGCCCGCCGCGCTGCAGGCCTTTGCGCGCAAGGCGGTCGATGCCGCGCTGCGCGACCCCGACGCAATCGACCGTGCGCTGGGTGAATCGCTCACCGAGCCCAAGGCCAATGTCTGGTTCGACGAAGGCACCGAAGCGCCGGATGTGCCGCGCAGCGTGGCGCTCGACCGCCGCACGCGCATGCTTTACGACGCGAGGCATCTCTACATCAACGGCGAAAGCTTTCGCGCCGGCGGTGCCGATGCAACGCTGATGCGCAGGTTGGCCGACCAGCGCGCGCTCGGCCCGCGCGAACTGGCGCGCGCAAGCAGCGGCGCGCTCGCGCTGCTGGCCGAGTGGTGCGAGGCAGGGTGGCTGCATGCCGATTGAACCTACGGCGGCGGCAGAACCGCTCTTGCCCGAAGGCCGGTTCGATGGCCGCGAAGCCTTCGAAGGCCTTGTGCGGGCCGCGCTTTCCGCCGCGGCCCGGCAGGGCTGGAGGGAACTGGTCTTGAGCGACCCCGACTTTGCGGATTGGCCCCTGGGCGAGCGCGCGAGCATCGAGGCGCTTCAGGCCTGGTCGGCCTCCGGCCGCCGCTTCGTTCTGCTGGCACAGCGCTTCGATGTAGTCGAACGTATTCATGCACGCTTCGTTCCCTGGCGCCGCATGTGGGATCACATCATCGAGTGCCGCGTGGTGCGCGCGGAAGGCAGCAATGCGGTGCCCAGTGCCATATGGACGCCCGAGTGGTGCGCCCACCGCACCGACCCCGAGCGCAGCCGCGGCGTGAGCGGCTTCGACCCGCGTGCGCGGCGCGAGTTGCGGGAAGCCATCGATGAGTCATGGCGAGCGGGGCGGCCCGCGTTTCCGGCATCGACACTGGGCTTGTAAGCCAATGCCGCGAATGAGGGCGCGAGACACAAACGGGCAGTGATGCGGGTCTAGAATTTTTTCGTCCAGACATTCATTGCAAAGGAGTTTCCATGAAGAAGCCGTCATCCGTCCTGCTGGCCTCGTTGATCGCCGCCGCCGCACTCGTGGCTTGCGGAAAGAAAGAGGATGCTGCGCCGGCGGTTGTGACCCCGCCGCCCGCACCGGTGACCGAACCGGCTCCCGCACCGCCCGCGGCTGCTCCGGCGCCCTCGACGACCACCGATCCGTCCGCCGCAACAACGCCTTCGCCGGGCGCTTCCTCGGCCCTCGATGCGGCCAATGCCGCCACAGAGGCTGCCAAGAAGAACGAAGCGCCGAAGCAGTAACGACGAACGCCCCAGCGGGCTTTCATTCACCCAGCAAAAAAGCCGCCTCATGGCGGCTTTTTGCATGGTGCCCCGGAGCGGGCAAGAGGCGAACGATCAGACGTCCAGCCAGGGCGAGCCTTCCGATGCACTGGCCGTGAGCATCTCGGCCTCATGGCCCCCAAGGGCATCGGCCATGAGGCGCCGCACGATGTCGGGGCGGTTGTTCTGCTCGCTCAGATGCGCCGCAACCACGTGGCGCAGCCCCTCGTGCCGAACCGCGCGTGCAATGTCCGCGGCGGCTTCATTCGACAGGTGGCCGTGCTTGCCGCCGACACGCAGTTTCAGGAAAGCCGGATAGGCCGAATTGGCGAGCAGTTCGCTGTCGTGGTTGAACTCGAGCAGCAGCGCGTGCACGCCGCTGAGCCTTGAGAGCACATGGGCCGTGGCATGGCCCAGGTCGGTGAGCACGCCCAGCGTTCGCGCGCCGTCGGAGCAGCGCAGCTGCAGCGGCTCGCGTGCGTCGTGCGGCACGGTAAAGGGCTGCACCGCAATGTCGCCGACCGCAAACTCGGCGTCGTCGCGTGCCAGGTTGAGCCGCCCTTCGAAGTCGCGCCCGCCGGTGGCAAGCCAGGTGCCTTCGCTCATCCACACGGGAATGCGGTTGCGCCGCGACAGCGAGTGGGCGCAGCCGATGTGGTCGCCGTGCTCGTGCGTGACAAAGATCGCGTCGATATCGGTGGCTGCGAGGCCTGCCTTGGCAAGCCGCAGATCGAGTTGCCGCAGGCCGAAGCCGCAGTCGATCAGGAGCCGGGAGGTGCGGCCGCCGCTGGTCGCTTCGACCAGCGCGGCATTGCCCGTGCTGCCGCTGCCGAGGCTTCGGAAGCGGAGCATGCGGGTTACTTCAGGTCGTCTGCAATGACCTGGACGATGCGCTGCGCATTGGCCGAGGTTTCGGGTGCGCCGGATTCGTTCAGCACCGAGACCGTGGTCGATTCGCCCTGGCCCTTCACGAGGATGCGGAACTTGATCGGTGCTTCGTTCTTGCTGGAGCTGCTGCCGAACAGCTTGCCGAAGAAGCCGGGTTCCTTCTTGTCCGCGTTGGGGGTCACGTAGCGCACGTAGTAGATGCCGGCGCTGCGATCGCGGTCTTCCACGGTGAAGCCGGTGCGGTCGAGCGCCAGGCCCACGCGGCGCCATGCGCGGTCGAAGCCCTCGCTGATCTGCACCACCGGCTGGCCGCCGGCGTTCGAAACGGTGGCGGTCTTGGTCGGCGCGCTGGTAGCGGCAATGATCTTCGACTGTTCTTGCGAAACGCCGAGCTTGACCATCAGTCGGCGCAGGAACTCGGTTTCGAGTTCAGGGTCGCTCGGGCGGGGCTGCCACACGGTCTGGTCTTGGCGGCTGTTGTTGTAGACCTCTTGCATGCCGCGGTGGCTCACGAAGATCTCGGTGCCGTTCGGCGTGCGCTCCAGGCGGGTGCGGAAGCGGTCGAGCTCGCCGGTCGAGTAGACCGAATCGACCAGCTTGCCCAGCGTACCGCGGATGATGTCCTGCGGCAGCTTGGCGCGGTTTTCGGCCCAGTCGGTTTCCATGATGCCGAGGTTGCGCTGCTCGGTGGTCAGCAGGAAGCCGCTCTCTTGCCAGAAGTCCTTCACCGGATCCCAGAGCTGTTCGGGCGTACGGTTGATGACGATCCAGCGCTGCGTGCCCGAACGTTCCATGCGCACGTCGCCGATGTTGGCAACCGCGGTGGGAATCCCTGGTGCATTGGCTGCCCCGGCCTGGTAGGCGTTGGCGGTGACCGCGCCGCCCGGAACCGCATAGCGGTTCTCGCGCGAAAGCTGCGACAGGTCGGGCGGGACTTCGAGCGTGGGGGCCTTGCCGGCGCTCTTGTAGTCGATCTTGTCGCCCTCGAGAACGGAGCAGGCGGCGAGGCTGACAACGAGGGCCAGCAGTGCGAATCGCGAGATGTGCGAAAGGTTCTTCAACGTCGTCTTCCTTGTTGGAATGGGTTCGATCAATCTATGGGGCCGCATTGCCCGCACTCTCTGAGCACGGTTCAGGCAAAAGGTTGCGTAACCTCGATGCGGCAGGGAGAAAAGAGATGGGAGTATTGGGGAGATGAAGCGGGCTCAGCCCTTGAGCAGGCCGCAGGCGCGCAGGGCAGCCTCGACCACGGGTTGGTTCGTTTCAGCCAGTTCGGTGAGCGGCAGCCGCAGGGTGCCGCCGCAAAGGCCGAGCCTGGACATGGCCCACTTGAGAGGAATCGGGTTGGGTTCGACGAACAGGTTGCGGTGCAGCGGCATCAGCTCGAACTGGATCTGCATCGCCTTGCGCACGTCGCCCGCAATGGCCGCAACGCACAGCTCGTGCATCTTGCGCGGGGCAATGTTGGCCGTGACGCTGATGTTGCCTTGCCCGCCGCAGAGCATGAGCGCCACCGCCGTCGGGTCGTCGCCGGAATACACGGCAAAGTGCTTGGGCAGGTCGCGAATGAGCCACTGGGCACGCTCGATGTTGCCGGTGGCTTCCTTGATGCCGATGATGCCGGGCACCTGGGCCAGGCGCAGAACGGTGTCGTGCGCCATATCTGCCACGGTGCGGCCGGGCACGTTGTACAGCACGGTGGGCAGGTCGCCCACGGCTTCGGCAATGGCCTTGAAGTGCTGGTACTGGCCTTCTTGCGTCGGCTTGTTGTAGTAGGGCACCACCTGCAGCTGGCAATCGGCGCCCACGCCCTTGGCGAACTTGGCAAGCTCGATGGCTTCCTTGGTCGAATTGGCGCCGCAGCCGGCCATCACGGGCACGCGGCCCTTGGCCTGCTCGACCGACACGCGGATGATTTCGCAGTGCTCTTCCACGTCGACCGTGGGCGATTCGCCGGTGGTGCCGACCACGCCGAGGCAGTCGGTGCCTTCGTCGATGTGCCAGTCGATCAGCCGGCGCAGGGCGGGATAGTCGACACTGCCGTCGTCGTGCATCGGCGTGACGAGAGCGACGATGCTGCCTGTCAGTTGCTCCAAGGGGGAATCTCTCTGTCGGTGGACGAAAGCGCCGATTCTACTTACTCCGGCGCCCCCGGAAACAGCCGCGCCGGCGGGGTCAGTTTGCCCGCAGCAGGCGGCGTTCGGGCGCACCCGAGGCGGCGCTGCCGGCACGAACCGCGGCAATGCGCTGCACGAAGCGATCCGGCTCCGCAAGAAAACCGTCTTCGTAGGCCACCACGCGCAGCTCTTGGCAGGCGTCCAGCAGCTCGCCCGGCTGCAGCAGGAAGTCCGGGCGCGAGGGCTTGCCCACCGTTTCGTTGCCGGCGGCAAAGGTTTCGTAGAGCAGCACGCCACCCGGCGCGACCGCGGCCACGATGTCGGCCATGCGCGGCCGCCACAGGTAGTTGGTGACGACCACCGCGCCGAAAGACTGGCCCGCGAAAGGCCAGGGGCCCGTTTCGATGTCGGCGGTAAGGGTGCGGCAGAAGGCGCTTGCGGCTTCAGTCGCTTCGGTGGAGCGGTCGACGCCCATCACTGCATGCCCGCGCCTGGCAAACCACTGCATGTGGCGCCCCTGGCCGCAGGCCACGTCGAGCACGGTACTGCCGGGCACGAGCAGGTGCGACCACCGCACGATCCATTCCGACGGAGCAAGTCCGCCGTGCAAGGCTGCTATGTCTTTCATAGCAGTCAGAAGCACGACCAAACCTGGTCGACCAGCGTCACCAGGAAGTCCGGATGGACGTAAAGCGCGAAAACGCCGCCCAGCACCGCCACTGCGGCAGCGAGCCAGCCGGCGTGCGAAAGGTGATGGCGCATTTGCGGAGTCATGGCGCGATTGTCCGCCGTTGGATCAGCCCGGCACAACGGCCGGGCGCGCCGCCCGCGCAATGGCGCCTTCCTTGACCGGCAGGTTGATCAGCGCAGCAAACACGCCGAGGGCAATCGCGATGTACCAGACGATGTCGTAGCTGCCGGTGGTGTCGTACAGGTAGCCGCCAAGCCACACGCCGATGAACGAGCCGACCTGGTGGCTCAGGAACACGAAGCCGCTGAGCATCGAAAGGTGCGCCACGCCGAAGATGCCGGCAATGATCGCGTTGGTGGCGGGCACCGTCGAAAGCCACAGAAAGCCCATGGCCGCCGAAAAAACGTACACGCTGAGCGGCGAGATCGGCACCAGCAGAAACAGCACGATCGAGACCGCCCGCGCAAAGTAGATGGCCGCCAGGATCTTGCGCTTGGCCAGCTTCTGGCCCAGCAGTCCCACGGTATAGGTGCCGAACACATTGAAGAGCCCGATCAGCGCCAGTGCGTAGCCCGCCACCTCGACCGGCAGCTTCTGGTCGCGCAGGTAGGTCGGCATGTGGATGCCGATGAATGCCAGCTGGAAGCCGCATACGAAATAACCCGCCATCAGCAGGCCGAAGCTCGGGTAGCGGAACGCCTCGCCGACCGCCTGCAGCACCGATTGCTCGCGGTGCCCGGCCAAGGCCCCTTGCCGCGGCTCACGCAGGCCGAAGGCCAGCGGCACGATCACCAGCACCAGCACGGCCACCACCGCCAGCGCGGTTTGCCAGCCCAGGTGGCCGATCAAGCGGCCTTCGATCGGCGCCATCAGGAATTGCCCGAACGAGCCCGCCGCTGCGGCCACGCCCATGGCCCACGAACGCCGCTCGGCCGGAATCTGGCGCCCGATCACGCCGTACACGACGGCATAGGTCGTGCCAGCCTGCGCCGCGCCGATCAGCACGCCGGCGCTCAGGGTGAACAGCAGCGGCGTGGGCGAATACGCCATGCCCAGCAGGCCCAGTGCGTAGAACACCGCGCCGGCCAGCAAAACCCGGAAAGCCCCGAAGCGATCCGCCAGCATGCCCGCGAACACCCCGAAGATGCCCCACGAGAGGTTCTGCACCGCAAGCGCGAACGAGAAGGTCTGGCGGCTCCAGTCCTGCGCCTGAGTAATGGGCTGCAGCCAGAGCCCGAAGCCGTGGCGGATGCCCATCGAGAGCGTGACGATCATGGCGCCGCAGATCAGCACCTGCTTGACCGAGAGAGTGGGGGAAGAGGCTTGCATGCCTTTGAATGTACCGATTTGCTACTTGGGCAGGCGGCGAGGGGGTAAAGCCCATTGATGATTTGTTGAGGCCGGATCGATGCGCTATTCGCATCAAAGCGCCGACCCTGCTCTTGCTGCGCTTTGTTTGTAATTGGTTACATTTGCGTCTTCTCCACGCCGCTACCTCAAGGATCCCGACCCATGAGAAGAACCGTCCTGAAGTTCGCCGCCCTCGCGGTATTCGCGCTTGCAGTTGCCGGCTGCGCCAGCACCCCGACCGGCCCCAAGTTCCAGGAGATGGGCAACGTCATCCCCAAGCTCAAGCCGGGCAACGGCCGCATCTATTTCTTCCGTGCCGCGGGTCCTTTCGGCGCAGCGCTGCAGCCTGGCGTCCGCATCGACAAATTCGGCGTCGGCTCCTCGAAGCCCGGCAGCTTCTTCTTCGTGGACCGTCCCGCGGGCACCTACCAGGCCGCCACGACCAGCGACCTGCGCAAGACGCTCGAAGTGCCGCTGGCAGACGGAGAGACGAAGTACGTGCGCATGTCGCCCTCGTTCGGGCTGACGGTCGGGAGCATCGTTCTCAATCTCGAAGCGCCCGAGAAGGCCCGATCCGAAATGGGCTGGCTCGCCTACGCGGGTCAGGTGATCGTCGACAAGTAAGTCCGGGCGGGTGGGCCGCCGACCGGGCTGGGGCGGTGTTCCTGTATGGGTATCCAGTCATTTCGCATCGACTGACTACAATCCGCCCCCATGGCGACTCCCCCCAAGACTCCCCCCAGTTCATCGTCCGCGTCCTCCGGGTACTCGGAAGGTTCCATCCGCGTGCTCAAGGGCCTCGAGCCCGTGAAGCAGCGCCCGGGCATGTACACCCGGACCGACAACCCGCTGCACATCATCCAGGAGGTGCTGGACAACGCTGCCGACGAGGCGTTGGCCGGCCACGGCAAGAAGATCAAGGTCACCCTGCACGCCGACAACTCGGTCAGCGTCGAGGACGACGGCCGCGGCATTCCCTTTGGCTTGCACCCCGAAGAAAAGGCGCCCGTGATCGAGCTGGTCTACACCCGGCTGCATGCGGGCGGCAAGTTCGACAAAGGCTCCGGCGGCGCCTACAGCTTCTCGGGCGGCCTGCACGGCGTGGGCGTATCGGTCACCAATGCGCTATCGAAGCGGCTCGAAGTCACTTCGCACCGCGAAGGCTCTGTGGCCAGGCTGGCCTTCAGCGCCGGCGATGTGATCGAGGCGCTCGAAATCCGCAAGCTCGAAGCCGGCGAGCGCAAGCAGGGCACCACGGTGCGCGCCTGGCCCGATGCCAAGTACTTCGAGACTGCGGCGCTGCCGATGGCCGAGCTCACGCACCTGCTGCGCAGCAAGGCCGTGCTCATGCCCGGCGTGAGCGTCACGCTCACGATCGAGAAGACAAAGGAAACCCAGCAGTGGCTCTACAAGGGCGGCCTGAGCGACTACCTGATGCAGACGCTCAACGGCGACCCGGTGATTCCGCTGTTCGAAGGCAGCGGCCATGCCGACAAGAATGCCGACAACTTCGCCGAAGGCGAGGGCGCCGACTGGTGCGTGGCCTTCACCGAAGACGGGCAGCCGGTGCGCGAGAGCTACGTCAACCTCATTCCCACCAGCGCCGGCGGCACGCACGAAAGCGGCCTGCGCGACGGCCTGTTCACCGCGGTGAAGGGCTTCATCGAACTGCACTCGCTGCTGCCCAAGGGCGTGAAGCTCTTGCCCGAAGACGTGTTCGCGCGCGCTTCGTATGTGCTGAGCGCCAAGGTGCTCGATCCGCAGTTCCAGGGCCAGATCAAGGAACGCCTCAACTCGCGCGATGCGGTGCGGCTGGTGTCGAGCTTCGTGCGCCCCGCGCTCGAGCTGTGGCTCAACCAGCACGTCGACTACGGCAAGAAGCTCGCCGAGCTCGCCATCAAGGCCGCGCAAACGCGCCAGCGCGCCGGCCAGAAGGTCGAAAAGCGCAAGGGCTCCGGCGTGGCCGTGCTGCCCGGCAAGCTGACCGATTGCGAGAGCAAGGACATCAGCCACAACGAAGTCTTCCTGGTCGAGGGCGACTCCGCCGGCGGCAGTGCCAAGATGGGCCGCGACAAGGAAAGCCAGGCCATCCTGCCCTTGCGCGGCAAGGTACTCAACACCTGGGAGGTGGAGCGCGACCGGCTCTTCGCCAACACCGAAATCCACGACATCTCGGTGGCCGTGGGGGTCGATCCGCACGGCCCCAACGACACGCCCGACATGAGCGGCCTGCGCTACGGAAAGATCTGCATCCTTTCCGATGCCGACGTGGACGGCTCGCACATACAGGTGCTGCTGCTCACGCTGTTCTTCCGGCACTTTCCGAAACTCATCGAAGCCGGTCACGTGTATGTCGCAAAGCCGCCACTTTTCCGTGTCGATGCCCCGGCGCGCGGCAAGAAGCCGGCTTCCAAGGTCTATGCGCTTGACGAAGGCGAACTGACCGCCACACTCGACAAATTGCGCAAGGACGGCGTGCGCGAAGGCGCCTGGAGCATCAGCCGCTTCAAGGGCCTGGGCGAAATGAGCGCGGAACAATTGTGGGAAACCACGCTCAATCCGGATACCCGGCGCCTCATGAAGGTACAGCTGGGGCGCTTCGACTTCACGTCCACCCAAGGGGAGATCACCAAGCTCATGGGCAAGGGCGAGGCAGCCGCGCGGCGCGAACTCATGGAACTGCGCGCCGACGATGTCGATATCGATGTTTGACCATCCTCGTGAAAATTTCAGATTTCATGCGTCCGTTGCTCCTGGCCTTGCTGCTGTGCACGCAGCAGGGGCTTGCGCACGCCGCTGACATCTACGGCTACATCGACAGCAAGGGCGTTGCGCACTTCGCTTCCGAGAAGATCGACGAGCGCTACCAGCTCTTCTTTCGCGGCGGGCAGAGCTTCGACACGGCCAAGGGAATTTCGCCGCTCGGCCGCGGTGGGCGCAAGCTCGACGGCAAGGTGCCGCCGGCTTCGCAGACCTTGCTTGCGCTCTTCGAAGCCTCGCCGAGCTACAAGACCGCGAAGGCAGCGTTGCGCGATGCGTCGAACAAGCATTCGATCGACTACGAACTGCTGCAGGCGCTCATCGCCACCGAATCGGGCTTCGACGCGCAGGCCGTTTCGCCCAAGGGCGCGATGGGACTCATGCAGCTCATGCCGGCCACCGCGCAGCGCTACGGTGTTGCGGCGGACAAGCGCGGCACCATCGAGAAGAAGCTGTTCGATCCGCGCATCAACATTGCCGCCGGCTCCCGCTACCTGCGCGACCTGATCGCGATGTTCCCGGGCCAGATCGAGCTGGCGCTTGCCGCCTACAACGCCGGAGAGGGCGCCGTGCAGCGCGCGGGCAACAAGATCCCGAACTACAAGGAAACGCAGAACTACGTGCAGACGGTACTGCGGCTCTATGCGTACCTGAAGCCATCGGCAGCGTTGGCGGCGGATGGCGGCGGCAGCGCGAGCGGCGTGCGCGGCGGCAAGGCGCCGGGCCGCATCCGCATGGAACTGGTGGTTCCAAAGGGCGGGGCGATGGGCCGTGGCAACATGCCGTCCGACTCGCCAAGCAGCATGCCGGCCATGCCCGAGGCTTCCGAGCAGCCGGCGGTGCCGGACGGCGTCGCGGAAACGCCGGTGTCCTGATGCCGAGTCCCCGCTTTTATTCGTCGATGGAGGAGTCCTTCATGCAACGCCGACGCTTTGTTCTTGCGACCGCCGCTTGCGCGGTGGGCGGCGCTGCGCGCGCGCAGCATGCGGCCTCGCACGACACGCTGCCGGCGGTGCCTTCGTCGAAAGAGCCGTATGCGCGGCTGCAAGGCGGCGTGCCGCATCACATGACGCCCGAGCAGGAGGCGCAACGCGTGACGGACAGCCCCGCGCCGGCCGGACCTGCCGGCCGCTGGATGCCGCGCGCAGCCCTGCCGATTCCGCGCAGCGAGATGGCCTGGGCCACCGCGGCGCAGGGCCGCATGCACGTGGTCGGCGGCTATGGCGAAGGCGCCGTGAACCGCGACTACCACCACATCTACGACCCGAAGGCCGACCGCTGGCTCGATGGCGCGCCGCTGCCGCGCGGCGCCAATCATGTGGCGGTGGCGGCCGACGAGGGCCGCGTCTATGCACTCGGCGGCTTCGTCGAGCAGAACCGCCGCTCCGACACCAACGCCTACGTCTACGACATAGCGGCCAACCGCTGGACCGCCATCGCGCCGTTGCCGCGCCCGCGCGGGGCGGCCGCCGCCGTGATGCTGGACGGTCAACTGCACCTGATTGGCGGCGCCTCCGAGCCCGCGGCCGAGCGCGCGAGCGTCGGCTGGCACGAGGTGTACGACCCGAAAGCCGACCGCTGGAGCGCCCGCAAGCCGCTGCCCGGCGCACGCGACCATGTCGGCTGCGTGGCGCATGGCGGCCAGATCCACGTGATTGGCGGGCGCTTCAACACCTTCGAATACAACACCGACCTGCACCACGTCTACCTGCCCGCGCGCGACACGTGGGAGCCGCGCGCACCGCTGCCCACCGCGCGCTCTGGACACGGCCTCGTGGTCTACCGGGGCCGCCTTTTCGCCATGGGCGGAGAGGGCGGGTTCCTCGTGGGCGGGGTGCCGCGCCAAGCCAAGGTGTTCGGCCAGATGGAAAGCTACGACCCCGCGGCCGACACCTGGCAGCGCCATGCGCCGATGACCACCCCGCGCCACGCCGTCGGCGCCGCGGTGATTGGCGACTGGATCTACGTGGCCGGCGGCGGCGCGGTGCTCGGCGGCTCCGTGCAGTCCGCGGTGCACGAAGCCTTCACATTAGGCTGAGCGCGCAAGCGCACGGCCAGCAACTGTTTCTCTTTCTCTCTTCTCCATGGACGACTCCCAACCTCCGCTCGATCTCCAGGGTCCCACCGACGGCGACACCACTCTTACCCTTGCCGACTACGCGCAAACCGCGTACCTCGAATACGCGCTCAGCGTGGTCAAGGGCCGCGCGCTGCCCGATGTGTCCGACGGCCAGAAGCCAGTACAGCGGCGCATTCTCTATTCGATGTCGCGCATGGGTCTGGGCTTTGGCGGCACCAACGGCACCGTGGGTGCCAAGCCCGTCAAGAGTGCGCGCGTGGTTGGCGACGTGCTGGGCCGCTTCCACCCGCACAGCGACCAGGCGGCGTACGACGCGCTGGTGCGCATGGCGCAAGACTTTTCGCAGCGCTATCCGCTGGTTGACGGGCAGGGCAACTTCGGCAGCCGCGACGGCGACGGCGCCGCGGCCATGCGCTACACCGAAGCGCGCCTGGCCCGCATCACCAGCCTGCTGCTCGACGAGATCGACGAAGGCACGGTCGACTTCATTCCCAACTACGACGGCAGCACCGAAGAGCCGCGCCTGTTGCCCGCGCGCTTGCCCTTCACCTTGCTCAACGGCGCGAGCGGCATCGCGGTGGGACTGGCCACCGAAATCCCGAGCCACAACCTGCGCGAGATTGCAGACGCCTGCGTGGCGCTGATCAAGTCGAACGGCAAGCTCAGCGAAGAAGAGCTGCTGCAGATCGTGCCTGGCCCCGACTACCCGGGCGGCGCGCAGATCATCAGCGGCCCCGGCGACATTGCCGATGCCTACCGCACCGGCCGCGGCTCGCTGAAGGTGCGCGCGCGCTGGAAAATCGAAGACCTCGCACGCGGCCAATGGCAGTTGGTGGTCAACGAGCTGCCCCCGGGCGTCAGCACGCAGAAGGTGCTCGAGGAAATCGAGGAAATCACCAACCCGAAGGTGAAGGCCGGCAAGAAGGCTTTGAGTGCCGAGCAGACGCAGCTCAAGGCCGCGATGCTGTCGGTGCTCGACGTGGTGCGCGACGAGTCGAGCAAGGACGCCGCCGTGCGCCTGGTGTTCGAGCCCAAGACTTCGCGCATCAGCCAGGAAGAGTTCATTACCACGCTGCTCGCGCAAACCTCGCTCGAAACCTCGTCGCCGATCAATCTCACGATGGTGGGCATCGACGGCAAGCCGACGCAGAAGTCGCTGCGCCAGATGCTCAACGAGTGGATCGCGTTCCGCGAGATCACCGTCGAGAAGCGCTCGCGGCATCGGCTGAACAAGGTGCTCGAGCGCATTCACATCCTCGAAGGCCGGCAGCTGGTGCTGCTGAACATCGATGAGGTGATCGCCATCATCCGCGCGGCGGAAGATCCGAAGGCCGCACTCATTGCGCGCTTCAATCTCAGCGAGCGCCAGGCCGAAGACATTCTTGAAATTCGCCTGCGCCAACTCGCACGGCTCGAAGCCATCAAGATCGAGCAGGAGCTCAAGGGCCTGCGCGACGAGCAGAAAAAGCTCGAAGACATCCTGGGCAGCCCCGCGGCCCTGCGCCGCCTGCTGGTGAAGGAAATCGAAGCCGATGCCAAGACCTTCGAGGACCCGCGCCGTACGCTGATCCAGGCCGAGAAACGCGCCGTGGCCGAAGTCAAGGTGGTCGACGAACCCGTCACGGTCATCGTTTCGCAAAAGGGCTGGGTCCGCGCACAGAAGGGCTGGGCCAGCGAGAAGGCGGCGGGCAACGGTTCGGCCACGCCCGAATACAGCTTCAAGTCCGGCGACGCACTCTACGGCGCCTTCGAGTGCCGCAGTGTCGACACGCTGCTGGTGTTCGGCAGCGCCAAGGACAAGACCGTGCGCGTGTACACCGTGCCCGTGGCCTCGCTGCCCGGCGCTCGCGGCGACGGCCAGCCGGTGACCACGCTCATCGAGCTGGACGCCGGCACGCACGTCACGCACTTCTTTGCCGGCCCGGTGGGCGCGAGCGTGCTGCTGGCCAACACCGGCGGCTACGGCTTCATTGCCACGGTTGAAAACATGATGTCGCGCCAGCGCGGCGGCAAGGCCTTCATCGATGTGGGCGAGGGCGAGCAGCTCTGCCGTCCCTCGCTGGTGGGCGGTGCGAGCGGCGCCGAGCCGATGCCAGCCGCCACGCACGTGGCCTGCGCCTCCACCGGTGGCCGCATCCTGACCTTCGACATCGCCGAGCTGAAGAGCCTGCCGAAGGGCGGCCGCGGTTTGACGCTGATCGACCTCGACGCCAAGGACACGCTCGCGGGCGCCGCGGCCTACACGCGCAGCGTGAAGATCGAAGGCATTGGCCGCGGCGGCAAGGAGCGCGACGAAACCCTGGAGATCCGCACGCTCAACAACGCGCGCGGCAGCCGCGCGCGCAAGGGCAAGGCGGCCGACCTCGGCTTCAAGCCGACGAGCATCGTGCGGGTTCTGTGATGGGCGGCATCGACATCAGCACCATCGGCCTCGCGATCGCAGTGGTCACGGGGCTTGGCAGCTTCTGGTTCGGCCGCCACATGCGCCTGAAGCGCGGGGCCAAGAAGCGCGAGAAAGAGCGCATTGCGGCGCAGGCCAATGAAACCCGGCAGCAGCGCCGGGCGCGCGAACGCAAGGAACGCGGCTAGGCCTGCCGCAGCGCCTTACTTCAGACCTTCCCACCAACGCACGTTGGTGCGGGCTTTGCCCACCGTGAGCACTTCGCCGATCACTGGCGTCGCGAGTTCGATCTTCCTGGCCTGCGACAGGTTGGCGATGCGGTCCAGCGGGTCGTGCCAGGTGTGGAAGGCAAGGTCGAAGGTGGTGTTGTGCACCGAATAGAGCACCTTGCCGCGCAGGTCTTCGAAGGCTTGCACGCTCTGCTCGGGCGTCATGTGCACTGCGGGCCAGTAGGCGTCGTAGGCGCCGTTTTCCATCAGTGCCAGGTCGAAGCCGCCGAAGCGCTCGCCGATCTGCTTGAAGCCCGGAAAGTAGCCGGAGTCGCCGCTGTAGAAGATGCGCTGGTCGCCGCTTTGCACTACCCATGAGGCCCACAGCGTGCGGTCCCTGTCGGTCAGCGTGCGGCCCGAGAAGTGCTGCGCGGGCGTGGCGGTGAGCTTCACGCCGTTGTGTTCGCCGCCTTGCCACCAATCGAGCTCCGTCACACGGTCGGCCGGCACGCCCATGGCCAGCAGGCGCGCGCGCACGCCCAGCGGCACGAAGTAGCGCTGCACACGCTGCGCAAGATATTCAATGGTCGCCACGTCGAGATGGTCGTAGTGGTCGTGCGAAAGAATCAGCCCCTCGATGGGCGGCAACTGCTCGAGCGTGAGAGGCGGCTTGTGGAAGCGCTTGGGCCCGGCGAAGCTGAACGGCGATGCCCGTTCGCTGAACACGGGGTCGATCAACCAATATTTGCCCTGCAGCTTGAGCAGGTGCGACGAATGCCCGAGCCGCACCACGTGGTTGGCCTTGGGGTCGAGCGCATCCAGGTCGGCGGTGCTCAGCATGTGCACGGGAATGGGATCGACCGGCACGCTGTCGACCTTGCTGCCGACGATGAAGCGGGACCAGATTCGCCAGGCGCTGGCGGAAGGCAGGACTTCCGGGTTCGGCAGGTTCTGGAAGCCGCAGCCCTTGAACTGCGGCGATGCGTCGTACCGTGCCTCGCACCCGCTGCTGCTCACGCAGCCGGCGACCAATGCGCAGCTTGCGGCGAAGAGCGAGGTGCCGTAGCTGCGAAAGCGGCTCAAGAGGTGCTTCGGAGAGAACACGGGGCGGGCAGCGTCATTCATGGATGCGGATGTTCGAGGTGTTTGCGGCGCGAGCTTAGCCGCGGCTTCGTTGCCAATGGTTTCAACGGCAGAAACATTCGGCGCAAAGGGGCATTGCCGCGCCGGTTGTCGTATGCCGTGCGTTCTATGGCCGGCAGCGGCGGCGCGCGGCACACTGAAAAGCGCCGAACCTCGCGGCCGTTGAAAAGGCGACACACACCATGAGCAGCAACCGCTATCCCATCATCTATGTGCGCGGCTACGCCATGACGGAGGCCGAACGCGACGACACGGCGGCCGACCCGTTCTGCGGCTTCAATGTGGGCTCGACCGTGTACCGCGCCACCGTCAAGAAGGACGCACCGGCGCAGAAGTTCGTCTTCGAATCTCCGGTGGTGCGGCTCCTGGCGGACTTTCAATACCAGAGCGTCTACCAGAACGGCCTGGACATCCTGGACAACGACTGGAAGCCTTCGCCCGACGAAACCGGCAAGGACGTGGACGGCATTCCGGCCGCGTCCGTCGTGATCTATCGCTACTACGACAGCGGCTCCGAACTGCTCGGCGACGGCAAGTCGCGCGACGTGAAGATCTATGCGCAGGGCTTGAGCAAGCTGATCCTGCGCGTGCGCGACCTGGTCGCGCTGCGCGAGGGCGCCGCTTTCTCGCCGGCGGACTTTCGCTGCTACCTGGTGGCGCATTCGATGGGCGGGCTGGTCGTGCGGGCCTTTCTGCAGAACCCCACGCTCGGCGACGCGGCGGCGCGCGCCTGTGTCGACAAGGTGTTCACCTATGCCACGCCGCACAACGGTATCGACCTGGGCGGCGTCAACGTGCCGGGCTGGCTCACGGCAAACGAGATGAACACCTTCAACCGCGAGAAGATGTCGGAGTTTCTCGACACGGCGCCGGTCGACGGCCGCATGGACTTTCTGCCCGCCGCGGCCTTTCCGGCGGAGCGCTTCTTCTGCATGGTGGGCTCCAACCGCGGCGACTACGAAGCGGCCAAGGGCCTGTCGCGCATGTTCGCGGGCCACGGCAGCGATGGTCTGGTGCGCATCGAGAACGCCTCGCTCTGGTCTATCGACGAGGCAAAGCGCAGCAAGCCCGTGGCCACCGCCTACGCCTTTCGGTCGCACTCGGGGTACTTCGGCATCGTCAATTCCGAGGAGGCGTACCAGAACCTGGTGCGCTTTCTGTTCGGCGACGTGCGCGTCGATCTCTGGTTCGACGTCGATGGCGTGACGTTGCCGCCCGACCTGCCCAAGGACGCCGATGTCGATGCGCTCTACCAAATCGAGCTGCTCGCCGCCCCGCGCGGCAAGCGCTGGTACCTGAGCCGGCGCGTGGCCGAAGAAGATTCGCCCGCCTGCCGCACGCACAAGGAACTCACCGACCCGGGCAAGCCCGAGCGCCGGTCGATCTATCTGTCGACCGTGTTCCTGGCCAACAAGGCGCGCGTGAAGCAGGACCGGCCGACGCTGGCCTATGCCATGACGCTCGGCGTGCGCGTGCCAGACTACCAGGTCAACAAGAAGTTCTGGCTCGACGGCCACTACGAGGGCAGTTCGCTGTTCCGCGACACGCTGGTCATCGAGCTTTCCCCGCCCCAGGCGGACGATCCGGTGCAGAACTGGAACATCAAATACGGCTGGCAGACCGACACCGCGGGCAAGGCCTCGCTGCCGATGAGTTCGACGCAACTGGCCAATGGCAAGCAGCAGTGCATCGTGCCGCTTTCGAGCCTGGGCGCGGCAGCGGCGGCACCGGGCATCAGCGGCAAGGTGCGGCTCGAAGTCAGCGCCTGGAACTGAGGCGGCTGGGCGGGTGGCGGGGGCATACTCGGGGCGGCCCCGAGTCCTTGCCTGCTTGCTTTCCACTCCCATGAAAACTGCCGTTCTCGTCATCGACATGCAACGCGGCCTGTGCGACGACCCGCCGCGCCCCTACGAAGCCGAACAGGTGATCCAGCGCATCAATGCGCTGACCGAGCGCGCACGCGCGGCCGGCGTGCCGGTGGCCTTCATCCAGCACGAGAACGAGATCGACCTGGAGTTCGACTCCGAACGCTGGCAACTTGCCGATGCGCTGCACGTGGATGCAAGCGACACGAAGATCCGTAAGACCACGCCCGATTCTTTCTTGCGCACGCCGCTCGAGGCGTGGCTGACGGGGCATGCTGTGCAGCGCGTGGTGATCTGCGGCTATTCGTCGGAGTTCTGCGTGGACACCGCCGTGCGGCGCGCCGCCGCGCTGGGCTATGAGGTGATGCTTGCGGCCGACGCGCACACCTCGCACGACAAGCCGCATGCCACGGGCGCCTTCATTCGCGCACACCACAACGCCACGCTGTCGGACATCACCAGCTTCGGCGTGCGCATCAGCGCGGTGGACAGCGCGCTGATCGCGTTCGGCGATTGAACTGAAGGCCTAGGGCATTCGCCCGGTGGCGAGGGCGTGGGCCCAGTCGGGCCGCCCGTTCTTCAGCGCCAGCGCCGCCATGGCCGTGTGGTCGTAAGGCACCGCAATCAGCCGGGAGGCCCAGCCGCTTTCGTGCCGTTCCACGATGGCATAGCGCGCGTTCGGCGAGCCGGTTTCCACGGCGTGCGGATACGGATGAATGTCGTCGTAGGCCGGCAGGCCCACGCTTCCCGGATTGACGATCAGCTGCCCACCGGATGCATGCGCCACGCGCGGTACATGCGTATGACCGCATGCGATCAACTGCGCATCGACCTGGCCGAGGCGTGCATCGATTTCCGCCTGCGTTGCAGCGCGGAACACCGTGGGCTCCACGGTCTCCAGAAAGTATTCGAGGTCGCTGGAAGGCGTGCCGTGGCAGAGCAGGACTTCCGGACTGAGGCGCAGGCTGTGCCCGAGCGACGCGATCCACTCGAACTCCTTCGCGCCGAGCCGCGCATGCGCGAACGCATCGGACGGGCCGCGCTTGTCCGCGGGCGTCGTAAGCAGCTGGCGTTCATGGTTGCCCGCGAGTTGAACCCATTCTTGCGCCATCAGGAACTGCGCGGTCTCCAGCGGCATCAGCGGGCCGGAGAGGCTGTCGCCCAGGTTGACGATGATGTCTGCGCCGCGGCGGGCAATGTCTTCGACCACGGCTTCGAGTGCGGGGAGGTTTCCGTGGATGTCGGAGACTAGGGCTATGCGCATTTGATAGGGCTTTTTTCGGGGGCGGGGAGATCTTAGTTCTGAGGTGTGGTTTTGGGTTTTTCTGGGCGTGTGCAAAGGCCACCGGGTACTCCCCTCCGCGAATGTCCCCCGGCTTCGCCTCCTCCTTTATTTCGCTGCGTGGAGCACCCGATGCCCTGTGCACCGGGGCACGCTGCTGGTGTTCCGCCGATCAACGACTGCTCTGGATCACGCGCCCGCTGGCGGGGTGCCTTGCGCAGCGAAATAAAGGAGGAGGCCGCAGGCCGGGGGACATTCGCGGAGTAAGGTACCCCGTCGGCGGGTGCACCGCCCTGAACAACGCACACGCGAAGATCAATCAGCCCCCGACCGCCAAACCCGCGCCAGCGCACCGAGTTTCCCGCGAAACCCCAACCGATCATTCGACAGCGCATCGATGAAGTCCGACAGGCGCTGAGACTTCACCATCGTGTAGATCGTGAGCCAGGTCGTGAAGACGAACACCACGCCGAACCAGATCGCCTTGCGCCACAGCGGTGCGTCGGCCTCGGCCAGCAGGTTCATGCCCAAAAAGCCCGTTGTCACGGTGCCAATCAGGCCGAACAGCGTGACCACCGTGAGCCGCACCACCGTGCTCGCCTGCCGGCGCAGGCTGTCGGCATCGAGATACGTGTTCATGTCGGCGATGCGCGACTTGACCTCGTCGTAGAGCGGATCGAGCCCGAGGTGCGTGGTGCACATGTGAGAGAGCGCGCGTACCTGCGCCTGCTCCGAAATTTCGTGGAACCAGTAGCGATGCGTGAAGCGCAGAAAGCGCTCGAAGCTCGAACGGATGGCGCGCTTGAACTGCTTCACGCTCGGCGTGCTGCGAATGTCTAGCCGCTTGAGCGCCTCCACCAGCTGGTCCGAGAACATCAGGAGCGATGCCTTCTGGAAGTGCGCGATCAGAAACAGCAGGAAGTGCTGGTGCCTGAACTGCGCAAGCACGCCGCGGTCGCGGCAGCAGAAGAATTCGGAGCGTGCATCGCCGACCACGATCAGGGCATGGCCGTTGCAAAGGTAGCGCGTGTTCGGCGCCGCGCCGGCATCGACCCAGAAGCGGTCGTAGCAATACTTGTGTTCGAAGTCGGCAAGGTGCTGCTCCGCGTAGGGCAGGTGGGCATCGCGGGCCGCATCTGCTTCTGCAGCGCCTGTGACCAGGCCGAGCCGGATGAAGTCGTTGCGCGAAAGGCGCTTCGGGTCGTCGAGCGAAAGGTACGCCATCACCGGCATGCGGTAGTACTCGATCTGCCGGTAGCGCAGCACACCGGGGTCGTCGGAATGGTCGCTCACCAGCGGTTGCATCAGGTAGGCCCAGTGGGCCGAAATGCGCGGCGCGCGGTGCTGGGCCACGTGCGAAAGAAAAGCCTCGCGCTGCTGCGCATCCGAGCGCGCGAGCACGCTGCCGTCGGCGGCCAGCCACTCGACGCTGGCCATGCAATGCAGCGCGTTGCCGTCGGCACTCCAGCCGGCAGGGTAGGCGCGGCCGAAGCGGTAGAGCAGGTCTTGCGCCTGCGCAAGGCTCAGGTTGTCCGCGCCGACTTCCAGGTTGAGCAGCACCACGTCGATGTCGAAGAAAAAGTACAGGTCGCAATGCACCACGTCGAGCGTGATGGGCGCTTCGCCGGCCTGCGGCACCATCCGCACGGCCGCAACGTCGCGCCGCCTAAAGATGCGCATCGGCGAGTCGCCGTCGTTGCCGCCTTCTTCGCCGCTCTTGCCCTTGGAGCGGCCTTCGCCGTACAGGAAGCGCTGCACATACGGCAGGAAGCTCACGAACTCGTTGTAGTGCCGCTCGTGAAAGCGGCTGCTGTCGCCGGTGTATTCGTCGATCTCTTCGCGCCAGGGCGATGCATCGCCCATCTCGCGCAGCACGTGCCACGGACCGTGGTGCGCCGGCTTGGCATCGGGCGCCGGCATCAGCCGCAAGGGCCAGAGCAGGGCTTGCCTGAAATGCTGCACGGCGGGCGCTGTGGGTGTATTGGGCATCGCTCCAGTGTAGGCAGGAGGTGCCTACCTAGGGGAATCCCTAAGCCGTTCTGAAACCGGTTTCATATAAGCTGCAAGCATTGCTTTCGAGGCATGCGCACGGCAACGCCCGTGCTCGCAACCATGAACTACCAGTTTCAATTCGACGCCGTCTTCGCTGCCTGGCCGCTGCTGCTCAAGGGCACCTGGATCACGATTCAGCTTTCGCTTTCCGCCACGCTGATCGGCCTGGTGGTCGCCATCTTCTGCGCCTGGGGCAAGACCTCGGGACCGGGCTGGCTGCGCTTTGTCATCAACGCGTACATCGAGGTCATCCGCAACACGCCTTTCCTGGTGCAGCTCTTCTTTTTCTTCTTCGCGCTGCCGGCCATCGGCCTGCGCTGGTCGCCGCAAACGGCCGCGCTGGTGGCCATGGTGGTGAACCTCGGCGCATATGCGACCGAAATCATCCGCGCGGGAATCGAGTCGATTCCCAAGGGGCAGATCGAGGCGGGCAGGGCGCTCAACCTCAAGCCCTGGGAGATCTTCCGCTTCGTGATCATCAAGCCCGCGCTCAAGGCCATCTACCCGGCGCTCACGAGCCAGTTCATCCTGCTGATGCTGAGCTCGGCCGTGGTGTCGGTCATTTCGGCCGACGACCTGACCTCGGTGGCCGCCAACCTGCAGTCGCAAACCTTCCGCAGCTTCGAGATCTACATCGTGGTGGCCGCCATCTACCTCGCGCTGGCACTGGCTTTCTCGGCCATGTTCAAGCTGATCTACAAGCGCACGCTCAACTATCCGGACCGCCGGTAATTCGCTGCGGACGGAGCCAGACTCATCATGCGTACCTTCGGTTTTCCCGAATTCCTGTTCATCCTCGAAGCGGCCAAGTGGACGCTCGCGCTCTCGGCCATTGCATTCTTCGGCGGAGCGTTCCTCGGCTTGATCATTGCGCTCATGCGCACGTCCGAATCGGCGTGGGCACGCGGCGTGTCGACCACATTCATCCAGATCTTCCAGGGCACGCCGCTGCTGCTGCAGCTGTTCCTGGTGTTCTTCGGCGCACCGGTGCTGGGGCTGGACATCAACCCCTGGGTTGCCGCGGGCGTGGCGCTCATCCTCAACAGCGCGGCCTTCCTGGGCGAGATCTGGCGCGGCTGCATCGAGGCGGTTCCGCGCGGCCAATGGGAAGCCGCGGAGGCGCTGAGCCTCAAGTACAGCGCGCGCATGCGCGACGTGGTGTTGCCGCAGGCTTTCAAGATTGCGCTCGCGCCCACCGTGGGCTACCTGGTGCAGATCATCAAGGGCACTTCGCTCGCGGCCATCATCGGCTTCGTGGAGGTGACGCGCGCCGGGCAAATCGTCAACAACGCCACCTTCCAGCCGCTCATCGTGTTCTCGGTGGTGGCCGCCATCTACTTCGCGATCTGCTGGCCGCTTTCATTGCTGGCCGGGCGCATGGAACGCAAGCGCGCACGGGCGCTCGCACGCTGATCCTTCGTTTTCTCTCTTCTCGTCGCTTCCTTTTCATTTTCAGGAGACACATCCAATGACCCGTACCACCACCCGCCGCGTTGCGCTGGCAGCCCTTGGCTTTGGCGCCGCGCTCACCGTGTTCGCACCCTTCGCATCGGCCCAATCCGTGGCCGACATCAAGAAGAAGGGCGAGATCACCATCGGCATGCTGGTCGACTTTCCGCCCTATGGCACCACCAATGCACAGAACCAGCCCGACGGCTACGACGCCGACGTGGCCAAGCTGCTCGCGAAGGACTGGGGCGTCAAGGCCAACATCGTGCCGGTGACGGGCCCGAACCGCATTCCGTTCCTGCTGACCAACAAGGTCGACGTGCTGGTCGCTTCGCTGGCCATCACACCCGAGCGCGCAAAGCAAGTGCAGTTCTCGCAGCCCTATGCCGCCGCCACCATCGTGCTGTACGGCGCCACCAAGACGCCCATCAAGGCGGCAGGCGACCTGAAGGGCCTGCGAGTGGGCGTGGCCCGCGCTTCGACGCAAGACGTGGCCGTGACCAAGGCCGCGCCCGAAGGCACGGAAATCCGCCGCTTCGACGACGACGCATCGGCCATGCAGGCGCTGATCTCGGGCCAGGTCGATGCCATCGGCTGCTCGGTGACCGTGGCGGCGCAAATCGCCAAGCGCGTGCCCGCCGGCAGCTACGAAAACAAGTTCACGCTGGTGCAGCAATCGATGGGCATCGCGATGCGTCCGGGCCAGGAAGAGCTGCACAAGGCCGTCAACGATTTCGTTGCCAAGAACACCGCCAATGGCGAGCTCAACAAGCTCTACCAGAAGTGGCTGCAGGCCGACCTGCCGAAGATGCAGTGAACCGCAAGGGCTGAAAAAGAAAAGGGAATCCTGGCATGACGACGGAATCGATCATCCGCATGGAAGCGGTCAACAAGTGGTACGGTGAATTCCAGGTGTTGACCGGCATCGACCTGTCGGTGCGCCAGGGTGAACGCATCGTGATCTGCGGGCCTTCGGGCTCGGGCAAGTCCACGCTCATCCGCTGCATCAACCGGCTCGAAACCGTGCAGAAGGGCCGCATCGTGGTCGACGGCATCGACCTGACGGCCGGCGGCAAGAACGTGGATGCGGTGCGTGCCGAAGTGGGCATGGTGTTTCAGCAGTTCAACCTGTTTCCGCACCTCACCATCCTGGAAAACTGCACGCTCGCGCCGATGCGATCGCGCGGCATGAGCAAGGCGCAGGCGGAAGAGGTGGCCATGAAGTACCTCACGCGCGTGCGCATTCCGGAGCAGGCCAACAAGTATCCGAGCCAGCTCTCCGGCGGGCAGCAGCAGCGCGTGGCCATTGCGCGCGCGCTGTGCATGACGCCCAAGATCATGCTGTTCGACGAGCCCACCTCCGCGCTCGACCCCGAGATGGTCAAGGAAGTGCTCGACACCATGATCGGCCTGGCCGAAGACGGCATGACCATGCTGTGCGTCACGCACGAAATGGGCTTTGCGCGCAGCGTGGCCGACCGGGTGATCTTCATGGCCGAAGGCAAGATCGTCGAACAGGCGCCGCCGCAAGAATTCTTCAGCAATCCGCAGAACGAGAAAACGCGCCAGTTCCTCGGCCAGATCCTGAGTTCGCACCAGGCCCACTGATGTCTTTTCAGGTACTCATTTCTCTGTCGTCCTTCGGTGCGGCCGAGGTGGGCCGGCATGGCCAGCTCTGGTGCTCGCAACTGGCGCTCGAGGCGGGGGCCGATTCGGTCGAGGTGCGCGGCGAGATGCTGCGCAACCCCGATGCGGAACTGCCTTCACTGGCAGGGCTTGCTTCGGTGTATTCCAGCCCCGAAGGGCTCTGGGCCGAGGGCGGCTGGCTCGACAGCGCCGCACTGGCGCGCGGCATCGCTGCCGCAACAAGGCTGGGCGCCAAACGGCTCAAGATGTCGATCGGCGACTTTCGTGCCTCGTCGCACGGGTCGCTCTGGGGCCTGAAGGTGCAGCTTGCCGAAACGCGTGTCGAACTGCTGATCGAAAACGACCAGACGGTACGCGCCGGCACGCTGCCCGCGCTGCAGACCTTCTTCGACGTGGCCGACAAGGCCGGCGTCGAACTTGGCATGACCTTCGACATGGGCAACTGGCACTGGCTGGGCGAATGCCCGCTGCAGGCGGCGCAGGCGCTTGCGCATCGCGTGCGCTACGTGCATTGCAAGGGCGCGCAGCGCCTGGCGCACAAGTGGGTGGCGGTGCCGCTCGGCGACTCGGCCGCGCCATGGCGCGCCGTGCTGCGCGCGCTGCCGGCCGATGTGCCGCATGCCATCGAATACCCTCTGATGGGCGACGACCTGCTGGCCGTCGCACGCACGCAAATCGATTTCATCCGCTCCGCGCGAGCCTAGAAATACATGACTGAACCGACCGCTTTCGACGTTGCCCTGTTCGGCGAGGCCATGCTGCTGCTCGTGGCCGACCGGCCCGGCCCGCTGGAAAACGCAGAGGCGTTCTACAAGCGCACCGCCGGTGCCGAGACCAACGTGGCCATCGGCCTGTCGCGCCTCGGCCTCAAGGTGGGCTGGGCCAGCCGGCTGGGCACCGACTCGATGGGGCGCTATCTGATTGCAACGATGAAGGCCGAGGGCATCGACTGCTCGCACGTGATCTGCGACCCTGCGCAGCGCACCGGCTTCCAGTTCAAGGGCCGGGTCACCGACGGCAGCGATCCGCCGGTCGAATACCACCGCAAGGGCTCGGCCGCGAGCCACATGGGCCCTGCCGATGTCGATGAAGCCTGGCTGCGTTCGGCGCGCCACCTGCATGCCACGGGCGTGTTTCCGGCCATTTCCGACACCAGCCTGCAGGCCGCGCTGAAGACGATGGACGTGATGCGTGCGGCCGGTCGCACCATCTCTTTCGACACCAACCTGCGGCCGACGCTGTGGCCGTCGACCGACACCATGCGCCACTCGATCAACGAGCTGGCATCGCGTGCCGACTGGGTGCTGCCCGGTATCGAAGAGGGTCTGCTGCTCACCGGCCATACCCAGCCCGAAGACGTGGCGCGTTTCTATCGCGAGCGCGGTGCGAAGCTGGTGGTCGTCAAGCTCGGTTCCGAAGGCGCGTACTACGACAGCGACGTGGCGGGCACCGGACGCATCGAAGGCTTTCCGGTGAAGGAAGTGATCGACACCGTGGGCGCGGGCGACGGCTTTGCGGCCGGCGTAGTGAGCGCATTGCTCGAAGGCAAGAGCGTGCCCGAGGCCGTGCGCCGCGGTGCCTGGATTGGCGCACGCGCGGTGCAGGTGCTGGGCGATACCGAAGGCTTGCCGACGCGCGCCGAACTCGAAGAAGCAGGACTCTGACAATGACCGACAAGAAGAACGTGCTTGTCTTCAGGGCGCTGCCCGAAGACCAGCTCGCGCGCCTGCAGGCCGCGCACCATGTGACCGTTGCCGATCCGCGCAAGGAGCCCGAGGCCTTTGGCGCCGCGCTCGGCACCGCGAACGGGCTGATCGGTTCGAGCTACAACATCGACGCCGCGCTGCTCGATGCGGCGCCCCAGCTCAAGGTGATCTCGAGCGTATCGGTCGGCGTCGACAACTATCCGCTGGCGGAGCTGCACAAGCGCGGCATCGTGCTGTGCCACACGCCTGACGTGCTGACCGAGACCGTGGCCGACACGGTGTTCGCAATTTTGATGGCCACGCAGCGCCGCGTGGTCGAGCTCTCGAACCTCGTGCGCGAAGGGCGCTGGACGAAAAACATCGGCGAAGAGTTTTTCGGCACCGATGTGCACGGCAAGACGCTCGGCATTCTGGGCTTCGGCCGCATCGGCCAAGCCGTGGCACGGCGCGCGGCGCTGGGTTTCGGCATGTCGGTGCTCTATTACTCGCGTCGCCCGGTCGACCTGGCCGCGCAGGCGCCGGAGTTGCAAGGCCGGGCCATACACACGCCGCTTGACGACCTGCTCGCGCGTTCGGACATCGTTCTGGCGATGCTGCCGCTGACGGATGCGACGCGCGGAATGATCGATGACGACTTCTTCGCGCGCATGAAGCCCGGGGCGTCTTTCATCAACGGCGGCCGGGGCGCCACGGTGGACGAAGCTGCCTTGCTCCACGCGCTTGACCATGGCACGCTGCGCGCCGCCGGTCTCGACGTGTTCGCGAAAGAGCCGCTGCCGGCCGATTCGCCGCTGCGCACGCATCCGCGCGTGACGCCGCTGCCGCACATTGGTTCGGCGACGCATGAGACGCGGCATGCGATGGCGGAACTGGCAACCACGAACCTGCTGCAGGTGCTGGCCGGCGAGCAGCCGACCGCGCCGTACGACACGGCGGCCGCATGAACACGGTGTCTTGCTCCCTCTCCCCTTGGGGAGAGGGCTGGGGTGAGGGTGTCGGCCATCATGCAACCGCTACCCTCGCCATCGCCGCCGGCCCTCACCCCAACCCTCTCCCCAGGGGGAGAGGGAGTAAGAGGCGCGCATGAATCCGAGCGGGCGCGCCACCATCGCCGATGTCGCCGAGGCAGCGGGCGTCTCCAAAGCCACCGTCTCGCGTTTTCTCAACCACCGCGAACGCCTCCTGAGCCGCGACATCGCAGCGCGGGTCGAGGCAGCCATCGCCAAGCTGGCCTACACGCCCAGCCCCATGGCGCAGGCACTGAGCCATGGTCGCTCGCGCCTCATCGGCCTGATCGTGGCCGACATCACCAATCCGTATTCAGTCGCGGTGCTGCGCGGGGCCGAGAAGGCCTGCCAGGACGCGGGCTACCTGGTGATGCTGTTCAACCTTGGCAACGAGAGCGAACGTGAGCGCGAGGCCATCGATGCGCTTGCGGGCTACCAGGTCGACGGCTTCATTCTCAACACGCTGGGGCGCGGCAGCAACGTGGTCGATGCGGTCACGCTGCACGGCAAGCCCGCGGTGCTGGTCGACCGACGGCATGCCGGCATGCACACCGATTTCGTCTCGCTCGACAACCATTCGGCCATGCGGGACACCTGCGGCCATCTGGTCGAGGGCGGCTACCGCGAACTGCTCTACGTGACCGAACCGCAAAAGGGCGTGAGTTCGCGGCGCGAACGCACTGCCGCTTTCGGTGCCTGCGTGGCCGCGCACGAACCGCGCGTGGCGGGCGAAGTGTTCGAAAGCGTCGAGGGAGAGAGCGATGCGCTGGACGAAGCCTTGCGCGCCTTGCATCGGCGCGCAAGGCGCGGGCGCCGTGCGGCGGTGGTCGCGGGCAATGCGGTGGTCACGCTGCGTGTCGCACAGGCCATGGCGCGCCTGGGATGGCAGTTCGGGCAGGAGCTGGGCTTCGTCGGCTTCGACGACCCGGAGTGGGCTTCGCTCATCGGCCCCGGCCTGAGCACCGTGGCACAGCCCACGGACGCCATCGGTCGCTGCGCCGCTACGTGCCTGATCGAACGGCTGCAGGGGCTGGACGTGGCAGCACGCCAGTTGCTGCTGCCGGGGCAGCTGGTGGTGCGGGGCTCATCTCAGCCGGCATAGCAACCGGCTCAGCAGCGGCCAGGTCCGCGACGCGAACGAGGCGGCTGAGTTCGACCCGCTCGGCAATCCAGCGCTGAAAATTTCGTTCGGCCTGCAGCTTGAACTCGTTGCGCGTGTGATTGCAGATGGCGTGGGCAAGGCGCCGGTGCTTCTGCTTGCGAACGCCGCCCAGCGTCGAATCGTTCAGATGCTCGATAGTGGCCGAATCAGGGGCGCTGCGAGGCTCCGCAAAATCCATCGGCAAGCCGCACCAGTGGCAGTTGTTGCCGAAGGAAGAGCGCAGGGCCTGCACGCTCATGGCTGAGGCTGCCCGCGCTGGAGCCGGTCAGCCGACTTCGGCGACCAGGTCGATCTCGACGCAGGCGCCCAGCGGCACCTGTGCCACGCCGAACGCGCTGCGTGCATGCGAGCCCTTCTCGGCGCCGAACACTTCGGCAAACAGCTCGCTGGCGCCGTTGGTCACCAGGTGCTGCTCCGTGAAGGTGCCGACGGAGTTGACCAGGCTCATGACCTTGACGATGCGCGTGATCTTGTTCAGGTCGCCCACGGCCGCGTGCAGCGTGCCCAGCAGATCGATGGCAATGGCGCGCGCGGCCTGTTTGCCTTCTTCTGTGCTGATGTTGGCGCCGAGCTGGCCGGTCCAGACCTTGCCGTCCTTCTTGGCGATATGGCCCGAAAGAAAAACCAGGTTGCCGGTGCGCACGAAGGGCACATAGGCCGCAGCGGGGGCGGCGACCGGGGGCAGGGTGATACCGAGGCTGGAAAGCTTGTCGTAAACGCTCATTGGAGATCCTTGTCCGGGGGGTGCGATTGGATTTGCGATTGTGTCTGTGATTGTGACTGCGCCGCTTGCGCCGCCTGCGTGCGCAGCTCTTCGATGGGTTGCACCGTCACGCCCACCTTGAGCGTGTGGCGCGCGCCGCCGTGCAGCACGCCGCGCATGGGCGACACGTCGGAATAGTCGCGGCCGATGGCGAGCGCGACGTAGTCTTCGCCCGGCTGGCGGCCGTTGGTGGGATCGAACTCGGTCCAGCCACCGGCGCTCTCGGGGCCGTCGCCTTCGCCGGGCAGGTACACGGATACCCACGCGTGCGAGGCGTCGGCGCCCACCAGCCGCGGCTGGCCGGGTGGCGGTTGCGTGAGCAGGTAGCCGCTCACGTAGCGCGCGGGTAGGCCCATCATGCGAAAGCAGGCAATCATGATGTGGGCGAAGTCCTGGCACACGCCCTTGCGCTGCGCGAGCGCTTCGACCGCAGGGGTGCTGATCTCGGTGCTGTCGGCCTCGTAGGCAAAGTCGCGGTACATGCGCTCGGTGAGGTCCATCGCCACGTCGAAGGTCGGCCGTTCAGGCGCGAAGCTTGCGCGCGCATAGGCCGCAAAGTCGTCGTGGCGGGGCACGTAGGGCGACGGAAAAACGAACTCCGAGGCCGGATCGAAGGTGGCGTCCTTGCGGTAGCGGAAGCGCTCTCGAACGGCCTCCCATGGCAGGTCGCGCGCCACGGCCGGCGAAAGCACAGGCTCGGAGGTTTCGACCACGCTTTCGGCGGTGACCACGAGGCTGTCGTGCGTGGCCTCGAGTGCAAAGAAGGCGCGGGTGTTGCCGTACACGTCGGGTAGTTCGTTGCGCTGCGCGGGTTGGGGTTCTATGGCGAGCTTGTGGCTCACCAGCCGCTGCGACGCGGTGGCCAGCGGCTTCAGGTGGGCCAGGTGCTGAGCCGTTTCGACCGGGGGCGAATACTCGTAGCGGGTTTCGTGCGTGACATGAAGAAGCATGGGGTTCCTGCTGGGGCTAGCTGGGGCTACTTCGGCGCGCCGCCGAAATGCGCCGCGTAGATCTTGTCGTAGCTGCCGTCGGCCTTGATGTCGTCGAGGCCCTTGTTGATCCGGGCCAGGAGTTCCGCATTGCCTTTCTTGACCGCAATGCCGTATTGCTCGACCGGAAAGGCCGCATCGCTCACTGTCTTGAAGCCGCCCCCGGGGTTGTTGGCAAGGTAGTGCTCCACCACGCCGTTGTCGGCCATCACGGCTTGTACGCCGCCGGCTTCTAGTTCCTTGAGCGCGAGCGGCGTGGACTCGAAGCGCTTGATGTTGCCGCTCGACTTGCCCTGGAGCTTGCCCACCACCTCGTCGCCCGTGGTGCCGTTCTGCACGCCGACCTTCATGGCCTTGATGTCGTCGAACGTGGCCACCTGTGCATCGCGCCTGACCGCGATGAGCTGCCTGGCTTCGAAGTAGGGCTTCGAGAAATCCATGGTCTGGCGGCGCTCGCCGGTGATGGTGATGGCCGACACCAGCAGGTCGCGGTCGCCCTGGTCGAGCGCGTTGAAAATGCCTTCCCAAGGTGTGTTGACGAACTTCACTTCGAAGCCGGCCTTGCCCGCGATCGCCTTGACCACGTCGATGTCGAAACCGACGATTTCGCCCTTTTCGTTCTGCGACTCGAAGGGGGTGTAGGCGGCATCGGTGCCGACCACCAGCACCCGGGCTGCCGCCGGCGGAGGTGGCGCCGTAGTGGCGGTCACAGGCTCTTGCTTGCCGCAACCGGCCAGTGCAAGTGCCGCAATAGCGGCAAAGGCGGCAGTGAACGTGATGCGGCGGTTGGCAAGCATGTTGCGGCCTCCTTCAAAAAAGGGCGTGTTCAGGCGCCGACCGAACGCAGCGATTCCGACGTGAGCGTGAAATAGCGCGTGCCGATGGCGTCGGACACATGGTAGGCCGCTGTCTCGCAGCTGGCGAGAAGCTGGACCAGTGCGGGGTAGTCGGCATCCGCGCCTGCCGCGCAAAGATGCTCGAGCGTCCAGCTTGCGGGATCGGGCAGTTCGTAAGACAGTGCAGTGAGCTTGCCGGGCGCGCTGCCCGCAAGGCGCGCAATGCGCCCGCGCAGCGTTTGCGTGACCCACGCCAGCGAGCGCGGGTTCTCGGCGTCGAGCACCAGCAGGTCGACCAGCGTGGCCACGTCGCGCCTCTGCTGGTAGCGGGCGTGAAAGGTGATGGTGCTGTCGAACAGCGCCACCATGGCTTCGAAGCCGCTGACCTCGTGCACCGCGCCGTTCTCGAAGCCGGCTTCCATCGCGTTCGAAAGAAAGCCCAGCCGCTCGATGTGGCGGCCGATCGACAGCAGGCGCCATGCGTCGTCGCGCGTCATGCGGTCGGTCTGTGCCCCGGTCATGGCGGCCAATGCGGTGCTTGCGGATTCAAGCGCGCGCAATGCGGCGCCGGTGGCAAAGCTGCCTTCGCCGGCCTGCTCGGCCGCGCGCCGCAGAAATTCGGCTTCGGCGCGAACGATCTGGTTCCAGTTGTCTTGCGAGAGCCGCTCGCGCACGGCGGCGGCGGCCTGCCGGATGCAGCGCAAACTGAAGCCCACGCTGCCGCCGCGCTCCACATCGCCGAGTTCGGCAATCAGCGCGCGTTCGAACACCCGGCGCGATTGCGGCGCACTGGGCACCCCCGCCGGCACCAGCGCATTGCGCAAGGCCATGCGATGCAGCCAGTCGAGCAGCGGGCGCGAAGACTGGTCTTCGCTGCCCAGCAGGTTGAGCGTGAGGCGCGCGAGGCGCACCGCGTTTTCCGCCCGCTCGGTATAGCGGCCGAGCCAGAACATGTTCTCGGCCGCACGGCTGGTGACTGGCGCGCGGTGCCGCGCGAGCGAAGCCGGCGTGGCATGCGGCTGCAGCAGCGTGGTGCGGTCGACTTCGCCGTGCGTTTGCACCCATACGTCGGCACTGCTGCCGCCGCGCTGCATGGAGGCGATCTGCGCATCGCGGCCTGCAAGCCGTGCCAGCCCGCCGGGCAGCACGCGCCACGACTGCGCGCCGTCGCTCACCGCGAACACGCGCAGCAGCACCGCGCGCGGCGCAATGTGGCCCGGCCCCAGGTCATTGGCCCAGGTGGGCATCTGCGACAGCGGCAAGTAGCTCTGGATGGTGTGGGCTTCGCCGTCGCGCACGATGCGGCCGGCCCATTCGTCGAGCTGGCGGCGGCTCAGTTCGCTGCCGAGCACCGCGTCGAAGCTGGTCTGCCCGTCGAACCCGGGGTAAGTCGGCTTGATGGCGCATTCGCCCAGTTGCGGCAGCACGGCCTCGAGCGCGGCACGCTCGCCGCACCACCAGGTCGGCAGCGCCGGCAGCTTGAGCTTTTCGCCGATGAGGCGACGCGCGAGGCCTGGCAAGAAGCCCAGGAGCGCGGGGGATTCGAGAAACGCCGAACCCGGCATGTTGGCCACCAGCACGTTGCCGGCCCGAATGGCCTGCAGCAGGCCCGGCACGCCCAGCGTGGAATCCGGCCGCAGTTCGAGCGGATCGAGGAACTGGTCGTCCAGCCGCTTGATGAGCCCGTGCACCGGGCGCAGGCCCTGCAATGTCTTGAGGTACAGCCGCTGGTCGCGCACCGTGAGGTCGCTGCCCTCGACCAGCGTCACGCCGAGATAGCGCGCCAGGTACGCGTGCTCGAAGTAGGTTTCGTTGTAGGGGCCGGGGGTGAGCAGCGCGATGTGCGGCGGCACGCCGGCCGGGCACATGCGCTGCAGGCCGTCCATCATGGCGCTGTAGGTGGCGGCAAGGCGCTGCACGTGCAGCGCCTCGAAGGCTTGGGGAAACTGGCGCGTGATGGCAAGCCGGTTTTCGAGCAGATAGCCCAGGCCCGAAGGCGCCTGCGTGCGCTGCGACACGACCCACCAGTTGCCGTCGGGCCCGCGCGCGAGGTCGAAGGCCGCAATGTGCAGCCAGGTGTCGCCCGGCGGCTTCACGCCGTGCAGCGCGCGCAGGTAGCCGGGGTGCCCGCGCACCAGTGCCGGCGGCAGGAGGCCTTCGCTCAGCAGTTGCTGCGGGCCATAGACGTCGGCCATGACGCGGTCGAGCACGCGCACGCGCTGCAGCACGCCGGTTTCGATCTGGTTCCAGCTTTCGGGCGAGACGATCAGCGGAAACAGGTCGAGCGACCACGGGCGCTGCGGACCGTTGGCGTCGGCGTAGACGTTGTAGGTAACGCCGTTGTCGCGGATCTGCCGCTCCAGGTTGACCGCCCGCCGGGGCAGGTCGCCGAACCCGCCCGGGCCGAGCTGTTCGAAGAAGGCGTTCCAGGCGGGGGTGAGGGGCGGCTTCTCGTTGGAGGGCTGCGGCTGCTGAAGAACCTGGGTCTGTGTCTGCGTCTGGGATTGAGCCTGCGACGGATTCGGCGCAAGCGCGGGCCGCTCGGCCGCCGCATCGTAGAGCGCGGGCGGCGTGGCCACCGCCGGGGCTACGCCGGCGACCTGGCGCGGCGGCACTGCGGGCGTGGCTTCTCCGCGCAGTTCGTCGAAGTGGCCGGGCAGGGCGGCCGGGGCGAGCGCCGATGCCAGGGCGGCTGGAAATTCCAGCGCCTGGGCGTCGAACAGGGATTCGTTCAAAGGTTCCACAGGGGATGGATTGTCACATTGCCGTCACCGGGTGAGGTGGCGGGCGATGTGCTAAATGTCCCCTGGTGTCCCTTTAAGGCCTTTCACCGCCGCAAATCGAGGGTGAACGGGAATTCGCGGCTGCCCGCGAGCTCGATGGTGGCCGGCGGCGTGCGCATCAGGCCGGGCGTATGGCCCATGCGCGCAAAACGCGACATGCGGCGGCTTTCCGCCTCATAGGCGTTCACAGGCAGGGTGTCGTAGTTGCGTCCGCCCGGGTGGGCCACGTAGTACTGGCAGCCGCCCAGCGAGCGCTTCATCCAGGTGTCGACGATGTCGAAGGTGAGCGGCGCGTGGGCGCCGATGCTCGGATGCAGCGCCGAAGGCGGGTTCCACGCCTTGTAGCGCACACCCGCGACGAATTCGCCCACGGTGCCGGTCGGCTGCAGCGGCAGCACCTTGCCATTGACGGTGATCACGTGGCGGCTTTCGTTCAGCCCGGTCACGCGCACCTCGATGCGCTCGAGCGACGAATCGACATAGCGCACGGTGCCACCCGCCGAGCCTTCTTCGCCCATCACATGCCAAGGCTCCAGCGCGTTGCGCAGCGAAAGCTCCACGCCCATGGCCTGCACCTGGCCCACCAGCGGAAAGCGGAACTCGAAGTGCGGCGCAAACCAGTCGACATCGAACGCAAACCCGGCCTGTCGCATCTCGCTGATCACGTCGTCGAAGTCCATCTTGACGAAGGTCGGCAGCAGGAAGCGGTCGTGCAGCTCGGTGCCCCAGCGCGTGACGGGCGCCTTGTACGGGTCGTCCCAGAAGCGCGCGACCAGGGCGCGGATCAGCAGCTGCTGCGCAATGCTCATGCGCGCATGCGGCGGCATTTCGAAGGCGCGCAGTTCGAGCAGGCCGAGTCGGCCGGTGCTCGAATCGGGCGAGTAGAGCTTGTCGATGCAGAACTCGCTCCGGTGCGTGTTGCCCGACACGTCGATCAGGATGTTGCGCAGCGTGCGGTCGACCAGCCAGGCCGGCATGTTCTGGCCGTGGATTTCGCGGTTTCGCGCGATTTCCTTCAGGGCGATTTCAAGCTCGTAGACCTGGTCGTTGCGCGCTTCGTCCACGCGGGGCGCCTGGCTGGTCGGGCCGATGAACATGCCCGAGAACAGGTAGCTCAGCGAGGGATGGTTGTGCCAGTAGAGCAGCAGGCTGGCCAGCAGCTCGGGTCGGCGCAGGAAGGGGCTATCGGCCGGCGTGGCGCCGCCCATCACAAAGTGGTTGCCGCCGCCGGTGCCGGTGTGGCGGCCGTCGGTCATGAACTTCTCGGCCGACAGGCGGGTTTCGAAGGCGGCGTTGTAGAGAAACTCGGTGTGGTCGACCAGTTCCTTCCAGTTGTGGGCCGGGTGGATGTTGACCTCGATCACGCCCGGGTCCGGGGTGACGGCCAGCATTTTCAGGCGCGGGTCGCGCGGCGGCGGATAGCCTTCCATCACGATGCGCATGCCGAGCTGCTCGGCCGTGGCTTCGACGGCCGCGACCAGGTCGAGATAGTCTTCCAGCCGCGCGAGCGGCGGCATGAAGACGTACAGCACGCCCGAGGCGCTGCCCTTTTTCTCGGCCGCGGGGCCGTTGGCGCGGCGCGGGTCGCGCACTTCGACGCACAGCGCGGTGCGCGTGACCCAATGGGCTGACTCGCCGCGCAGGGGCTGGCGGGTGGCCGGGTTTGCAGAGCGGTCTGCGGCTTCGGCTGCATCGCCGCTTGCCGCATCGCCGCTCGTGGCTGCGCTGGCGCCGGGCGACTGCATGCGCAAGGCCGCGGGCACCACGGGCGGGGCACCAAAGTCGTAGGGCACGGCGCCAAGGTCGGCGCCCGTTGCACCACCGGCAGGCACGGCGTAGCGCGCGCGGTAGTCGGCCGAAGTGGGCAGCGCGGCGCGCGGCGCGGTCGGGTCGCGCTCGACGAGGTAGGGATAGTCGCCCTTGCTGGCCCAGGGCTGCGAATCGAGCGGCAGCCGGTAGCCCATGGGCGAATCGCCCGGAATCAGATAGAGCCGGTCGTCGCGCAGGAACCAGGGGCCGGTTTTCCAGCCCGGGCCTGCGAGTGCGGGCGCATCGGCATCGGCGTTGCCGGGCTCGAGCGGCAGCATGTAGCCGATGACTGCGTCGAGCTTTTGCGTGAACACGCGGCGCAGGCGAACGCGCTCGAGTTCGTCGTCGAGCTTCGATTCGAAGGGATCGACATTCACCGGCAGGCGGCGTTCGCGCCACAGGTAGTAGTAGACGTCTTCGTAGCCAGGCTGGACGTAGCGCTCGGTAATGCCGAGCTTGTGCGCCAGCACGGTGGTGAAGCGGCGCGCGTCTTCGCTCGTGTAGTGCGTGGGCACGCGCTCGTCGGCAAAGAGCTCGGGGTTGTGCCAGAGCGTCTGGCCGTCGGCACGCCAGAAGATCGACAGCGCCCAGCGCGGCAACTGCTCGCCCGGGTACCACTTGCCTTGGCCGAAATGGAGAAAGCCGCCCTCGCCGTATTCGGCGCGCAGCCGGTGGACGAGCTCGGTGGCATAGCCGCGCTTGGTGGGGCCGAGCGCATCGGTGTTCCACTCGGGCGCGTCGCGGTCGCTGGTGGCCACGTAGGTCGGCTCGCCGCCCATGGTGAGCCGCACGTCGCCGGCTTTCAGGCGCGCATCGACCGCGTCGCCGAGCGCGAGCACTTCGGCCCATTGCTCTTCGGTGTAGGGCTTGGTGACGCGCGGCGATTCGTAGATGCGCGTGACCTTCATTTCATGGCCGAACTCGACCTCCGATTCGTCGACGCCGCCTTCGATGGGCGCCGCGCTCGAAGGCGTGGGCGTGCAGGCGAGCGGAATGTGGCCTTCGCCGGCCATGAGGCCCGAGGTGGCGTCCAGGCCGACCCAGCCCGCGCCCGGCAGGAACACTTCGCACCAGGCGTGCAGGTCGGTGAAGTCGACCGTGGTGCCGCTCGGGCCGTCGAGCGCCTTCACGTCGGGGGTCAGCTGGATCAGGTAGCCCGAAACGAAACGCGCCGCCAGTCCGCAATGGCGCAGCAGCTGCACCAGCAGCCAGCCCGAGTCACGGCACGAGCCGCTGCCGTTGGTGAGCGTTTCTTCCGGCGTCTGCACGCCGGGCTCCATGCGGATCAGGTAGTTGACGTCTTTCTGGACCTGCTGGTTGAGGCCGACCAGGAAGTCGATGGTGCGCTGCTCCTTGCGGTCGATCTTGTCGAGGTAGGCCGAAACGAGAGGCGTGGCTTCTTCAGTGACCAGGTAAGGCGCGAGTTCTTCGGCCTGCGAGGCGGTGTACTTGAACGGAAAGTTCTCGGCCTGGGGCTCGAGGAAGAAGTCGAACGGGTTGTAGACCGCCATTTCGACCACCAGGTCGACCGTGACCTTGAACTCGCGCGTCTTCTCGGGAAACACGAGCCGCGCCTGGTAGTTGGCGAACGGGTCCTGCATCCAGTTGACGAAGTGCTCGGCCGGCTCGACCATGAGCGAATACGAGATGACGTTGCTGCGGCAATGCGGCGCGGGACGCAAGCGCACGACCTGCGGGCCCAACTGCACCAGGCGGTCGTATTTGTAGTGGGTGACGTGGTGGAGTGCGGCGTGAATGGACATGCGTTTTGTGTGCAGTACTGCGAGATTGCATCGAAAAGATGTCTCTTGTGAGACGCATACTAGCCCAGATACCAAGCAATTAACGCGCCATTGAGCGTGGGTCCGGGGAGGGCTTGCATCGTGTGTTCTGGAGTTTGCCGTTGACGCGCGCAAGGGCGTCGGGCGGCGCCGCGGCCGGATCGTGGGCCTTTGCTGCGCTGGGTGGAACCTTGTTCGGCGCGGCGTTGCAGCTGCATCAGGCGCGGCTTTGGAACGCGGCGTTCTATGCGGCCTTGCTCTTCGCGGGGCTTGCGGGATTGGTTGTGCTCTTCAGGCGGCGAACGTCTTGTTTGCCGATGCTCGTTGCCCTGGCCTGCGGCGCATTCGCCGGGGGCGGCCTTGCCGGATGGCGGGCGGTGGCCTACGCGAATGGCGCATTGGACCCGGCCCTCGAAGGGCGCGATCTCCAGGTGACCGGCGTGGTGGCGCAAATGCCCCAGCACAACGAAGGCGGCACGCGTTTCCGGCTCGATGTCGAATCAGCACGCTGGGCCGACGGGCGCATTGAAACCTCGGTTCGTGTGCCGGCGCGCATTGCGCTCGGCTGGTATCGCGACGACACCAGCCTATGGGGGCGCGCGCCGGAAGGGCGTGCCGGCGCAACGGCTGACGCCGCCCCGCTGCATGCGGGTGAACGCTGGCGCCTGACGGTGCGGCTGAAGGCGCCGCACGGCAACCTCAATCCGCATGGTTTCGACAATGAGCTGTGGATGTGGGAGCAGGGCGTGCGCGCCAGCGGCTATGTGCGAACCGGCGCCCGCGATGCCGCGCCGGTACTTCTTCAATCCACATGGCTGCACCCGCTCGAACGTGCGCGCGAAGCTGTGCGTGACGCCGTGTTCGAACGCGTGGCGGATGCGCGGCAGGCAGGCGTGATTGCCGCGCTCGTCACCGGTGACCAGGGCGCCATCGACCGCAGCGACTGGGACGTTTTTCGCGCGACCGGGGTTGCGCACCTGATGTCGATCTCGGGCCTGCACATCACCATGTTCGCCTGGCTTGCCGCGCATGCGGTAGGGGCGGCGTGGCGGCGCAGCGTGCGGCTCATGCTGCGCTTTCCCGCGCCGCAGGCTGCACTCGTCGGCGGCGTGCTGCTCGCGGGGCTCTATGCGCTCTTCAGCGGCTGGGGCGTGCCTTCCCAGCGCACGGTCTGGATGCTGGCCACGGCGGCGCTGCTGCGGCTCAGCGGGCGGCGCTGGCCGTGGCCGCACGTGTGGCTGTTGATTGCGGCGGTGGTGGTGGCTGTCGACCCCTGGGCGCTGATGCAGGCGGGCTTCTGGCTCAGCTTCGTCGCGGTCGGCGTGCTGTTCACGACCGGCTTCATGAGGCCCGCCGGCGAGACGACCGGGCCATCGCTCCGGCTGCTGGCGTTTTTTCGCGAGCAATGGGTGATCACGCTGGCCCTTACCCCGCTGAGCCTGCTGCTCTTCCAGCAGGTGTCGGTGGTGGGCTTGCTGGCCAACGCCGTCGCTATTCCGTGGGTAACGCTCGTGATCACGCCGTTGGCCATGCTGGGCGCCCTCGTGGCGCCTCTTTGGGACCTTGCCGCGTGGGCCGTGCAGGCGCTGGCTGTGCTGCTGAAGTGGCTTGCCGCCTTGCCCTATGCCACGCTGTCGATGGCTGCTCCCCCAACGTGGATGGCCGGCTTCGGTGTGGCGGGCGGCGTGCTGCTGGCCATGCGCCTGCCGTGGTCGCTGCGTTTGCTCGGCGTGCCGCTTCTGTTGCCTGTGCTGTTGTGGCAGACGCCCCGGCCGGCCGCCGGGCAGTTCGAACTGCTTGCGGCCGACATCGGCCAGGGAAACGCGGTTCTCGTGCGCACCGCAACGCACAGCCTGCTGTACGACGCTGGCCCGCGCTACAGCCTGGAGAGCGACGCCGGCCATCGCGTGCTGGTGCCATTGCTGCGGGCCTTGGGCGAGCGGCTGGACATGCTTGTGCTGAGCCACCGCGACAGCGACCACACCGGCGGCGCGGCCGCGGTGCTCGCGATGCAGCCTCAGGCCGAAGTCTTGAGTTCGATCGAAGCCACCCATCCGCTGCAGGCAGTTCGCCCGAACAGGCGCTGCGAAGCGGGCCAGCGCTGGACCTGGGATGGGGTGGATTTCGAAATTCTCCATCCCGCGCCGACCGACTATCTTTTTTTCACCAAGCCCAACGCCATTTCGTGCGTGCTGCGCATCGCGAACGGCCGCGCCACGGTGCTGCTGGCCGGCGACATCGAACGCCTGCAAGAGGCTGCCTTGGTCGCGCGAACCCCGGAGCTTCGCGCCGACGTGCTGCTCGCACCGCATCACGGCAGCAAAACTTCGTCGAGCGCGGCGCTGCTCGAGGCGGTGCGCCCGCGCATTGCGCTGGTCCAGGCGGGCTACCGCAACCGCTTCGGCCATCCGGCCCGCGAGGTGGTCGAGCGCTATGCGGCACACGGCGTGCGGCTCGTCGAAAACGTGCCCTGCGGCGCCGCGCTATGGCGCAGCCAGGCACCTGAAGAGGTTGGCTGCGAAAGGGAGCGCAACGCCCGTTATTGGCATCACCGCCTGCCCTGAAAAGCGGCCCACGGGGCGGAATCCGCGCCAACATAGGGCTTTCACTGGCCTCGAACTTGCTAAGCTATGGCTCAAGGAGATTGGTCGTTCCATGCACAAATTCGATGAGATGTATGAGCAGTTGCCCTATGCGGGGTCTGCAATCAGGCAGCACTACAAGCGCTACGACCAATGGCTTGCAAAGCAGCCCGGCGAGGTCATGCGGGCGCGGCGCGAAGAGGCGGAAATGATCTTTCGCCGGGTCGGTATCACCTTTGCGGTGTACGGCGCCAAGGACGAAGACGGTTCGGGTACCGAGCGCCTCATTCCGTTCGACCTGCTGCCGCGCATCATTCCCGCCCACGAGTGGGAGAGCATGGAAAAAGGGCTGGTGCAGCGCGTGACGGCGCTCAACCGCTTCTTGCATGACGTCTACCACGACCAGGAAATCATCAAGGCCGGCATCATTCCGGCTGAGCAGATCCTGAACAACGCGCAGTTCCGCCCCGAGATGATGGGTGTGAACGTGCCGCACAACGTCTACTCCAACATTTCGGGCATCGACATCGTCCGCGCGCCCGACGCGCAGGGCAACGGCGAGTACTACGTGCTCGAAGACAACCTGCGCGTGCCCAGCGGCGTGAGCTACATGCTCGAAAACCGCAAGATGATGATGCGGCTCTTTCCCGAGCTGTTCAACCAGAACCGCATTGCGCCCGTCGCGCACTACCCCGACCTGCTGCTCGAAACGCTGCGCGCCAGCGCGCCGCCTGCGACGGCCGAGCCCACCGTGGTCGTGCTGACGCCGGGCATGTACAACAGCGCCTACTTCGAGCACGCCTTTCTCGCGCAGCAAATGGGCGTTGAACTGGTCGAGGGGCAAGACCTCTTCGTGCGGGACGACTTCGTCTACATGCGCACCACGCGCGGGCCGAAGCGCGTGGACGTGATCTATCGCCGCGTCGACGACGATTTTCTGGACCCCGAGGTGTTCCGCCCCACGTCCACGCTCGGTTGCGCGGGCCTGATGCGCGCTTATCGCGAAGGCAACGTCGTCATCTGCAATGCGGTGGGTACAGGCGTGGCCGACGACAAGTCGATCTACCCCTACGTGCCCAAGATGGTCGAGTTCTATCTCGGCGAGCAGCCGATTCTGAAGAACGTGCCCACCTACATGTGCCGCAACAAGGACGAGCTTCAATACACGCTCGACAACATGAAGGACCTGGTCGTAAAGGAGGTGCACGGCGCCGGCGGCTACGGCATGCTGATCGGCCCGGCTGCCACGGTGGCCGAAATCGAAGAGTTCAAGAAGGCCGTGATCGCAAAGCCCGACGGCTACATCGCGCAGCCGACGCTGAGCCTTTCCACGTCGCCCACCTTCGTGGACGCTGGCATTGCGCCGCGCCACATCGACCTGCGGCCCTTCGTGCTCTCCGGCAAGGAAGTGCAGATGGTGCCTGGCGGCCTCACACGCGTGGCGCTCAAGGAGGGCTCGCTGGTGGTCAACTCGTCGCAGGGCGGCGGCACCAAGGACACCTGGATCCTCGAGGCGGACCGCGGCGCCAAGCCCAAGGCCGCGCAATCGCAAAGTCAATCGCAGTCGGCCTGAGCGCAGCAGGCAAGCAAGCAAAGCAAGGAATCAGGAGAACAAGAATGCTGTCACGCACTGCCGATCACCTCTACTGGATGTCGCGCTACACCGAGCGCGCGGAAAACACCGCGCGCATGCTCGACGTCAACTACCAGACCTCGCTCTTACCCCAGTCGGCCGAAGTGGCCAAGTACGGCTGGCAGGGCGTGCTGTCCATCAGCGAGCTGCTGCCTTCGTACAACAAGAAATACGAGCAGATCACGCCCAACGAGGTGATGGAGTTCATGGTCAAGGACGAGAGCAATCCGTCTTCGATCGTCTCCTGCCTGAAGGCGGCACGCGAAAACGCACGCGCGGTTCGCGGCGCGCTCACCACCGAGGCGTGGGAAACGCAAAACACCACCTGGCTCGAAGTGAACCGCATGCTGCGCGCCGGAGATTTCGAGCGCGACCCGGCCCAGTTCTTCGAATGGGTCAAGTTCCGCTCGCACTTGTCGCGCGGCGTCACGCTCGGCACCATGCTTCAGGACGAAGCCTTTTACTTCTCGCGCCTGGGCACCTTTCTGGAGCGCGCCGACAACACCGCGCGGCTGGTGGACGTGAAGTTTCACGCCCTCAACAGCGAATTCTTCGGCACCGCCACAGAGGAAGACCAGGAGTACGACTTCTATCACTGGAGCGCCATTTTGCGCAGCGTCTCGGCCTTCGAGGTGTACCGCAAGGTGTACCGCGACGTGATCAAGCCCGAGCGCGTGGCCGAGCTGCTCATTCTTCGCGCCGACATGCCGCGTTCGCTGCACGCGAGCTTGGTCGAGGTGGTGAACAACCTTGCCAAGGTGCAGAACGAGCAGAGCGCCGAAACCCAGCGCCGCGCCGGCAAGCTGCTGGCCGATCTGCAATACGCGCGGGTCGACGAAATCCTGGCGACCGGGCTGCATGCCTATCTCACGCAGTTCCTCGACCGGGTGAACGAGTTGGGCGGTCGCATCAGCCAGGACTTCCTGGTGCCGGCGCACTGAGCCAAGGCTGAGCCGGCGCCATAGTTCCTCGGCCGCTTTGGCAGCGGTGCGGGGTACAGTTGGTTGCGAGAGTGTTGGAGATTTGAAGTACTCCCGTATCATCCTTATTACATTTGGATGGATACAGGGAGGAACCAATGCGAATGCTTTCGACGCGCGTGCTGCGCGTTTCCATATCGTTTTCCATGGCGCTGCTGCTGGGCGCTTGCGCAATGCCCATGCGAATTGGGCTGAAGCCGGAAGAGCGAAGCAAGATCACTGCACTTGCAGCCCACGTGGTGGTGGTGCAGGACGAGGTGATCGCTGCTGTTCAGGCTCCCACGGCCGGAGCAGCTTCGGGCGGTGGGCTGATCGGCGCGATGATCGATGCGTCGATTGCCAATAGCCGTGTCAAGGAATCGCAACAAGCGCTGGGCTCGTTCTACACGGTGATCGAGGATGTGGATTACCGAAAGGAGTTCAACGAAGCGATCCGCAGCGAGTTGGCCAACTATCAGATCAAGGTAGCTACGGTCACCACCACGCCGCGCGCCTTGAACATGGACATTCTTGCCAAACTGCGCAGCCAGCTTCCGTCCGGGCAAGCTTTGCTCCTGATCTATCCGCGATATTCATTGACAGCCGATTTCCGGAATCTTGATGCCGAGTCGCAAGTGTCCATGTGGACCCGATCGGACAGCCCGAGCTCTTCCGGCGGAATGAACATGCCGATCCAGCGCAGCGTGCTCTACTTTCAATCGCAATCCGTAGGCACGGGAGGCAGAAAATCGCTGGACATATGGGGAGCGGACAACGCGGCCCTGTTTCGCAGCACCATGCGCGAGTCGATCACCGAGACTCTTCGCATGGCGATGATCGACCTCGACGTGGCGGCGGAGCCAGCGGCCAAAGCAGAAGGCATTCAAGAGTTTTCCTTCAACAACGGTGTAATCACCACAAAGCTGAAGGGCCAGGTCGTCAAGAACGGCGAGGCCCGTGCGATTCTGCTTGCCAGCGATCAGAAGCTTTACTCGCTGCCCAGGACAAGTGCTTCTGGCAGCACGACCGCGGCCAAGTGATCGCAGAGGCAAACATGAACAAGTACATCTTCACGGCCTTTGGGGCGCTGCTGTTCGGCATTGCGTCCGCTGTGTCTGCAACCACCACCGACTATGGCTCGAAAGTCGACATGAAATACGACCGGAGCGCACGCGAGAACTACGCGCTTCAGCCGTACCAAAGCACTTGCCCAGTACACATCGTGCTCACGGAAGATGCTCGTCAGAACAAGGAAACCATCGGACAGTCAGGCAGCGGGGCGCTCCTTGCCGGTGACATCAGCCGTTGGGTGGCGGACGGCCTGCTGGCTCTCAAGGATTACGGCTATGTGGTCGACGAAACCAGAAGTCTGGAGCCGCCGGCATCGGGCATTACGGTCAAGACCAGCGTGACCCGTGCCTATACCTGGCACCTCAGTGTCAAGATTTTCAGCATGGTGGCGCTCAAGGCGCAGTTCATCGACCGCAACGGGATGCTGCAAGAGAAGTACTACCGGGCCCATGGCGACAAGTCCAACATGTGGGGCGCGGATTCGGAGTACGTGACGACGCTGAACTACGGCTTGAATAATCTTCTGCCAGCAGTCGCGCGCGACTTGCAATCACTGTGCAAAGGTCAAAAAGTGGAGTCGTACACCTACTCCGGGCCCGAGGAAGTCACCAAGAAATAGAAGGTGCCGAAGCGGCGGCGCTCAGTTCGCCGTCGCCTGCCGCACCGCGCGCTCCCAGCGCGCCATCGATTCCTCGGCCTGCGCGCGGCCCATGGTCGGCATGAAGCGCCGCTCCACCTTCCAAAGCTTCGACAACTGGCGTGCGTCGCTGTAGACGCCCGTCGACAAGCCTGCGAGATAAGCGGCGCCCAGCGCCGTGGTCTCGATCACTTCAGGCCGCACCACGGGAATGCCGAGCAGGTCGGCCTGGAACTGCATCAGCAGGTCGTTCACGCTGGCGCCGCCGTCCACCCGCAGCTCGGCCACGGGCGTGCCGCCGGCGGCGACCGCATCGCGGCTCATGGCCTGCAGCAGTGCTGCGCTCTGGTAGGCGATGCTTTCGAGCGCGGCGCGGGCAATGTGCGCCACGGTGGTTCCGCGCGTCAGGCCGGTGATGGTGCCGCGGGCGTCGGCGTTCCAGTAGGGCGCGCCAAGGCCGGTGAAGGCCGGCACCATCATCACGCCGCCGGCGTCGGGCACGCTTTCGGCGAGCGACTGCACTTCGGCGCTGCCCTTGATGGCCTTGAGCCCGTCGCGCAGCCACTGCACCACGGCGCCGCCGACGAAGACGCTGCCTTCCATGGCGTACTGCGGCGTAGCGTCGGTTTGTGCGGCGCTGGTGACGAGCAGGCCGTTGTGCGAGGGCTGGAACGCCGCGCCTGTGTGCATGAGCAGGAAGCAGCCGGTGCCGTAGGTGTTCTTGGCCATGCCGGCTGCGAAGCACGCTTGGCCGAAGAGGGCGCTTTGCTGGTCGCCGGCCACACCGCCGATGGGCAGGGCGCGGCCGAGCAGTGCCTCGTCGGTGTCTGCAAAGTGAGAGCTCGATGGTTGCACCTTGGGCATGAGCGCGGCGGGAATGTAGAGCGCCTTGAGGAGGTCGGCATCCCACTCATTGCTGTGCACGTTGAAGAGCATGGTGCGCGAGGCGTTGCTCACGTCGGTCACGTGCACCTTGCCGCCGGTAAGCTGCCACATGAGCCAGCTGTCGACGGTGCCGAAGGCGAGTTCGCCACGCTCGGCCTGCGCGCGTGCGCCGGGCACGTTGTCCAGCAGCCAGCGCAACTTGGTGCCCGAAAAATACGCATCGATGACCAGCCCGGTCTTCTCCTGGATGGTGCCGGTCATGCCTTCGTCGCGCAGCTTTGCGCACAGCGGCTCGGCGCGCCGGTCTTGCCACACGATGGCGTGGTGCACGGGCTGGCCGGTCTTGCGGTTCCACAGCACGGTGGTTTCGCGCTGGTTGGTAATGCCAATGGCATGAATGTCCGCTGGCTGGAGCTTGGCCTTGACGAGCACTTCGCGCGCGGTGGCCAGTTGGCTGTGCCAGATTTCCATTGGGTCGTGTTCTACCCAGCCGGGCTGCGGATAGATCTGCGTGAGCTCCTTCTGCGCGATGGCAACGATGTGGCCTTCGCGGTCGAACACGATGCTGCGGGAGCTCGAAGTGCCCTGGTCTAGTGCTAACAGGTAGGTCATGGCTTGGGTGTTCCTTGGAGTCTGGTCAATGCGACTTGTGTTCTTGAGGCTGTCGTTTTCGCGCCGCTGTTTCGGGGCGTGTGCAAAGGCCACCGGGTACTCCCCTCCGCGAATGTCCCCCGGGGCTGCGCCCCTCCTCCTTTATT
>NZ_JBBCBW010000023.1:0-90950 GCF_037204085.1 Variovorax sp. CCNWLW235 | reverse complement strand
CGAAATAAAGGAGGAGGCCGCAGGCCGGGGGACATTCGCGGAGAAAGGTACCCCGTCGGCGGGTGCGCCGCCCTGAATTGAACGACCTACGAAACACCCACCGAACCGATGACTAAGGCAGCGGTCCCGTATTGGCAGTGCCCAACGGCAGCCGAGACACCTCAGCCAACAACAACGCCAACTGCTCCGCAGCCGCATCGACAACAGCCTGCCCACGCGCCGCAGTCGCCGCGGCCGCATTGCCCGCCGCGCCTTGCGGGTTGTAGTCCTCCATGGCCCAGCCTAGCTTCGCGCTCTTGCCGTTGCCGAGAATCGCATAGTCCGCTGCGCGCTGCTCGGAGGTGGAGCGGAAGTTCTTCGCCTCGGCCATGCGCACCTGCTGCGGCGCAAGCGCCAGCATCATCGATGTTTCGATATCGCCCGCATGCACGCCAAAGCGGTGCTCGCCGGCGCCGAACTGCGCGCCCGCATCGCCCAGCGGAAGGTTGAACCAACTCACGCTGTAGACGATGAGGCCGTGCTCCGCGCGCAGCTCGCGCGCCACGATGTCCATTGCGCCCACGTGCCCGCCGTGTGCGTTGAAGAGCACCAGCTTCTTCACGCCGGCCCGGGCTACGCCGGCGCCGATTTCCTTCCACATGCGAATCACTGTTTCGGCCGACAGCGTGAGCGTGCCCGCAAAGCGCGCGTGCTCGGGGCTCAGGCCGATCTGCTGCGTTGGCAAGAACAGCACCGGAAGATCTGCCGGCAGCAGCGGCAGCGACGCGGCCACGATGCCGTCGGCCAGCACGGTGTCCACGCCCAGAGGCAGGTGCGGGCCGTGCTGTTCGGTCGCGCCGAGCGGCAGCACCGCCACGGTGGCTGCCACATCGAGCGCGGCAAAGTCGCGCGTCGTCAGTTGAGACCAGTAGCGGGGCAGGGATACCGAGGATGCGTTCATCCGCCGATCTTAGAGCGGTGATTCAATCCACGCGACCCCGCGCCGCGCGGCGTTCTTTCTTTCTATTCACGATTCAAGTCAAGGACTCTCACATGGATCTCCAGCTCCAGGACCGGCACGTTCTCATCACCGGCGGCAGCAAGGGCATCGGCCTGGCCTGCGCGCTGGGCTTCTTGCGCGAGGGCGCGCGTGTGAGCCTGGTCTCGCGCGATCTGCAGAACCTGGAGCAGGGCCGCAAGACGCTGGTCGAGGCGTTTGCAGAAGCCGAAGGCCGGGTGTCGGTGCAAGCCGCCGACCTCAAGGACCCCGCCGGCGCCGTGGCCGCGCTGGATGCCGCTGAACAGGCTTTCGGCCCGGTCGACGTGCTGGTGAATTCCGCCGGTGCCGCGCGCCGCACGCCGCCCGACGAACTGAACGCGGCCGCCTGGCACGACGCCATGGACGCCAAGTACTTCACCTACATCCACATGATCGACCCGGTGGTCAAGCGCATGGGCCAGCGCGGGAGCGGCGCCATCGTCAACGTGATCGGCCAGGGCGGCAAGGTGGCGAGCCCCGTTCACATGGCGGGCGGCGCGGCCAATGCGGCGCTCATGCTGGTGAGTGCCGGCATGGCATCGGCCTATGCGGCCAAGGGCGTGCGGGTGAATGCGGTGAACCCCGGCCTAACGCTCACCGAGCGGCTGCAGGAGGGCCTGAAGGCGGACGCAAAGCTGCAAGGCATCGGCAGCGAAGAGGCGCTGCAGCGCGCCAAGGCAAGGCTGCCGCTCGGGCGCATTGCGGCGCCCGAAGAAATTGCTAATGCGGTCGTGTTCCTGGCATCGCCGAAGGCGAGCTACATCACCGGCGCCATCGTGGCGATGGACGGCGCCGTCACGCCGATGATCTAGCCGGGCATCGGCGCGAGCGCGTCGAACTTGGCAGCCAGAAAATCCACCAGCGCCCGCACGCGCGCCGGCACAAAGCGCCCGCTCGGCAGCAGTGCGTGCAGCGGATAGGGCTCGGTCTCCCACTCGGGCAGCAGGCGCACCAGCGTGCCCTTGCGCAGGTCGTCCCGCACGTCGAGCGCCGACTTCAGCACGATGCCCCGCCCGGCCACAGCCCACTCGCGCGCGAGCGAGGCGTCGTCCACGCTGCGGTCGCCCTTCACGCGCACTTCGGTCCATTGGCCGTTCTGTGCAAAACGCCAGGTGCGGTGGCGGCGCCCGCCGCGATCGAAGGTCAGGCAGTTGTGGTGCAGCAGGTCATGCGGCGTCTTGGGCGCGGCATGGCGGCGCAGGTAGCCGGGCGATGCGGTGAGCAGCGGGTTGGTGAGCGCAAAGGGCCGTGCCACAAGCCGTGAATCGGCCAGCGCACCGTAGCGCAGCGCCAGGTCGACCTCGTCGCGGGTCACGTCGAGCAGCCGGTCGCCGACCGAAAGCGACAGCTGCACGCCCGGGTGCAGCGCCAGGAACTCGTCGAACCAGGGCAGCAGCGTGCTGCGCGTAAGGTCCGAGGGAGCCGCCACACGCAAGGTGCCGACCAGCTCGCCACGGTCGGCCGTGACCAGCGATTCGCCCTCGTCCAGCAGCTCGAAGGCGCGAACGGCGTAATCGAGCAGCGTCTGGCCCTGGGATGTCAGGCGCATGGCGCGGGTCGATCGCTCGAACAGCCGCGCGCCCAGCTGTGTTTCGAGCCGCTTGAGCGTGGCGCTGGCGGCAGCGGGCGTCATGCCCAGCGCATGGGCGGCTGCCGTCAGGGTGCCGCCGCGCGCGGTCTGCACCAGCACCTGCAGGTCCGAGAGATTTTCAATTTTCATTTGAAGGTGTTGCTTCAACAGGCCGTCTTATCAATTTTCATTTGCCATCCTACAGTCGAGCCATCGTTCAAGAAAGGTCCTTCGACATGAAAGCCATCGGTTACTACCAATCCCTTGCCATCGACAACCCCGAGTCGCTGCAGGACATCGAATTGCCCACGCCCGCGGTTGGCCCGCGCGACCTGCTGGTGCGCGTCAAGGCCGTCTCGGTCAATCCGGTCGACACCAAGGTGCGCAAGAACATGGCGCCCGAAGCCGGCCACGCCAAGGTGCTGGGCTGGGACGCCGCGGGCACGGTCGAGGCCATCGGCGCCGGGGTGAAGAATTTCAAGGTCGGCGACCGCGTGTACTACGCCGGTTCGATCGTCCGGCCCGGCACCAATGCGGAACTGCACGCCGTCGACGAGCGCATTGCGGCCCTTGCACCCAAGAGCCTCGACGATGCACAGGCTGCCGCGTTGCCGCTGACCACCATCACCGCCTACGAACTGCTGTTCGATCGCCTCAAGGTGCCGAAAGGCGGCGGCGCGGGGCAGACGCTGCTGGTTACCGGCGGCGCCGGCGGCGTCGGTTCGATCCTGATCCAGCTCGCGCGCCAGCTCACGCAACTGCGCGTGGTGGCCACGGCTTCGCGCGCCGAGACGCGGGCGTGGTGCCTGGCACTGGGCGCGCACGCGGTCATCGACCATTCGAAGCCGCTTGCAACCGAGCTCAAGGCCGCGGGCATCGGCGAAGTCGACATGGTCGCCAGCCTCACACAAACCGGCCAGCACTACGCGCAGATCATCGAAAGCCTCAAGCCCCAGGGCCAGCTGGCGGTGATCGACGACTTGCCGACGCTCGACGCGATGCCGCTCAAGACCAAGTGCATCTCGCTGCACTGGGAAATGATGTTCACGCGTTCGCGCTTCGAAACGCCGGACATCGCCGAGCAGGGCGCGCTGCTGGCCGAGGTGGCGGCGTTGGTCGACGCGGGCCGCATCCGCACCACGGCGAACGCGAGCTTCGGCACCATCAACGCGGCCAACCTCCGCAAGGCGCATGCGCTGATCGAAAGCGGCACCGCGCAGGGCAAGGTGGTGCTCGCGGGGTTCTGAGCACAATCGGCCGCATGGCCGACAGCATCACCCCGCCCCTGATCGAATTCGAAACCCCGCGCCTTCGGCTGCGGCAGTGGCGCGAGAGCGATCTCGCGCCCTTTGCCGCGCTCGCGGCCGACCCGGAAGTCATGGCATTTCTGCTGCCGGTTCCCACGCGGGCCGACAGCGACGCACTGGCCGAGCGCTTGAAGGCTCGCATCGACGAGAACGGCTGGGGCTTCTGGGCCGTCGAGCACAAGGACTCGGGCGAATTCGCCGGCTTCACGGGCCTGAACGTGCCGCTGGCGGCGCTGCCCTTCTCACCCTGCGTGGAGATCGGCTGGCGCTTCGGCAGAAAGTGGTGGCGCCAGGGGTTTGCGAGCGAGGCTGCGCGCGGCGCGCTGCAGATCGGTTTCGAACGGCTCGGCTTCGACGAGATCGTGGCATTCACCGCCGTCGGCAACCTTCGGTCGGCCGCAGTGATGGAGCGCATCGGCATGCATGAAGACGTGGCCGGCGCGTTCGACCACCCTGCGCTGCCCGAGGGGCATGCGCTGCGCCGACACCGGCTCTACCGCATCAGCCGGCCGCCGCAGCAACGCCGATGAGCACGAACGGCGCCGGCCGCTACTTCGCGGCCGACACGCGCCAGACCACGTTGCCCACGTCGTCGGCCACCAGCAGGGCGCCACTCTTGTCGAGCGCCACGCCCACGGGCCGGCCTTGCGCCTTTTCGTCCGCCGAAAGAAAACCGGTCAGCACATCGACCGGAGGCCCGCTCGGCTTGCCGCCGGTGAAGGGCACGAACACCACCTTGTAGCCCGACTTCGGCTTGCGGTTCCACGAGCCGTGCTCGCCGATGAAGGCTCCGCTCGCAAATTGCGGCGGCATGCCGCGGCCGTCGGAAAAGACCAGGCCGAGCGGCGCGACGTGGGAGCCCAGGGCGTAGTCGGGCGCGACGGCCTTGGCGACCATTTGCGGGTTCGGCGGCGTGACGCGCGCATCCACATGGTTGCCGAAATAGCTCCAGGGCCAGCCGTAGAAGGCGCCGTCCTTCACCGAGGTAAGGTAGTCGGGCACCAGGTCGCTGCCGATCTCGTCGCGCTCGTTGACCACGGTCCAGAGCTCCTTGGTCTCCGGATGCCAGGCCAGCCCGTTCGGGTTGCGCAGGCCGCTCGCAAACAGGCGCTTCTCGCCGCTTTTCACGTCCACCTCCCAGATGGCGGCACGCCCTTCTTCGGCCGCCAGCCCGTTCTCGCCGATGTTGCTGTTGGAGCCCACGGTCACGTAGAGCTTGGTGCCCTCCGCATTGGCAATCACGTTCTTGGTCCAGTGGTGGTTGATGCCCGCGGGCAGCGGCGTCACCACTGTGGGCGCAGCGCTCGCCGCGGTCTGGCCTTCGGTGTACGGCACCTTGACCAGCGCATCGGCGTTGGCAATGAAAAGCTCATTGCCGACCAGCGCCATGCCGAACGGCGAGCTCAGGTTCGACAGGAACACCTGCTTCACTTCGGCGGCGCCGTCTCCGTCGGCATCGCGCAGCAGCGTGATGCGGTTGGGGCTGGGCACGCCGGCACCGGCACGGCTCATGACCTTGTCCATGACCCATTTGCGGATCTTGCCCATGGGGCCGCTGTTGCTGTCGGCGCCTTCCGGTTTGGGGGGCTTGTTGCTTTCGGCCACCAGCACGTCGCCGTTGGGCAGGGTGTACACCCAGCGCGGATGGTCCAGCCCGCGCGCCAGCGCCTGCACGCGCAAGCCCGTGGCGGGCTTCGGGGCGGCGGCATCGGCCCAGCCCACGGCGGTGGCCACGTTGACGGTGGGAATCAGCGTCTTGTTGGGCTCGGCCAACTGCGGGCGCGGCCCGACGGTGGCTTCGGGCGCCACCTTGGCGGTTTCACCGCAGCCGGCCAGCGCCAGCGCGGCGGCGACTGCTGCGGTCACAGTGGCCTTGGAGGCCAGCGAGGAAACGGCGATGTCAGGGACCTTCATTCGCTCTCCTTGGTTGTTGCGGCAACCAGGCCGCATCCGGGCAAATCATGCGGGCGGCGCTCGCGCGGACTGTCGGTCATGGGCGCTTTTTGGCGTGGGCGCACCTCATTCACGCATCGCCGCTACCATCGCCGCATGACCGACGACCTGTTCCGCGCCGATGCGTATCTGCGCACCTGCGAAGCCCGCATCCTGCGCATCGACGACTCCGGCATCGTGCTGGACCGCACCGTGTTCTATCCGCTCGGCGGCGGACAGGCCGGCGACGCGGGCGTGCTGGCGCTGGCGGACGACCGCGAAGTGGTCATTGCCGACACCCGCAAGGCCAAGAATGAAGACGGCCAGCCCACCAGCGAATTCGTCCACGTGCCGGCGCCCGGGCAAGCCGAACTGCTGGCTACGTTGAAGCCGGGCGACACCGTCACGGCGCGCCTGGACTGGGAGCGCCGCCACCGGCTGATGCGCTTTCACACCGCGAGCCATCTGCTGTGCCACCTGGTGCCAGTGCCGGTGAACGGCTGCTCGATCACGCCCGACTACGCCCGCATCGACTTCCACATGACGGACCCGCTCGACAAGGAAGCGCTGACCGCCGGCCTCGCCCAGCTGGTGGAAGCGGCCCATCCGCTGACCGTGGGCGCAATCACCGACGAGGAGCTCGACGCCAACCCGGCACTGGTGAAGAGCATGAGCGTGCAGCCGCCGCGCGGCACGGGCACGGTGCGCACCATTCGCATCGGCGGTGAGGGCGACGCGCAGATCGACTTTCAGCCCTGCGGCGGCACGCATGTTGCAAACACTGCGGAGATTGGCGCGGTGATGGTCACCAAGATCGAGAAAAAGAGCGCCAACAGCCGCCGCGTGGTGCTGGGCTGGGCCGCTTGAGCGCCCATACTGCCCGGAACTTCGCACCGCCCGCCTGCTCCGACTGATCGGCATGATCCTCTCCCGCTTTCATTTTTTAGCTACGCTTCTGGTAGCAACCGCCGCAGCCTGCATGCCGGCTGCGGCGCAATTGGCCTCCAAGCCAGGCGCTGTCGTCACCACCCCTCATGTGCGCGCCGAACTGGTTGCGCACGCACCCAACGGCGTTTCGCCGGGCGCACCGGTCTGGGTCGGGCTGCAGATCACCCACCAGCCCGAGTGGCACACCTACTGGAAGAACGCCGGCGATTCCGGCTTGCCGACGGAGCTGAACTGGACGCTCCCTGCGGGCGTCGCCGCCGGCGAGATCGCATGGCCGGTGCCGAAGAAGATCCCGATCGGCAACCTGGCCAACTACGGCTACGAGGGCACGGTGCTGCTGCCGGTGCCGCTCGAGGTGTCGAGCAATTTCAAGCCGCCGCTGGCGCTGGGCACGGGCGCCTCGGGCCTGGACATCCGCCTGAAGGCCACCTGGCTGGTGTGCCGCAAGGAATGCATCCCCGAGGAAGGCGAGTTCACGCTGGCCCTGCCGCTGCAGGGCTCGACCGCGCTGCACAAGGCCGAGTTCGACGTGGCCCAGGCCGCGCAGCCGCAGCCGCTCGACAAGCAGGGCACCGTGGAAGTCAGCGGCAACAACCTGCAGGTGCGGCTCGAGGGCCTGCCCGCGGCCGCGCAGGGCAAGACCCTTGGCTTCTTCCCCGAAACGCCCGAGCTGATCCGCACCGCGGCGGTCTCGGGCAAGGACTGGACGCAAAGCTGGCAGGGCGGCACGTGGACCGCCACGCTGCCGCTGGCCGACCAGCGCAGCGCCAGCCCCACGACCTTGCCGCTGGTGGTGACGCTGGCCGAAGGCGACCGGCAGCCGGGCCAGCCGGTGGCCTGGCGCACCGAGGCGCCGGTAAGCGGCACCTGGCCGACCACCGCGCCGCGCGCCGAGGTTTCGCCCGCGCTGCAGGCTGCGCTCGCCGCCAATGCGGCGAATGCGGCTGCCCCCGCGCCGCCCGCGGAGCTGCCGGCCCAGCCCGCCGGCACCTTTGTCGTTGCGCTGCTGGGCGCCGTGCTCGGCGGCCTGCTGCTCAACCTCATGCCCTGCGTGTTCCCGATCCTGGCCATCAAGGTGCTGGGCTTCGCGCGGCAGGCGGGCAACCGCAGCGCCCACCGCACGGCGGGCCTGGCCTACACGGGCGGCGTGATGCTCTCGTTCCTCGCGCTGGGCGGCGCCATGCTCGCGCTGCGCGCGGCGGGTGCGCAGCTCGGCTGGGGCTTCCAGCTGCAGTCGCCGGCCGTGGTGGCCGCGCTGGCGGCACTGTTCACGCTCATCGGCCTCAACCTTGCGGGCGTTTTCGAGTTTGGCCGCGCGGCACCGTTGTCGGTGTGTTCCGCCCAGGCCAAGCACCCGATTGCCAACGACTTTCTCTCGGGAGTGCTGGCCGTGGTGATCGCCTCGCCCTGCACCGCGCCGTTCATGGGCGTTTCGCTCGGCTTTGCCATCGGCCTTCCCGCCGCGCAGGCCCTGCTGCTGTTCGCGGCGCTGGGCCTCGGGCTGGCGCTGCCCTACCTGGTGGCGGGCTTCGTTCCGGCCATTGCGCGGCTGCTGCCCAAGCCCGGCCCGTGGATGAACACGCTGCGCCGGCTGCTGGCATTCCCCATGTTCGCGACCGTGGCGTGGCTGGTCTGGGTGCTGGGGCAGCAAAGCGGCATCGACGGCGCGGGCACGCTGCTCGCGCTGCTGGTGTGCATGGCCGCCATCGTCTGGGCGCTGACGCTGCGCGGCCGCACGCGGCTGGTCATTGCCACGGTGCTGTTCGCCTTTACCGCGGTGCTCACCGCGGCCATCGGCCGCAACGTGCTGCAGACGGTGGAGCCGGCCAAGCTTGCATCGAGCGCCGGCCAGCGCTGGCAGCCCTGGTCGGCCGCGCGCGTGGCCGAGCTCACGGGCGCGGGGCAGCCGGTGTTCATCGACTTCACGGCCGCATGGTGCGTGACCTGCCAGTACAACAAGAAGGCCACGCTGGCCGATGCCGATGTGCTGGCCGACTTCGACGGCAAGAAGGTCGCGATGCTGCGTGCCGACTGGACCCGCCGCGACCCCGCCATTACCGCCGCCCTGACCTCGCTCGGCCGCAGCGGCGTGCCGTTGTATGTGCTGCAGGCGCCCGGCAAGCCACCGGTCGTCCTGACCGAAATCCTGGGCAAGGACGAGGTTCGCGCAGCGCTGGCCGCGCTTTGACCCCCGGCGTGACATGGGTTGTCACATGCACTTGAGAAAAGCGGCCTAAGCTGTCGCCGTTGTTTGTTTTTTTATTCTGGAGTTCAAGCTGGCCATGTCACTTTCGCCATCGTCCGACTCGCGTTCCATTCGTGCCGCGCGCCACGCCCGCGCCGCCCTCTCCCGTGCCTCGCGCCGCGCCGTCGTGGCGGCAGCCGTGGCGCTCGGCGCCAGCTTTTTGATGGGCAACAACGCCTTCGCAGCGCCCGCCGTGGGCCAGCAGGCGCCCGACTTCGTTGCCGTGGACACCAGCGGCGCCAAGCACAAGCTCTCCGACTTTGCCGGCAAGTTCGTGGTGCTCGAGTGGACCAACCCGGGCTGCCCGTTCGTGCGCAAGCACTACAACAGCGGCAACATGCCCGCCACGCAAAAATCGGCCACGGCCCAGGGCGTGGTGTGGCTGTCGGTCAACTCCACCGAGCGCGCAGCCAGCGACTACCTGCAGCCCGCCGCACTCGACGCATGGATGAAGTCGCAAAAGGCCTCGCCCACCGCGGTGCTGATGGACGAAGACGGCGTCATCGGCCAGGCCTACGGTGCGCGCACCACACCGCATATCTTCATCATCGACCCCAAGGGCGTGCTGGTGTACGCGGGCGGCATCGACAGCATCGCCTCGGCCCGGCCCGACGACATCAAGAGCGCGACCAACTACGTGAACCAGGCGCTCGGCGAAGCCTTCGGCGGCAAGCCGATCTCGGCAGCCTCGACGCGGCCGTACGGCTGCTCGGTCAAATACAAGACCTGAAACAAGACCTGAAGTAAAAGCCGGCAGTGACAGGTACCTGACTACGGTGGTCAGGCAGCGGTCGGGAACCCCGGCCTACCCTTGGGCGAACTACTTCGCCCAAGGGGACAACAAGATGAATCCTGCGCACTCCGCCGCGCAACCGGGCACGGCCGCCCGCGCCGCTCCAGGCACCGGAGCCTCCGCGGCTGCTTCGACGCCCTCCTCTTCCTCTTCGAAATTCGCCACCGTCCTGCGCGTGACGGGCGGCAATTTCATGGAGATGTTCGACTTCTTCCTGTTCGGCTTCTACGCCACGCAGATCTCGAAGGCCTTCTTCCCGGCGGGCAATGAGTTCGCCTCGCTGATGCTGACCTTCATGACCTTTGGCGCCGGCTTCCTGATGCGACCGCTGGGCGCGATTTTTCTGGGCGCCTACGTCGACCGAGTGGGCCGCCGCAAGGGCCTGATCGTCACGCTCGCGCTGATGGCGCTGGGCACCCTGCTCATCGCCTGCGTGCCGGCCTACGCGACCATCGGCTTTGCCGCGCCGCTGCTGGTGCTGGTCGGGCGGCTGCTGCAGGGCTTCTCGGCCGGCGTGGAGCTGGGCGGTGTCTCGGTCTACCTGTCCGAAATGGCAACGCCGGGGCGCAAGGGCTTTTACGTGAGCTGGCAGTCGGCCAGCCAGCAGGTGGCAATCATCGTGGCGGCAGCGCTCGGCTACTGGCTGAATGTGACCTTCACCTCGCAGCAAATCGGCGACTTCTACTGGCGCATTCCGTTCTTCGTCGGCTGCCTGATCGTGCCGGTGCTGTTCATCATTCGCCGCTCGCTGCAAGAGACCGAAGAGTTCATGGCGCGCAAGCACCGGCCTGATGCGCGCGAAATCTTCCAGTCGATGATCGCCAACTGGGGCCTGGTGGTCGCGGGAATGATGCTGGTGTCGATGACGACCGTGTCGTTCTACCTGATCACGGTCTATACGCCGACCTTCGGCAAGTCGGTACTGCACCTGAGCACGACCGATGCGCTGGTCGTTACCCTGTGCGTGGCCATCTCCAACTTCATCTGGCTGCCGATCATGGGCGCGCTCTCCGACCGTGTGGGCCGCAAGCCGCTGTTGATCCTGTTCACGGCACTGACCATCCTCACCGCGTACCCGTCGCTCAAGTGGCTGGTAGGCGCGCCGAGCTTCGCGCGCATGCTCGAAGTGGAGCTGTGGCTGTCGTTCCTCTACGCGAGCTACAACGGCGCAATGGTGGTGGCGCTCACCGAGGTGATGCCGGTCAACGTGCGCACCGCCGGCTTTTCGCTGGCCTACAGCCTTGCCACCGCACTGTTCGGCGGTTTCACACCGGCCATTGCCACGGGCCTGATCGAGGTGACGGGCGACAAGGGCGCGCCGGGTTTGTGGATGACCGCCGCGGCCATCTGCGGGCTGGTTGCCACGTTGTTGCTGTATCGGCGGCAGGTGAATCCTGCGGATTCGGTGCGGGTGCCGGTGGTCTGAGTTTGGCTGGTGTTCTTTGCCAGCGCTTGCTGGTTCGGGGTGCGCCCCCGCCGACGGGGTACCTTTCTCCGCGAATGTCCCCCGGCCTGCGGCCTCCTCCTTTATTTCGCTGCGCAAGGCACCCCGCCAGCGGGTGCGTTGGGCAGAGCAGTCGTTGATCAGCGGTACACCCAGAGCGTGTCCTAGTGCACAGGGCATCGGGTGCTCCACGCAGCGAAATAAAGGAGGAGGGGCGCAGCCCCGGGGGACATTCGCGGAGGGGAGTACCCGGTGGCCTTTGCACGCGCCCTGAACAGCAGCCCCCAACAACAGCCCCTCACAAGCAGCAAAAGCAAAGTCCCTCCCCCTGCGACAATCGGGAAATGCCTTTCGCCCCATTGCAAAACGACACTTTCCTGCGGGCCTGCTGGCGCCAGGCCACCGACCATACCCCCGTCTGGCTCATGCGCCAGGCCGGGCGCTACCTGCCCGAATACGTGGCCACCCGCGCCAAGGCCGGCAGCTTCATGGGGCTGGCGACCAACACGGACTACGCCACCGAAGTCACCCTGCAGCCGCTCGAACGCTATCCGCTCGACGCTGCCATTCTTTTCTCCGACATCCTCACCGTGCCCGACGCCATGGGCCTTGGCCTCTCGTTCGAGGCCGGCGAAGGCCCGCGCTTCGCACGCCCGGTGCGCGACGAAGCGGCCGTTGCGGCGCTCGAAGTGCCCGACATGGCCAAGCTGCGCTATGTGTTCGATGCCGTCGCATCCATCCGAAAAGCGCTCAACGGCCGCGTGCCCCTCATCGGCTTTTCGGGTAGCCCGTGGACCCTCGCCTGCTACATGGTCGAGGGCGCGGGTTCCAGCGACTACCGGCTCGCGAAGAGCATGCTCTACAGCCGCCCCGACCTCATGCACCGCCTGCTTGCGGTCAACGCCGACTCCGTGGCCACCTACCTCAATGCGCAGATCGACGCCGGCGCGCAAGCCGTGATGGTGTTCGACAGCTGGGGCGGCGTGCTCGCCGACGGCGCGTTCCAGGAATTCAGCCTTGCCTACACCGCACGCGTGCTGGCCGGCCTGAAACGCAATGGCGCCGATGGGCAGCCCGTGCCGCGCATCGTCTTCACCAAGGGCGGCGGCTTGTGGCTCGAAGCCATGCGCGAACTCGACTGCGAAGTGCTCGGCGTCGACTGGACCGTGAACCTCGCGTCCGCGCGCCGCCTGGTCGGCGAGGGCAATGACGACAAGGCCAAGGCCCTGCAGGGCAACATCGACCCCAACGTGCTGTTCGCGCCCCCGGCGCAGATCGAGGCCGAGGTGGCCAAAGTGCTGCAGGCCTTCGGCAAGCCGCACGCCGGCTCGGCCAAGGGGGCGACCCACATCTTCAACCTGGGTCACGGCATCAGCCAGTTCACGCCGCCCGACCATGTGGCGGCGCTGGTGCAGGCGGTGCACGCGCAATCGCGGTCCTTGCGCGCCCTGCGGGGTTGAAACTGTTACACGGCAGGCCTGCGCGTGCCGGCGAATAGTTTTCCCTGAAAAGCAGTTCGCAGCCGTTTGTCAAGCGCAAAAACGGTGTAGGAGGCCCGACTTATGCACAAAACACGTGCTGCACTGCGCAAGATTATCTGAGGCGGGCCCCTCTTTGCTCCTAAACAAGTAGCGCGCGTAAGTGGTTGATTTATATAGGATTTGAACTTTGCTTTTTTTGAGGGCAATCCAGTCAGACGCTTGATTTTCAAGGCTCCGCAGCGTGTCGAGCCCTGTTGTCAACAAAGTTATCCACAGAATCTCTGGATGAGCTCCAAAGCACAGGAAAATCAACGACTTAAGCGATTTTGCTCAAAGTCGCATTAACAAACCTTGCCAACAGGGACGCCCATTTCCACCCCCAGCAGCCCAGACCCGGAAACCGACGCAGCGCCGGCGAGCACGCCCGCCGCGATGGCCTGGCGGCTCGACATCGCCGTGCAAACGCCCGCGCACGCCGCCCTTGGCGATCTGCTGAGCTACGCCAGCGCGGCGCCGCTTGTGCCAGGCACGCTGGTGCGGGTGCCGCTGGGCCGGCGCGAAGTGCTGGGCGTGGTCTGGAACGACCCCACGTCGCTCGAAGGCGCCGAGTCGGACATGGCCCTCAAGCCCGTGGGCGCCGCACTCGATGCGCTCGCGCCCCTGGGCGAAGCGTGGCGCGACCTCGTGGCCTTTGCGGCGCGCTATTACCAGCGCTCGATCGGTGAAATTGCACTCGCAGCCTTGCCGCCGCAGTTGCGCGACCTCACCGGCACGCAGCTGGCACGCCGGCTCAAGCGCAAGACCACCACGGGGCCGGTGGCCGAAACGGCCGAAGCCGCCAACCTGATCGCGCTCAGCCCGGAGCAGACAGCAGCCCTTGCCCGCATAGAGGCCGAAACAGGCACCTTCCTGCTGGTCGGCAGCACGGGCAGCGGCAAGACCGAGGTGTACCTGCGCTGCGTGGCCGACCTGCTTGCGCGCGACGCCGGCGCGCAGGCGCTGGTGATGGTGCCCGAGATCAACCTCACGCCGCAGCTCGAAGCCCGCTTCAAGGCGCGCTTCGGCGACGACGCCGTGGTGTCGCTGCACAGCGGCATGACCAATCCGCAGCGGCTCGCAAGCTGGCTTGCGGCGCACGGCGGGGCCGCGCGCATCGTGCTGGGCACGCGCATGGCGGTGTTCGCGTCGATGCCGGGGCTCAAGCTCATCGTCGTCGACGAAGAGCACGACCCCAGCTACAAGCAGCAGGAAGGCGCACGGTATTCGGCGCGCGACCTCGCCGTGTGGCGCGGCCAGCGCGAGGGCGCGAAAGTCATCCTCGGTTCGGCCACGCCTTCGCTCGAAAGCTGGCACCAGAGCCGCCCGGCCGAGGGCGAAGACCCGGGCGGGCGCTATGTGCGGCTGGCCATGCCCTCGCGCATCGGCGCGGGCGAACTGCCCGGCGTGCGGCTGGTCGACATGAACCTGCAGCCGCCCAAGACCGTGCTCTCGGCCGCGCTGCTCGACGCCATCGGCCAGCGCATTGCGCGCGGCGAACAGAGCATGGTGTTTCTCAACCGCCGCGGCTATGCGCCGGTGCTGGCCTGCGCCGACTGCGGCTGGAAGAGCGAGTGCCCGCACTGCAGCGCCTACCGCGTGTTCCACAAGATCGACCGCACGCTGCGCTGCCACCACTGCGGCTTTACCGAACGCGTGCCGCGCGCCTGCCCCGCCTGCGGCAACCCCGACATCGCGCCCGTGGGCCGCGGCACCGAACGGCTCGAAGAGCACCTGGCCGAGCTCTTCGCCAGCGTGAAGCGGCCCGATGGCAACGCGGTGCGCATTGCGCGCATCGATGCCGACAGCACCAAGAAGCAGGGGGCGCTCGAATCGCAGCTTGCGTCCGTGCACTCGGGCGAGGTCGACGTGCTGGTCGGCACGCAGATGATTGCCAAGGGGCACGACTTCCGTCGCATCACGCTGGTGGCGGCAGTGAACCCCGACGGCGCGCTGTTCTCCAGCGACTTTCGCGCGCCCGAGCGGCTGTTCAGCCTGCTGATGCAATCGGCCGGCCGCGCGGGGCGCGACGCGGCATATCTCGCAGCGCAAGGCGCCACGGCCGAGATGTGGATCCAGACGCACCATGCGCAGCATCCGCTCTTCGCCGCGCTGCGAAGGCACGACTACGCGGCCTTCGCGCGGCAGCAGCTCGAAGAGCGCGCCGCGGCCGGCATGCCGCCCTTTGCATTCCAGGCACTGCTGCGCGCGGATGCGCGCACGCAAGAGGCGGCGCAGGCTTTTCTCAACGCGGCAAGTGCCGCGGCCGATGCGCTCGAAGGTTCCGACCGGGTGCTGCGCTACCCCGCGGTGCCGCTTGCCATTCAGCGCGTGGCCAATGTGGAGCGGGCGCAGATGCTGATCGAAAGCCCGTCGCGCGCCGCGCTGCAGCGCCTGCTGGCAGCCTGGCAGCCGCTGCTGCACGCGTTGCGGCGCACGCCGGAGGGCAAGGGCGTGATCCGCTGGTTGGTCGACGTCGACCCGCACAGCATTTGAGGCAGCGGCCTTTTAACAAGGCCGGCCTTTGTCAGTGATGCAGGCCCGCGGGCTCCTTGCCCATGTCGACGTAGCGCAGCTCGCTGCTGCGCCGCCGAGCAATGCTTCCGGGCCATGCGAACACCACCAGGCTCAAGGCGCCCAACGCGAGCGACGTGGCCGTGCCGAGGGTGTCGGCATGCCACAACCAGCCCACGCTGGCGACCCAGGCCAGCCACAGCAGAATACGAACAAGTATTGCCATAGTGCCCCCGTATGTACTTTGATTTGCAAACACTTTAGCAGTGTTTTGAAAACACAAGCACTCATCTGGAGCAATACCGATAGCTATGGCTTATGGCCTACACGCGAATCAGAAATAATCTGAAAAATCGGTTGACTGCATGGCCGCCCGCTATTCAAGCTGTTACAGCGCGGGCCTGTTCCGGCGTCGCGCGTCAAGCAAGAACGCTGGTCGCCAGGGGTTGCCGTGAAACTGCCTTCATCGCTCGGTTGGGCTCTTCTTTTTGCATGCTTCGCATGCTCCGCGGCCGAACTCGAACTGCAGGGCAGCCGGCTGGTGGTGTCGGGCATGCTCGACGGCACAGCCATCAAGGCCTTTACCGAGCACCTGGGCAAAGGCACGGTGCGCACCGTGGTGTTCGAGGACTCGTTCGGCGGCACCGCCGAAGCAGCCGGCGCCTATGCCGAGGCCATCCGCTCGAGCGGCGTGGACACCGAAATCCGCGGCCAGTGCCTGGCCGCCTGCGCCTACGCCTTTCTTGCCGGCAAGACGCATCGCTTCGGTGACGGCTTTCAAGTGAACGGCGTGCTGCTGCCGGTGGCTGCCAGGCCCACCGCCTCCGAACTGGCCATGCGATGGCGCGGCGGCGAAGTGCACAAGACGCTGGCCGAGTTCACGCCCGCCTCCGCCTCCGCCTCCGCCTCCGCCTCCGCCTCCGCTTCCACTTCCGCCTCCGCCGCCGGCTCTGGCAGCGCTGCGGAACTCGGCGCCGAGCCGGTCAAGGACAACTGGCAGCCCGATCATGGTGTGCTCTTCACGGCCAGCCCGACGCTGTTCGGCAACATCTACAACGCGTTCTATTGCGACGGCACCCAGGGCCGCGACTTCACCAAGTGCGAGCGCCTTTCGGACGCCGATCCGTTCAAGCTCGGCGTGCTGACGCCCTGATTCAACAGACGCGCCTTTCAGCGCCCCAGCTCAGCGCAGCAGGCCCACGGCCAACGGAAAGCTGAAGAAGGTCGCGACCGTCGTCCACAGGATGATGCGTGCGATGCGGCCGTTGTCGGCGCCGAAGCGCTCGGCCAGCATGGCCACGTTGCTGGCGCTCGGCAGCGCCGCCACCAGCACGATCACCACCAGCGCCGAGGAAGAGAGCGGCAGCCCAAGCGCAATGGCGCCCTGCCCCAGCGCCCACACCAGCAGCGGATGCACGAGCAGCTTGACGCCCACCACCGGCAGCACGTCGGCCAGCGGCGCCTTGCGCGAAAGCGCTGACTTCACCCCCATGGCCACGGCCACTTCCGCACTGGCCGCGTGCTCGCGGGCGAGCAGCGCCGACCGCGCCAGCACCGCGCCAATGGTGAACAGCGCCACCGGCGAAGCCGCATCGGCCAGCATGGCCACGGTGCGCTCCACGGGTCCCGGCAGGCGCCAGCGCGCGGCCGAGAGCAGCACGCCCAGCAGAATCGACCACGGCATCGGATTGACCAGCACGCCGCGCAGCGCCTGGCGCGCCGCCTGCCGGGGGCCGTGATGTCCCGCACCACCGCCCTCGCTGCCGGCGCCGTCGAGCCGCGAGAGTGCAATGCACAGCGAAGAGGTCACGACCAGGTCGAACGCAATGGTGATGATCATCGGCCCCGCGGCCTGCGCACCCAGCAGCGCCACCAGGAGCGGCACGCCCATGAAGCCGGTGTTCGGAAAAGCCGCCACCAACGCGCCGAAGGCGCCGTCGTTCCAACCGACGCGCGCATTGCGGGTAAAGAAGATCGTGCCCGCCACCACGGCCAGCGCGCTCACGCCCCAGACCAGTGCAACGCTGCCGTCGAGCAGTTGCCCGATCGGCGTGCCGGCACCAAAGCGCAACAGCATGCAAGGCAGCGCGAAATACAGCACGAAGGTGTTGAGGCCGGGAATCGCGTCCAGCGGCAGGACGCGTGCCCGCGCCGCGCCATAGCCGGCGGCGATCAACGCGAAGAAAGGAAAGGTAACGAGAAATACGGGCAGCACGGGCTGATTGTCGTTGCATCCCGCATCGTGAACTTCGGCGGGGTTGCGCGAGAGCCGCGCCCCGTATCATTGCCCGCTTTGCGCCTGCCCGTTCCCTCGCGGCCTTCCGTTCCCACTCCTCATGTCTTCCGGTCTCAATCTCGCGCAACAAGAAGCTGTCAATTACCTGCATGGCCCCTGCCTCGTGCTCGCGGGTGCGGGCTCGGGCAAGACGCGCGTCATCACGCACAAGATCGGCCGGCTGATCCAGGCCGGCCTGGAGCCCAAGCGCATTGCGGCCATCACCTTCACCAACAAGGCCGCGAGCGAAATGCGCGAGCGCGCCAAGGGGTTGATCGGGCGCGACGCGAAGCATGTGGTGATCTGCACCTTTCACGCACTGGGCGTGCGCATGATGCGCGAAGACGGCGCCGTGCTGGGCCTGAAGCCGGCCTTCAGCATCCTGGACAGCGACGACGTCACCAAGATACTGAAGGACGCCGGCGGCACCACCGACACCGCCACCGCGCGCATCTGGCAATGGACCATCAGCAAGTGGAAGAACATGGGCCTGAACTCCGCAGAGGCCGAGGCCGCCGCGGTGGACGACAACGAGCGCATCACCGCGCGCATCATGGCGCGCTACGAAGAGCGGCTCACGGCCTACCAGAGCGTCGACTTCGACGACCTCATCGGCATGCCGCTCAAGCTGCTGCGCGACTATGAAGAGGTGCGCACCAAGTGGCAGTCCACGCTGGGCCACATCCTGGTGGACGAATACCAGGACACCAACGCCACCCAATATGAAGTGCTGAAGGCGCTGGCGGGCGCGCGCGGGCGCTTCACCGCGGTGGGCGACGACGACCAGTCGATCTACGGCTGGCGCGGCGCCACGCTGGACAACCTGCGCAAGCTGCCGGTCGACTATCCGGACCTGAAGGTCATCAAGCTGGAGCAGAACTACCGCTCCACCAGCGCGATCCTGCGGGCGGCCAACAACGTGATCGGCCCCAACCCGAAGCTGTTTCCGAAGACGCTGTTCTCCGAACTGGGCGAAGGCGAGCCGGTGCGCATCGTCGATGCCGACTCCGAGGCGCACGAGGCCGAGCGCGCGGTGGCGCGCATCATCAGCCTGCGCGCGGGTGACGCCACGGCGCAGGGCAAGCAGTACAAGGAGTTCCGCGACTTCGCCATTCTTTACCGCGCCAACCACCAGGCGCGCGTCTTCGAGCAGGCGCTGCGCAAGGCGCAGATTCCGTACAAGGTTTCGGGCGGGCAGAGCTTTTTCGACCGCGCTGAAATCAAGGACCTGTGCGGCTGGTTCCGCCTGTGGGTCAACAACGACGACGACCCGGCGTTCCTGCGCGCGATCACCACGCCCAAGCGCGGCATCGGCCACACCACGCTCGCGAGCCTTGGCACCTTTGCCAGCCAGTACAAGCTGAGCCTTTTCGAAGCGCTCTTCAGCCCGTCGCTGCCGAGCGTGATGCCCAAGCGCACGCTGGAGGGCATCCACGAGTTCGGCCGCTACATCAACGACCTGGAATACCGCGCGCGCCGCACCATGGGCGCCGAAGATTCGCGCACCTTCATGCTCGACTGGCTGAAGGAGATCGACTACGAGAAGCACCTGTACGACGGCGAAGACAGCGAACAGGCCGCGGCCGCGCGCTGGACCAACGTGCTGGAGTTCGTCGACTGGATGTCGCAGCGCGCCGGCGGCACCCTCGACGATGCCTCGGGCGCCGACAACAACATCGAGAGCGAACGCAAGAGCCTGCTCGAAGTGGCGCAGACCATTTCGCTGCTCTCGACCATCAGCGAGCGCGAGCAGGACCAGAACGTGGTCACGCTTTCGACGCTGCATGCCTCCAAGGGCCTCGAATGGCCGCACGTGATGCTCATCGGCGTGACCGAGGGCCTGCTGCCCTTCAAGCTAGAAGACGACAACGGCCGACAGCTCAAGGTAAGCGACGAAACGCTGCAGCGGCTGCAGGAAGAGCGCCGCCTCATGTACGTGGGCATCACGCGCGCGCAGCGCAGCCTGGCCGTGAGCTGGACCAAGAAGCGCAAGCAGGGCCGCGAGATGGTGCCCTGCGTGCCGAGCCGCTTCATCGCCGAAATGGGCCTGGACAAGGCCACCACGCGCGAAGACCCGCGCGAGAAGCTCAAGGCGCTGCGCGCCGAGTTCGCGCGCAAGGCCCAGGACAGTGCGGCGGCTGCTGCGGCGGCCGCCTCCGCGTCATGAAGGCGCGGGTTCTCCTGCTGGCGCTGGCCGCGCTGTGCACCGCATGCGCCGGCCCCGGCGCGCAGAACGCTGCACCGCCCGGATGCCCCGCCACCGCGCGGGACCTGCCGGTCGAAGCGCTGTACGGCAACTGGCAGGCGCGCTTCGAAGGCCTTCCGGGCGCCGCCTCGGTCGTGCTTGGCAAGCACCCCGAATACGTGGGCGTGCGCGGCACCATCACGCGCGCCGCGGCCGCGCCTTCGGCGAGCGCACCGGTCTCGCAACTTGCGGGCGATGTCAACGACGAGGGCGAACTCGCCATCGACGAATCGCTCGACGGGCGCAGCATCAGCGGCGTGTGGTCGGCCACGCTGCAGCCGGACTCCTGCGGACGCGAGTTCAGGGGCACCTGGCGCAATGCCGCCGACGAAACCACACATCCCTTCACTCTGAAAAAGACGGAACGGACCGCAGACAAATGAACCCAATCCATCTACGCACCACCCTTGCCGCGAGCCTGCTGGCGCCCGGCCTCCTTGCGTCGTCGCTGGCCAACGCGCAGGCTGTCGAAAAGCCTTCCAGCCCGCTGGCCGATGCCCAGCTGACCTGGCAGCAGTGCGCCGCGCTCGGCAACAACAACGACGCACGGCTGGCCTGCTTCGACCGCTGGGCGCAGCAGCAGACGCTGCCTTCGGTGTCGGTGCCGGTGGCGCCGCCGGTGCTGGCAAGCACGCAGCCGGCCCCGCCGGTCGACGGTTCCGTGCCGGCCACGCGCGTGGTGTCGGTCGCCACCAGCGAGGGCTGCCGCGACCGGCAGTATTCGGCGCTGTCGCGCTTCTGGGAGCTGGAGAACGGCAGCGACTGCGGCACCTTCGTGTTCCGCGGCTACCGCCCGCTGAACGTCTCGGCCTCGGCCGCCACCAGCAAGCCCGACACGCCCACGTCGCCCTCCGAAGGCCACACCGCCTCGCCGGTGGACTACCAGGCCAACGAAATGCGCATCGGCCTGTCGGTGCGTACCAAGATCGCGCAGGGCCTGCTCACGCAGAACGACCCGATCAAGAAGGACTCGCTCTGGTTTGCGTATTCGCAGCAGTCGACGTGGCAGCTGTTCAACGGCTCGATCTCGCGGCCTTTCCGCACCACCGACCACGAGCCCGAGATGATGTATGTCTACCCGCTCGACTTCAGGCTGCCCGGCGGCTGGCGCTGGCGCTATGCGGGCGTGGGCCTGGTTCACCAGTCGAACGGCCAGAGCCTGCCGCTGTCGCGCAGCTGGAACCGCGTCTACCTGATGGGCGGCGCCGAGCTCGACGACCGCTTCAGCATCACCGGACGCGTCTGGCAGCGGCTGTCGGAAAGCGCGGCGAAGGACGACAACCCCGACATCTCCAGCTACATCGGCCGCGCCGAGGTCACCGGCCGCTGGAACTTCAACCGCGACAACACCCTGGCCCTTACCGTGCGCAACAACCTGCGCGACAGCGGACGCGGCTCGGTGCGGCTCGAGTGGCTGAAGGCCATCGGCGACCCGACCACCAGCAACCTGCGCTTCCACACGCAGCTGTTCCACGGCTACGGCGATACGCTGGTGGACTACAACCGGAAGCGCACCGTGCTGAGCATCGGCCTCAGCCTGGTCGATTTTTAATTCGCTCCGATGAATGCACAGAAAGGTCGCGTCATGAATGCTGGTGAATTTGCCCCCGTCGATGCGCTGCAGCGCGAGATCATTGCCGCGCTGCACGTGGCACCGGTGTTCGACGCCGCACAAGAGGTCGAGCGGCGCATCGGCTTTTTGGCCGGCTACCTGCGCGGCACGGGCTTGAAGACGCTGGTGCTGGGCATCAGCGGCGGCGTCGATTCGCTGGTGGCCGGATGCCTTGCGCAGCGCGCGGTGGAACGGCTGCGCGCCGAAGGCCGCAACGCCACCTTCATCGCGATGCGGCTGCCCTACGGCGTGCAGAAGGACGAGGCCGAGGCGCAGCGCTCGCTCGAGGTGATCAAGCCCGACCGCACCCTCACCGTCGACATCCGGCCCGCGGCGGACGGCATGCTCGCGGCGCTGAAGGCCGGCGATCTAACGTTCCGCGATGCGGCGCATGAAGACTTCGTGCTCGGCAACATCAAGGCGCGCCAGCGCATGATTGCGCAGTTCGCGGTGGCCGGCGCGCACGACGGCATCGTCATCGGCACCGACCATGCGGCCGAGGCGCTGATGGGCTTCTTCACCAAGTTCGGCGACGGTGCGGCCGACGTGACGCCGCTCACCGGCCTCAACAAGCGGCGCGTGCGGGCGCTCGCGCAGCAGCTCGGCGCGCCCGACGCACTGGTGTTCAAGGTGCCGACGGCCGACCTCGAATCGCTGGTGCCGCAAAAGCCCGACGAAGATGCCTTCGGCGTCAGCTACGAGCAGATCGACGATTTCCTCGAGGGCAAGCCGGTGTCCGCGGCGGCACGCGAGATCATTCTTTCAACGCACCGCAAGAGCGCCCACAAGCGGGCGCTGCCCGTGGAGCCGCCGCTCACCGCCTAGGCGCGGGGCGACTCGAGCAGGTGCTCGAGCAGCGCGGTCAGCTTGTCGACGTCCACGGGCTTCGTCAGGTGCGCGCGAAAGCCGGCCTCGAGGCTGGTGTCCCTGTCGCTGGCCTGGCCGTAGCCGGTAATGGCAATCAGCGGCGGCGGGTTGATCATCTCGGCCCGCAGCCGCCTGGCGACTTCGTGTCCGTTCAGGTCGGGCAGGCCGATGTCCAGCAGCACCACGTCCGGGTCTTGCGCCTTCACCGCCTCGATGGCCGAGAGGCCGCCATGCGCAACGCTGGACTTGTAGCCCAGCGCCTCCAGCAGCAGCGCCATGGTTTCGGCCGCGTCCACGTTGTCGTCCACCACCAGCACGCGCTGCTCGCCCAGGGGCCGCGGCTCCGCCTCCAGCGTGGTGATCGGCGGCTGGGTGGTCTGGAACTGCACGACGAACTCACTGCCTTCCCCCGGCCGGCCGGTACTGAACGCACTGACCCGGCCACCGTGCAGCGTCGTCAACTGCTGCACGAGGCTGAGCCCCAGGCCCAGGCCGCCCTGCGACCTTGCCATGTTCTGCTCGCCCTGCACGAACAGGTCGAAGATCCGCTGCAGGTCCTTGGGCGGTATGCCGGGTCCATCGTCGCGCACGCTGATGTCGGCATCTTCGCCAACCTGCGAGAGCGAGACATGGACGTTGCCGCTGTTGTGCGTGAACTTCGCGGCGTTGTGAATCAGGTTGCTGACGATCTGGATGAGCCGGGCGCGGTCTCCCGAAATCCAGGGATCGGCCTCCTGGTAATGCAGGTGCAGCGTCTGCGACTTGCTTTCGATCAGCGGCCGCACCGCCTCGGCGGCCTCGGCAATGGCTTCGCGCAGGCGAACCGGCTTGCTCTCCAGGTGGATCTTGCCGCTCGTGATGCGGCCCACATCGAGCAGGTCGTCCACCAGCCGCGTCATCTGCCTGAGCTGCCGGCCGATGATGTCGCGGGTGTGGGCGATGACCGCGGACTCGGTCTTTTCGCGCTTGAGGAGTTCGAGCGCGTTCGAAATCGGCGCCAGCGGATTGCGCAGCTCGTGCCCGAGCATCGCCAGGAAGTTGGTGACGCGGCGCCCTTCGTCTTCGAGCGCGGTCACGCGGCGCCGCTCGGTCAGGTCGCGCGTGACCTTGGCAAAGCCCCGGTGCCGCCCGGTGGCGTCGTGCAGCGCGGTAATGACCACGCTGGCCCAGAAGCGGCTGCCGTCCTTGCGGATGCGCCAGCCTTCGTCCTCGAAGCGGCCGTCGCGCAGCGCGTTGCGCAACTCCTGCTCGGGCCAGCCGATCGCGGCAACCTCGGGCGGATAGAACACCGAGAAGTGCTGCCCGATGATCTCCGACGCCTCGTAGCCCTTGTTCTTTTGCGCGCCCAGGTTCCAGCTCACGATGTGGCCGCCGGGGTCGAGCATGAAGATCGCATAGTCCTTCACGCCCTCGACCAGCAGCCTGAAGCGCTCCTCGCTCATGCGCAGCATCTCGTCCTGGCGGCGGCGTTCGCTGAGGTCTCTCGTGATCAACGAGAAGCCGCGGATTTCCCCGTTGGTGCCGGGGATTTGCGTGATGACCACGCTGGCCCAGAAGCGTGTGCCGTCCTTGCGCAGGCGCCAGCCTTCTTCTTCCATGTGGCCTGCCTGGCGCACGGTTTCCAGCGCGCGGTCGGGCTGGTTCTGCTCCAGCAGCTCGCTCGGGTAGAAAAGAGAAAAGTGCCGCCCGATCGCTTCCGCGGTGTCGTACCCCTTGAGCTTTCGCGCGCCGTCGTTCCAGCTGATGACGATGCCGCTGGGGTCCAGCACGATGATGGAATAGTCCGAGACCGCCTCGACCATCAGCCGGAAATCGGCGTCGGCCAGAGTGCGTTGATTCAGAGGTGCACTCCCACCGCCGTGATCTGCCATTGCTCTTCTTCCTCCAGTGGCCGCGCATTGGTGCAGCGGCATGCGGGCTCTCGCTTTTTTTCCGGCTGGTGCCGAACTCCCGGGTTGCAGCGCTCGAACCTCGTGGCTGCCATGCGGCAGATGCTGCAAATTTAGGCCAGCAGCAGGTACTTTTCGCGTAGGACAAGGCCCAGATTGCACCCCGCGGGCACAAGTGCCGGGCACGGCGTCAGGCGCTGGAAGGCTCCTGGCGGGGCCAGGAGACACTGTCCGCAGCCCGGGTCCGGGGCTCCGCCATCATGAAGCGGTTCTTCCCTTCTTTCTTGGCCGCGTACAGTGCCGCGTCGGCGCGCATGAACAAGGACGACAGATCCTCGTCTTCCTCTGCGATTGCAACGCCGATGCTGGCGGTCGCCTGCAAGGAGCGGCCGGAGAGATGGAACGCCGGCCGCATTGCGGCAAGCACCTTCTCCGCGACGATCCCCGCCTCGGCGATCCCGTCGACTCCCTCGAGAAGAATCACGAACTCGTCGCCGGCATAGCGCGCCGCCATGTCGGTCTCGCGCACGCTTTCCTTGAGCCGGCGGCCGAACTCCCTGAGCACCGCGTCGCCGGCCGCATGGCCCAGCGAATCGTTGATCGACTTGAAGTAGTCGATGTCCAGGAACAGCAGGCATATCGGCTTTCCCGAGCGCCGGGACCTGGCCATGGCCTCGCGCGCATGTTCTTCGAACGAACGGCGGTTGGGCAAGCCCGTGAGCGCATCTTCCCGCGCAAGGACATCGAGCTGCCTCTGCTTCTGCTTCAGGTCGGTGACGTCGTGCGAAAGCACATACAACCCCACGACTGCGCCGTCGCCAGCCCGATGCGGCAGGTAGGTCGTCTGCAGGGTCCGCTCGCCGATCAGCAGTTGGGCCGTCTGTTCGAACGACACCACTTCGCCCGCGAAGGCACGCGCCAGGAGCGGCTTGCGCACCTCGTAATGCGCCTCGCCCAGGGTCTCGCGGATGTGCCGGTTCATCATCGAAGCCGGCTCGATGCCGAGCCAAGCCAGGTATCTGCCGTTGCAGAAAACCACGCGCTCTTCGAGATCGAGTTCGGTCAGGAGCGCCGGCACGTTGTCGGTGAGCCCGCGCAGGCGCCGCTCGCTGTCGGCGCTTCGCATCTCGGCCCGTTTGCGCTCGGTGATGTCGAAGGTCATCACGTAGTAGCCCGCCACGCCGTCGTCGCGAAGGTCGGGCAGCAGGTGGCATTCGAAGAAGCCCTCCTTGCCCTTGCGGTCGTAGGTGCCTTCGGTGCGCGTCGGCGTTCCCTGCAGCGCCTTGGCAACCTGCGCCTCGAGCTGCCGGTAGACCGCATCGGGCAGCGACTCCTGCATGGTCATGCGGCCGATGTCGGCTTGCGTCCGGCCCCGCATCCGCAACCCCGCCTTGTTGGCGAAAAGACAGCGTTGGTTGCGATCGAAGTAGGCGACCACGGCCGGCAGGTTGTCGGTCACGTCGCGCAGGAATCTTTCGCTCGACTGCACGCGCTGCTGGGCCGCACGGCGTTCCCGCATGAGCGTGTCGAAGGTGTTCGAGAGATCGCCCACCTCGTCCTGGCCGGACTCCTCCTCCAGGGGCGTGTAGGCAGAGTTGGCACGCGACACCTGCATGTGTTCGCGCAGGCGCGACAACGGCGCAAGCTGCGACCGTACGGTCATGAAGGTGAGCCCGCCGGCCAGCAATGTCAGCAGGAGCGCGCCCGCCCAGGCAAAGCGCTCGATCCGCTCCGCCTGGGCAAAGGCCTCCTGGCGCGGGTACATCGCGCCCAGCACCCAGTTGGTCTGGCGGATGTGCTTGAACGCGTAAAGGGCATGCACGCCCCTGCGGTTCACGCCTTCGGACGCCCCTTCGAACCCGGCAATGGCGCGATTGGCGGCGGGGTTGGGTACGCCGTCGGCGTCGATGTGCTGGAGCAGCCGGGCCTTGTCGGGGTGGTCGACGATGATGCCGCCGGTGTTGATGATGAACATGTACCCGCTCTTGCCGAATTTCACGTTGGCAAGCTCACCCAGGAAGTTGTGTTCGCTCAGGGTGATGAAGGCGGCAATCACATAGGCCACCCTGCCCTCGCGGTCCAGCACGGGTTCGGTCATGGCAACTTGCGCGAGCCCGCTGATGCGGTTCTTGAAGGGCTGGGAGATCACGCCCGCCTTGGCCGCGATGGTTCCCCGGAAGTAGTCGCGGTCCTTGACGTTGATCTTGCCGATCTGCTGCGCGCCGTTCATGTTGGCCACGATCTCGCCCTGCGCATCGATGAAGGCCAGGTTGTCGAAGGCCTCCCTGAGCGACTTGTGCTGCATGACGAGGTCCTGCAGCCTTTCGGCACCGGTGAAATTGTGGCTCTCGACGCTGTCGCCGAAGGTCTTGAGCAAGGTGCGCCGGCTCAGGAACTTCTGGTCCACCGCGTCGGCAATGGCCGAGATCCGCTCGAACTGCTCCTCGGCGATGGTTGCCTGCATGTTGCGCTTGACGAAGTAGAGCGCGGCGCTGGCAATGCCGATCGTCGTCAGGAAAACAATGGCCACCACGCCCGCCGACAACCGGGCACGCAGGCTGAAACGCGTCAGGTCGGGAATCGGGAGACGCATCGTGTGTGGACTCCGTCAGGTGCAGCGGGCGCTCAGTCTGCCATGGCAACGTCCAGCTGCGCTTCGAACTCTTCGAGCGGCACTGGCCTGCTGAACAGGTACCCCTGGCAAAGCATCGTTCCGTGCATCTGCAGAAACTCGAACTGCTGCTGCGTTTCGACGCCCTCCGCCACGATCTCGAGCTCGAGGTTGCGTGCCATGCCGATGATGGCCTGGATGATCAGTTCGACCTTCGGGTCGGTGCCGATGCTCTGCACAAAGAACTTGTCGACCTTGATCTGGTCCAGCGGCAGCTGCGTCATGTACGACAGCGACGAATAGCCGGTGCCGAAGTCGTCCATCGAGAAGCGGACGCCCATCGACGCAAGCAACTGCATCTTGCTGACCGTTTCCGTCATCTTGTCCTGCAGCAGGCTCTCGGTGAGCTCGAGCTTCAGCCTTGTCGGGTCTGCGCCGGTCCTGCGCAGCACATCGCGAACGCGATCCGCGAAGTCCGCGGTGCGGAACTGGCGTGCGCTGACGTTGACCGCCAGCTGCAGGTGCCGGCGCCTCGGATCGTGGCTCCAGCGCTCGAGCTGCACGCAGGCCGTTTCGAGCACCCACATGCCGATGGGCACGATCAGCCCGGTTTCTTCCGCCAGCTCGATGAAGCCTCCGGGCGGCACCATTCCGCGCTCCGGGTGGTGCCAGCGGATGAGCACCTCCGCGCCCGCAATGTGCCCCTCGGACGTGACCTGGCTCTGGTAGTGCAGGATGAACTGGTTGCCCGCCAGGGCCGCATGCAACTCGCTCTCCAGCGTTGCCCGGGCGGTAATGGCCGTCTGCATTGCGGTCTCGAAGAAGCGCAATGCATTGCCGCCGGCCGACTTGGCGTAGTACATGGCAATGCCCGCATGCTTGAGCAGATCTTCCAGCGACTGGTTTGCCGTGCTGAAGACCACGGCGCCGATGCTGCAGGTGCTGTGGTACTCGTGGTCTTCGAGCTGGAACGATTCGCCCAGCGCGCTCAGAATGGCTTCGCCGGTCGCGTTGGTCTGCATCGCGGCAACCGACGGGTCTTCGCTGAGGTTTTCGATCACCACCACGAATTCGTCGCCACCCAGCCGCGCGACCGTGCCGCCTTCGCTCAGGCTGCCTTGAAGCCGGAGCGCAACCTGCTTGAGCAGCGCGTCGCCCGTGGCGTGCCCGAGCGCGTCGTTGAGTGTCTTGAAATCGTCCAGGTCCAGGAACAGCAGCGCAGCGTGCCGCGAGCGGCGCACGTTCGAGTCGACCGCGGCCTGCAGCCGGTGCAGCAGCAGCTGGCGGTTGGGCAGGCCTGTCAGGTTGTCGTAGAAAGCCAGGTGCTCGATCTCGCGGGCGGCCAGCTTGCTTTCGGTGATGTCCCGCAGGATGACGATGAACCGCGCGTCCGCACCCTCGCCCACCAGCTTGCGCGAGACCGAAATCTCGAACCACACAACACCCTTGGGAACCCGGGTCTCGAACTGCCGTCCTGAAGAAAACCCGAACTCGAACGCATCGCGCAGTGCGACCATGACCTCGGCCGCGGCGTTCGCCGGCAAGAGATCGGACATCATCTTGCCCACCGGCTCGCGCACCTTGATCGACGACTTGGGGCGGCGCGGTGAATGGAAGCGGTAGCAACGGCCGTCGATGCCCGCCTCCAGCAGCACGTCCGGCAGGGCGTCGAGCGTGGCCTGCAGCTGCGCCTTGCCTTCGAGAATGTCGGAGACGTGGCGCTTCTTCTCGGTGATGTCGCGGTAGATGCACACCAGGCCGCCGTCCGGTGTGGGGCTCTTGACGGCGACGATCACCTGCCCGCCCGGCAGGATGAGCTCCTGCTCGCTGTGCGCGTGCAGGCTGCGGGCATTCTGTTCGTCGATGGGCTGGAACGGCGCCTGCGGCGCAAGCAGTTTTTCCGCCCACGGAAAGTAGTCCACGAAGCGCCGGTTCCAGGTGATCACGCGGCCATCGGGATCGAGCAGCACGAAGCCGTCCGCCATGGATTCGAGCGCTTGGTCCAGCGTGGCCTTGGAGCGCATCAGGTCGGCGCGCGCACGCCACTGCCGCGACAGTTGCGCGCGGGCGAAATAGCCGACCGCAAGAATCATCAGCGTAAAGGCCAGCGCGACGATCAGGATGGAATTGCGCTCCCTGCGCCAATCTTCGAGTGCGAGCTGGAGCGGAATGCCGGCGACGATCAGCAGGTTTCTGTGCAGCGTGGGCCGTGCCACAACGATGGCCGGCAGGCCGCTGAGGCGCGCGACCATCCGGTGCGGGCGCCCGTCGCTGGTTTGATCGGTCATGGCCGGCCTGATGCTTCGGCCGGCAAGGTCGTCGCGCGGCGGCATGCTGGCAAGCAAGGCCCCCGACTCGCGCTCCAGCGTGACCTCGAGCCCCCTGATGTTCGCCCCCTGCGCAAGGATGGTGGTGAGCATCGAGACCTGCACTTCGGCCACCGCCACGATCCTGCCGCCGTCCGCAAGCCGCAGCACGCGCCCGAAATACAGCACCTGCTGCGAAGTCGCTTGGCTCACCGTTGGCGCGCTGACCGACAGCATGGAGCCCGGCCGGCTCAGGATTTCCTTCAGGAAGCCCTGGGGCAGTTGCAGCGCCAGCTTCGCTCCGCGGCGATCGGAAGACGCGATCACCGCGCCTTCGGCATTCAGGAGCGCCACATACCGGACCAGGAGACTCTGGCGAACGACGGTCTCGACCAGTTGCGCGGTTTCGGGCGCCGTGATGTCGGCCGCCACGCTGTCTTCGCTGGAGTTGCGCAGGAACTGCCCCATGCCCGCCAGCAGCATGTCGACAGCCAAGAGGCTCCGGTTCAGCGCGGCTTCCGAGGTGACGACGAACCGCGTGGCCTGGCTCTCGCTGTTGGAGATCGCCTTTTGGTAGGTCTGCCACATCGTGAACGCGGCAATGGCGAGAACCGCCACCAGGAACAGCGCCGCCACGCCGTAGATAAAGGCGGTGATGCGGCGGGGCAGCAGCTTGTTCACTGCCCGACGGGAGCCTTGATGCCCACCACCGGGCCGACAGTCTGATCCCAGACCTCCGCGCACACAGTTCCGCATCGCTGCACCCAGCGCGTCAGCACGCTCGAAGCGAATATTTCGCGTCGGCGGCGTTCGTCAGTGGCGGAAGGACGTGCCTCGACCATGGCCCCCTTGGTGCCTTTCACGCAGGTGGCGGCGCCCGTGTTGCATGCAATGCCGTTGCCGGTGTCGCGCTCCGACTCCTCCCAGACCGCGGCCTCAAGCTTTGGCAGCTCGGTTTTCAGCAGGGCCTTCAAATCCGCCGGAAGCCCGTTCCATGCGTCCGTGTTGGCGCCGAATACCGCGACGCCCCAGTTGATGGGCATGGTGTAGAGCGAACTGGTGATCTTGTGCAGCCCCAGCGTATTGCCGGACATCGCGCCGGTGATGGCGCATTCGGTATTGGCCGAACTCATGTTCGCCATGAGCTCGGCAAACTCGGTGGACACCGGCACGCCGCCGAGGGCGCGCACGAAGTCGGCCTGGGTGGTGCCCGAAACACGCACGCGCCGGCCCGACAGGTCGGAAAGCTGCTTCATGGGCTGCTTGCAGAAGATCACCTGCGCCGGATACACATACACGGCCAGCAGCTCGACGCCATGGCGCTCGCGCAGCGTCTTTTCGAGATAGGGCCGGAATGCGCCGATCACCCGCCGCATGGAGGGCATGTCGGGGTTCAGGCCGGCAATGTCCGGCGTGCCGATTTCCGGGTACTCGTTGCTGACCTGGCTGAGCAAGGCGGTGCCGAACGGAATGACGCCCAGTCTCATGAGATTGAGCATTTCCTGCCCGGGCACGCCAGCCTGGTTGAACGGAACGATGCTCGCGGTGTATTTGCCGCCGCTCAGGCGGGCCAGGTCCTTGCCCCAGAAGCGCTCTTCGTGGAGCGCGTACTGGTTCAGGCCGGCCAGTCCGCCCACCACGCGAAGCCGCGTGGGCGCGGATTGCTGTGCTGCGCTGTTCATTGCCGCGAAAGCCAAAGCAAGCGCGGCGACACGAACCCAGAGGGCAGGTCGCCAAGCGGATGCTGCTTCGCCGGTCTTCATGCCCCGGATCATGATGCCGATTGTGCTTCCTGTAAGAAGTTTTTTACAGAATCGCCGCTTTCCCGTCACCCACGGACAGGAAAGTCGGGACGACTCGTTGCGCGCAAGGCACAGAGATACCATCCGCAAACCCCTGATCCTGGGTCGTCTTATTCAAATTCCAGATCGATGACCGCGCCCGACCTTTCCAGCCGCCAGCTGCGTGCGTTCACGGCGCTGGCCGAGCAACGCAACTTTACGCGCGCCGCCCAGGCCTGTCATTTGTCGCAGCCCGCATTCAGCGCGCTGATCCGCACGTTGGAAGACACACTCGGCGCCCGCCTTTTCGACCGGGACACGCGCAGCGTGCAGCTCACGCCCGAGGGACGGCTGTTCGAGCCCTCGGCCCGGCGCCTGCTCGACGACATGCAGGATGCGATCGGCGACCTTGCCGACCACTCGGAACGGCGCAAGGGCCGCGTGAGCGTGGCCGCGCTGCCTTCGCTCGCGGCCGGCTGGTTGCCGGCCATCCTCGCCGAGTTCATGCAGACGTGGCCCGGCATCACGGTGGAACTGCACGACGCGCTTTCCGATGCCTGCATTGCCCAGCTGCGCGGCCATCAGGCCGACTTCGCGCTGGCGGCCACCGGCGCCGATGCGGCCGCGGCCAGCGACCTGCGCGGCCGCAAGCTCTGCGAAGACCGCTTTCACCTGGTCTGCCGCAAGGACCATCCATTGGCCGGCATCGCCAAACTCACGGCCAAACAGCTCGCGCCCTGGCCCTTCATCCAGATGGCGCGCAACAGCAGCGTGCGCCAGTCGCTCGACGCGGCGCTGCATCCGCTGCGGCTCAACGCGGTGTTCGAGGTCGAGCACCTGGCCACTGTCACGGGGCTGGTCGAGGCCGGCATCGGCATCAGCGTGGTGCCGGAGCTCACGCTGTTCCACTTCCGGCGCGACACGCTGGTGACGCGGCCCCTGCCGCTGCCCGGCCTCACCAGGACCATCTACCTGGTGCAGCGCCGCGAGGGAAGCCTCTCGGTGGCCGCCCAGACGCTGTACGACCTCATTCTTGCGAGGCTCGGCACGCTGGCTTGAGACCCGAGTGCTCCGCGGGCATAAAAAAACGGCCCCGAAGGGCCGTCTTTTCGATGGAAGCAGCCTTGCGGCCGCAAACCATGGCTCGCCGAAGTCTTACTTCTTTGCGGCCTTCTTGGCGGGAGCGGCGGCCTTCTTGGCCGGTGCTGCCTTCTTGGCGACGGGCTTGGCGGCTGCCTTGTCGGCCTTGCGCTTTGCAGCCTTGGGGTCGATGGCGGCCTTGAATGCTGCGCCCGGCACGAACTTCGGCACCTTCTGTGCGGCGATCTTGATCTTGGCGCCGGCTTGCGGGTTGAAGCCGGTGCGAGCGGCGCGAGCCACTTGCTTGAAGGTTCCGAAGCCGATGAGCTGGACGGGGTCGCCCTTCTTCACTGCGGCGACGATGGAACCCGTGACGGTTTCCAGGATACGGGCGGCTTCTGCCTTGCTGACGTTGTGGGCGGCGGCGATCTTTTCGACCAGTTCGATACGGTTCACTTGAAAATTTCCTTTGGATTGTTCTCGTCATGTTGCCAATGACGGCGCAGCGGCTGAGGCCACTGCAAGCGGCGCGGAGTGTAGCGCACACGGGAACCGGTTTCTTTGCGTTCAGGCGCTTGCCTTGATGGCATCGGTGAGGAATTGCACGAATGCCTTGCCCGCATCGGGCAGCGATCGGCCCGCCAGGGTCTCGACTTCGAGGTGGCGCTCGTTCATCTCGCGGTCCTTCAGCGCAATGGCAACCAGCGCCTTCGACTTCAGCTGCGTGCGGATCGACAACTCCCCATAGAACGCAATGCCGCCGCCGCCCGCGGCCGCAAAGCTCACGAGCGCGTTCGCATGGTTGCTCGACATGGCCTGCACGTACTGCAGCCCCTGCCTGCTGCAGCTGGTGTCGAGCAGTTGCCTGATCGAGCTGTCCTGCGGCGGCAGCCCCAGCGGATAGGCCACCACCTGGCGCAAGGACAACTGCCGCTGCCCCGCCAGCGGATGGTCGTTGGCCATCACGGCGAGGATGGGGCTGGGGTGGCGCAACTCGATCTTGATGCCGGGCTCGGGCACCGTGCTCAGGGTGATGCCGATGTCGGCCTCGCCATCGCGTATGCGCCCGGGTATGTCGTGCGGCGGGCACACCTCCAGGTGAAAGCGGATGCCCTCGTGCTTGCTGCGAAAGCGCGCAATCAGCGTCGGCAGGAAGTCGAAGGCAAAGCCTTCCGTGCTCACCACGCGCACCCGGCCGCTGCGCAGGCCGCGCAAGCCCTGGATGTCGCTGGCAACCCGCTCGATGTCCTGCTGCATCCGCTTGGCATGGGCGGCCAGTAATTCGCCGGCGGCATTGGGCACCATGCCGCGCGCGTGGCGGTCGAACAGCAGGGTGTCGAGTTCGCGCTCCAGGCGCGCAACCTGCCGGCTCACGGCCGACGGCGCCACGTTGAGCTTGAGCGCAGCCTCCTTCACCGAGCCGGTGCGCACGACCTCGAGGAAGTACCGCACGGCGGTCTCCTGCAGCGCATTGAGTGCCATGGAATTCTCCTGGTTCAGAGATGGGCAGACAGCGGTGTCGATTGCCGAAACGGCAATCCACAATTCTAAACATTGCGCTTGTGGCAGCGGGTTCCGGCTCCTAGGATGGAATTGCATTCGCCGCCCACCACCCCACCCCGTCCCCCAGGAGTTCTTCATGAAACGCCTCCCCGCATTGGCCAGCCTGCTGCTGATGTCCTGCCTCGGCCTCGCATCGCTGGCGGCCGCTGCCGCGGAAGCCGGGTTTCCGTCGCGCCCGGTCACGCTGGTGGTTCCTTTTCCGCCCGGCGGTGCCACCGACGTGAACGCCCGCGTGATTGCCGCGCGCCTGGCCAAGGAGCTCGGCCAATCGGTCGTCATCGAGAACCGCGCCGGGGCCGGAACCGTCATCGGGGCAAGCTACGTTTCCAAGGCGGCGCCCGACGGCTACACGCTGCTGGTCAGCTCGGGCACCACGTTCACGGTCAACCCCGCCATCCGCTCGAATCTTCCCTACGACCCGGTCAAGGGCTTCGACCAGATCGGCCTGATCGGGCGCGTCGGCCTCATCCTGCTTGCCAACAGCGAGGTGCCTGTAAAGACCGTGAAGCAGTTCGTGGACTACGTGAAAGCCTCGCCAGGAAAGTATTCGTATGCCTCGTACGGCACCGGCACCACGTCGCAATTCGCGGGAGAAACCATCCTCAACGCCGCCGGCCTGAAGATGACGCACGTGCCCTACAAGGGCAGCGCCCCGGCCATGACCGACCTGATGGGAGGCCAGGTTCCGTTCAGCATCGACACCGTGAGCGCCGCCATTCCCCAGCTCAAGAGCGGCAAGATCAAGGCGATTGCGGTGACCACCGCCAAGCGCTCCACCCTGTTGCCCGATGTGCCCACCATGGCCGAGAGCGGCTACCCCGACATCAACATGGACACGTGGCTGGTCGTATCTGCCCCCAAGGGCCTGCCCGCCGACGTGAAGGCCAAGCTCGAAAAGGCGCTTGCCGCCACCGTGGCCGACGCCGACACCCGCACCAAGCTGACCGCGCAGGGCCTGGAGCCGGCCTTCAGCAACGGCGCTGCCGTGAGCGAATTGATCAACAAGGAACTGCCGCTGATGCGCGCCGTCGCGGCCCGCGCCAATATCACCGCCGACTGATGGACACCCAATTGATCGAACAATCCGCCGTCGAACTGCGACGGCTCATCGGCAGCAAGGCGGTATCGCCGGTCGAGCTTATGGAAGCTTGCATTGCACAGATCGAGCGGGTGAACCCGTTCGTCAATGCCGTGACCGCCACCAGCTTCGACCGCGCGCGGTCCGAGGCCAGGGTTGCTGAAGCCGCCGTGATGCGCGGCGATGCGCTCGGCCTGCTGCATGGACTGCCGCTGGGCGTGAAAGACCTGGAGCCCACCGAAGGCCTGCTCACCACCTGGGGCTCCGCCATCTTCCGCGACCACGTGCCCGAGGAAGACATCGAGCTGGTGGCCCGCCTTCGAAGGGCCGGCGCCATCGTGGCCGGCAAGACCAACGTTCCGGAGATGGGCGCCGGCGCCAACTCGCGCAACGAGGTGTGGGGCGCCACCGGCAATCCGTTCAACCCCAACCTGAATGCCGGAGGCTCCTCCGGCGGCTCGGCGGCGGCTCTGGCGTGCGACATGCTGCCCGTGTGCACCGGCTCCGACACCGGCGGCTCGCTGCGCATTCCGGCCGCCAAGTGCGGCGTGGTGGGCTTCAGGCCTTCGCCCGGCATCGTGCCGAGCGTGCGAAAGCTGCTGGGCTGGACGCCGATTTCCGTCGTCGGGCCGATGGGCCGCACGGTGGCGGATGCCTGCCTGCAGATGGCCGCCTCCGCCGGCATGCACGCGGGCGACCCGTTGAGCTACCCGCTCGATCCGCTGTCTTTTCAGAAGCCGATGGACGTCGACCTGAGCAGGCTGCGCGTGGCGTGGACCGAGGACTTCGGCGTTTGCGCGGTGGACGACAACATTCGCGCCACCATGCGCCGGAAGATCGGCGCCATGCGGCACCTGTTCAAGTCTTGCGACGAAGTGACGCTCGACCTGGGCGAGGCGCACCGCTGCTTCGACGTGCTGCGCGCCGAAGCCTTCGTGGCCGGCATGCACGCGGCCTACCAGCGCGACCCTTCCAGCCTGGGACCCAACTCCCGCGCCAACTACGAGATGGGCGCGCAGATGAGCCTGCTCGACAGCGCCTGGGCGCAGGCCGAGCAGACGCGGCTCATCAAGCGCTTCCAGGCGACCTTTGCCGACTACGACCTGATCCTCTCGCCCACCACGCCGGTGTCGCCTTTCCCGTGGACGCAGTTGTATGCGGACACCATCAACGGCGAGAAGCAGGCCAACTACTACCGCTGGCTGGCGCTGACATACGTCGTCACGCTGACGACGCATCCCGCGCTTTCGCTGCCCTGCGGCCTCGATCACGCGGGCATGCCGTTCGGGCTGCAGATCGTGGGCGGCTTTCGCGCCGACCACCAGGTGCTGGGCGCCGCGCATGCCATGGAAATGGCATTCGCTGCCGATGCGGAACTGCGCCGTCCGCGTCCCGATCTTCCGGCTTTGCGCATGGCCGAACCTGCGCTCACATCGATCGTCACCGCACCGCCGGGCGCGCATGGGGGCGCCGCTACGGCTGCGGGCCACTCAGCGGTTTCCGCCGTCTGAGAAGACCTCGTCACAACTGAAAAAGCCCCCGGCTCTGCAAGGAACCGGGGGCTTTTTTTTTGGCTTGGCGTTCAGCGGCTGGCAGGGGCTGTGCGATTGGCCGTCAGCGACACCGACGGGAAACGGATCAGCGGACGCCCGTTGAGCTCCTGCAGCTTCCGGTTGTTGTGGGCATAGCGCGCGCGGAACTGCGCAATTTGCGCCGGAGACAGCGACACCGGCGCCTGCAGCACATACCACTCGACGTTTTCAGTCAGCGGCGGCGTGGTCAGCGAGCCCAGGTAGTGGTAGTAAGCCTTGTCCTTGGGCAGGAGAACGGAAATGTCGGCCTTGGACAGCTCGCCATGGCCTTCCTTCTCGAGCGCCGCCAGCACCTTGGCCGCCAGCGGATTGGCCTGGCCTTCGCGGTACATGACACCCACCACGGCCAGGCGGCCGTCCGCGGCGCGGAAGACGAAGTGCCCTTCGAGCGGGAAGTGCTTGCCGTCGACCGTGTGTTCGCTCTCGGCATGGAAGTGGAACTGCAGCAGCTTGAAATGCCGGCCGCGAATCATGGCGTCCGGGCCCTTCGCCTCGACCTCCACCGCATGGCCGTTGTCGACGACGTCGAGCGCCGCGCGGGCGTTGCTCAGGCGAATGTCTTGCGGCTCGAGCGCATCGCCGGCCTTGGCTTCGCCGGTGGGAATGTCGATCGGCGACTGGGCGCTGTCGTGAACCGCCTTCCAGTTTTCCTGATGGTCGTAGTCCAGCGCCTGGGCGTGGACCGTGGAAGCCGCGAGCAGCGCAACGCTCAGTAGACAGCGAGAAACTGGGGACATGGACAAGGATTCCAGAAGAAAAAAGTTTTAAGAGAGACGCAGCCGCTCCAGCGAAAGGCACGCAGAACAGGCTTGACCTTGCCACGATGTCAACCCTGAAACTGAACTCCGCTTGTTCAACAACCAAGGAGTTGCCATGCAAGAGTTCGCGATTCAGCCGATGACCTGCGGCCACTGCGCAAGCAGGCTATCCGCCGAAGCCGCCGGAGGCCGGCGCGATTGTCTGGACGCCTGCCTGACCGGAGGCTGACCCTCAAACCTCGCCTGCCTGCACCCCTCCGCGGCACAGGCGGCCCCATGGTTCCCGCTGGAGAATTCGAATGAACGACACGCGTTCCAACCCAGGACACGACCACCATCACCATCATCAGCACCATGATCACAGCGGCCACCCTGCGCCGGTGAATGCGGTCGAGCCCGGCGCGGCTGGCGGATCGCCCACGATCTACACCTGCCCCATGCATCCGGAAATACGGCAGGACCATCCAGGCAACTGCCCCAAGTGCGGCATGACGCTTGAGCCCGAAATGCCGAGCCTCGACGCGGACGAGAAGGAAGATCCCGAGCTGCGCGACTTCAAGCGGCGGTTTTTCTGGACGCTGCCGCTCACTGTCGCGGTCACCGTGCTGGCCATGGCGGGCCACAGGCTGCAGTGGTTCGAGATGGCCACGCAAAGCTGGATCGAATTGGTGCTTTCCGTGCCGATCGTGCTGTGGGCGGGATGGCCCTTCTTCGAGCGCGCGGTGCAGTCGGTTGCCAACCGCAGCCCGAACATGTGGACGCTCATCGGCCTGGGCACCGCTGCCGCCTTCGTCTACAGCGTGGTGGCCACCGTGGCGCCCCGCGCCTTTCCCGATTCGTTCATGTCGATGGGCCGCGTGGCGGTGTACTTCGAGGCTGCGGCGGTGATCATTTCACTCACCCTGCTGGGCCAGATTCTCGAACTCAAGGCGCGCTCGCAAACTTCCGCGGCCATCAAGTCGCTGCTGGGCCTTGCGCCCAAGACGGCTCGGCGCATCGGCGCCGACGGCACTGAAGAAGATGTTCCCATTGCGCATGTGCATGTCGGCGACAAGCTGCGCGTGCGGCCCGGAGAGAAGGTGCCGGTCGACGGCGTGGTGGTCGAAGGCGCAAGCGCGGTCGACGAGTCCATGCTCACGGGTGAGCCGCTGCCGGTGACCAAGCGCGTCGGCGACAAGCTCATCGGCGCCACGCTCAACACCAACGGAGCGCTGGTGATGCAGTCGGAAAAAGTCGGCTCGCAAACCGTGCTCGCAAGCATCGTGCAGATGGTGGCGCAGGCCCAGCGCTCCAGGGCGCCGATGCAGCGCATGGCCGACCAGGTGGCGGGCTACTTCGTCATGGTGGTCATCGGCATTGCGCTGCTGACCTTTCTTGCGTGGGGATTCTTCGGCCCGGCGCCAAGCTGGACCCACGGCCTCATCAACGCGGTGGCGGTGCTCATCATTGCCTGCCCTTGTGCGCTCGGCCTGGCCACGCCCATGTCGATCATGGTGGCCACCGGCAAGGCCGCCACGCAAGGCGTGCTGTTCCGCGACGCGGCGGCCATCGAGAACTTCCGCAAGGTCGACGCGCTCATCGTCGACAAGACCGGCACGCTGACCGAAGGCAAGCCGCGCTTCGAACGCGCGGCGGCCCTGCCGGGCTTCACGGAAGACGACGTGCTGCGCCTTGCCGCCAGTCTCGACCAGGGGAGCGAGCATCCGCTGGCACACGCCATCGTCGAGGCGGCCCGCGAGCGCGGCTTGGCGTTGGCCGCGGCAGACGAGTTCGAATCCAGCAGCGGCATCGGCGTGAGCGGCATCGTCGGCGGCCGCAAGCTGGCGCTTGGCAACACCGCACTGATGGACCAATTGCGCGTGCCGGTCGACGCACTCAAGCCGCAGGCCGAAGCCCTGCGCGCCGAAGGGGCCAGCGTCATGTTCCTTGCCGCCGACGGCCAGCCGATGGGTCTGCTCGCGGTGTCCGACCCCGTCAAGGCCACGACCATGGAGGCGCTGGCAGCGCTCAAGGCATCGGGCATGCGCGTGATCATGGCCACCGGAGACGGACTGACCACCGCGCGCGCCGTTGCAGCCAGGCTGGGCATCGACGAGGTGCACGGGGAAGTCAAGCCCGCCGACAAGCTGGCGCTGGTCGACAAACTGCAGCGCGAAGGCCGCATCGTCGCCATGGCCGGAGACGGCATCAACGATGCGCCCGCGCTCGCCAAGGCCGACGTGGGCGTGGCGATGGGCACCGGCACCGACGTTGCGATGAACAGCGCTCAGGTCACGCTGGTGAAGGGCGACCTGCGCGGCATTGCAGAGGCGCGCATCGTCTCTGAGAAGACCATTGCCAACATGAAGCAGAACCTGGGCTTCGCCTTCATCTACAACGCGCTGGGCGTGCCCCTGGCGGCCGGCGTGCTGTTTCCGTTCACCGGCTGGCTGCTGTCGCCGATGATCGCGGCGCTGGCGATGAGCCTGAGCTCGGCGTCGGTCATTAGCAATGCGCTGAGGCTTCGGGCGGCGAGCGACGGCAGGAAGTCCGCCTGAAGAGTTCAAATCGAAGGAGCATCCAAATCGGATGCAGGGCCCGCAGCATTCGAATTCGGCCTACAGACATTCGCCCCCGGTTTGTGCAAGTTGAAGCAATGACACAACCCATCGAACTCATCATCGAGGAGCCGGCCCTCGGCTCCTATGTCTGGCGCCTGCTTGAAACCGATACGGACGGAGCGAACCCCAAGGTGCTCCGCGACGCCTTCGATCCGGCGGACACCTACGAAGCCGCGCTGGCGGCGGGTCAGCGCGCATTGCAGAGCGAGATTCGCCGACGGGCCGCACCGGCCCACGCGCAGCACCACTAGCGTGTAGCAGGCCTCACGGCGCAGTGAGGCCTACCGCGCGCATCAGCCAGCGAAAAACCAGCGCCACCGCAAAGAGGGCGCCGACGCTGGCCAGCCAGATGGCGAGCAGCCATCCGAAACGGCGCAACCATTTGCTGCGGCCATCGGGGCCGGGGTCAGTGGTACCCATCGCCATGCCGCACCTTGCCGCGGAACACCCAGTAGCTCCATGCGGTGTACATCAGGATGACGGGAATGATCAGCAAGGCGCCGACCAGCGCAAAGCCCAGGCTCTGTGGCGGCCCTGCAGCCTGCCAGATGCTGATGTCCGGCGGAATGACGTTGGGCCACAGGCTGATGCCAAGCCCGGTGTAGCCCAGGAACAGCAGCACCAGCGTGAGCACGAAGGGCGACGCGTGCCGGTCGCCGCCCAGGTCGCGCAGCAGGCGCCATGTGACCAGGGCCACCAGCGTAGGCACCGGCGCAAACCACAGCAGATTGGGAAAGCTGAACCAGCGCCTGGCAATGGCCTCGTGCGCGAGCGGCGTCCAGATGCTGATGGCGATGATCACGGCCAGCATGAGCCAGGCCAGCGGCCTTGCCAGGCTGCGCATGCGCATCTGCAGGCGGCCTTCGGTCTTCATCACGAGCCACGTGGCGCCGAGCAGCGCATAGGCCGCCACCAGCGCCACGCCGGTGAAAAGCGAGAACGGCGAGATCCAGTCGAACGGCCCGCCGGCGTAGTTGCCATCGGCCACCGGCATGCCGTTGAGAAAGGCGCCGAGCGTCACACCCTGGAAGAAGGCCGCGGTGACAGACCCGCCGATGAAGGCATGGTCCCACCAGCGGCGCTTGCCCGCACGCGCCTTGAAGCGGAACTCGAAGGCAACGCCGCGGAACACCAGCCCCACGAGCATCAGGATCAGCGGCAAGTAGAACGCGCTGAGGATCACCGCATACGCCAACGGAAACGCCGCCAGCAGCCCGGCGCCGCCCAGCACCAGCCAAGTCTCGTTGCCGTCCCACACGGGTGCCACGGTGTTCATCAGCACATCGCGGTCTTCCTTGGCGGGCACGAACGGAAACAGGATGCCGATGCCCAGGTCGAAGCCGTCCATCACCACGTACATCATGATGCCGAACAGGATGATGACGGCCCAGATGAGGGGAAGATCAATGCCCATCGCGGTCGCCCTCCTTGGATCTTTCGGCACGGCTGCCGGCGTCATCGACCTGGTCGTCTTCGGGCGCGGCGGAGAGCGGGCGCATCGGCGTTCGCGTTTCACCCGGCCCGCCCCACGCGGGACGTTCGGCTTCGTCTCCCGCCGGCCCCTTGGCGATCAGGCGCAGCCCGTAGGCCGTGCCCGCGCCGAACACGACCAGGTACACGACGACGAACAGCGCCAGCGTGAAGCCCACTTGCGAAGTCGAATGCTGCGGCGACACCGCATCGGCCGTGCGCATGAGGCCATAGACGATCCACGGCTGGCGGCCGATCTCGGTGGTGTACCAGCCGGCCAGGATGGCCACCAGCCCCGCCGGAGACATTGCCACCGCAAAGCGCAGAAAGTTCTTCCGGGCGTAGAGGCGCCCTCCCCGGCGCAGCCACAAGCCCCAGAAGGCCAGCGCGATCATCAGCACGCCCAGGCCGACCATGGCGCGGAAGGTCCAGAACACGATGGTCGAGTTGGGCCTGTCTTCGGGCGCGAAATCTTTCAGCGCGGGGATCTGCCCGTCCCAGCTGTGGGCCAGCAGCAGGCTGCCGGCGCGCGGAATCTCCACCGCGTAGCGCGTGACTTCGGCCTTCATGTCGGGCCAGCCGAAGAGCTTCAGCGGAACGCCTTCGCCCTCGGGGGTGCGCTCCCAGTGGCCTTCGATGGCCGCGAGCTTGGCCGGCTGGTGCTCGAGCGTGTTCAGCCCGTGCTGGTCGCCGATGACCGCCTGCAGCGGCGCGGCGGCCAGCAGCATCCACAGCGCCATTGAAAGCATGGTGCGCACGCGCGTGTTGTCGCGGCCGCGCAGCAGGTGCCAGGCGGCCGCACCGCCGACCATCAACGCGGTGGCCAGGTAGGCGGCGGTGACGGTGTGCGCGAGCCGGTAGGGGAACGAGGGGTTGAAGATCACCATGAACCAGTCGACCGGCACCACGCGGCCATCGATGATCTCGTGGCCTTGCGGCGTTTGCATCCAGCTGTTGGACGCAAGAATCCAGGTGGCGGAGATCAGCGTTCCCACGGCCACCGCAATCGTCGAGACGAAGTGCAGCGCGGGGCCGACGCGTTCGCGCCCGAACAGCATCACACCGAGAAACCCTGCTTCAAGGAAGAACGCGGTCAGCACCTCGTAGGCCAGCAGCGGCCCGGTCACGCCGCCGGCAAAGCGGGAGAAGTTGCTCCAGTTGGTGCCGAACTGGTAGGCCATGACCAGGCCGGACACCACGCCCATGCCAAAGGCCACGGCAAACACCTTGATCCAGAACTGGTACAGGTCGAGGTACACCTTGCGGCCGGTGCGCAGCCACAAGCCTTCGAGCACGGCCAGGTAGCTTGCCAGCCCGATGGTGAGCGCCGGAAAGATGATGTGGAACGAAATCGTGAAGCCGAACTGGATTCGGGCGAGCAGCAGGGCGAGGGGTTCCATGTCGATGTCCATTCGACCGGGTTGCCACAGCGCTCGTGAGCCGAGTGCTGGGTGGAGCCGGTCAATCGTCTCTATTACACGGCCGTGCGGTGATTCAGGGAATTGGGCGTTTTGCCCTACCGTCGATGGACACCGGCATCCAGCGACAGGTATGCCGCGAGCGCTGGCATTTGAACGCAAATCCGCAATCAGCGCTACCCCGGACCCTCGGTTGCTGATACCGGACCCGAGCTTTGCCAGGTACCGCATCTACAGCAGCACGGTCGAGCAGCTTGGCACCGGCATGCGGTGGGCGGAAGGCTACCTGCTGCGCCGGCGCAGCAGGTACCAGGCCGCGGGCACCACCAGCATGCTCAGCAGCGGCGCGGTGACCATGCCGCCCACCATGGGCGCCGCGATGCGCGTCATCACCTCCGAGCCGGTGCCGCTGCCCCACAAGATGGGCAGTAGCCCGGCCATCACCACGGCAACCGTCATGGCCTTGGGCCGCACCCGCAGCACGGCGCCTTCGCGAATGGCCGCCAGCAGGGTCTCCTCGTTCATCGGTTCCCCGGCCGCGAGGCGGCGCGCAAGCGCGTTCTTCAGGTAGACCAGCATCACCACGCCAAATTCGGCCGCCACGCCCGCGAGCGCGATGAACCCCACCGCGGTGGCAACGGAAATCGAATGTCCCATGGCCCAGATGAGCCAGAAGCCACCGACGAGCGAGAACGGCACGGCCGCCATCACCAGGGCCGCGTCGCCGAACGACCTGAACAGCACATACAGCAGCACGAAGATGACGGCCAGCGTTGCGGGAACCACCAGCTTCAGGCGCTCGGTCGCACGCTCCAGGTATTCGAACTGGCCCGACCACGACACCGCATAGCCCGCCGGCATCTGCACGGCCCGGCCGACGGCGGCCTGCATTTCGGTAACGGCCGAGCGCAAGTCGCGGCCGCGCACGTCGACATAGACCCACCCCGACAGCCGTGCGTTCTCGCTGCGCAGCATCGGCGGGCCGTCTTCGACGGTGATCTTCGCGACATCGCCGAGCAGCAGCTGCGCGCCCCTGGCCGTCACGAATGGCAGTTGCCGCAGGCGTTCCAGCGAATCGCGGATCTCGCGCGGATAGCGCACGTTGATGGGGTAGCGCTCGCGGCCCTGGATGACCTCGCCCACGTTGTCGCCGCCGATGGCCGTGGACACCACCGCCTGCACGTCGGCCACCGAAAGTCCGTAGCGCGATGCGGCGAGCCGGTCGACGTCCACGTCGATGTAGCGCCCGCCGGTGAGCCGCTCGGCCAGTGCCGATGTCACTCCGGGCACGTTCTTGACCGCAGCCTCGATCTGCGTCGCGAGCGCATCGATGATGGCCAGGTCGGCCCCGGCCACCTTGATGCCGACGGGGCTCTTGATGCCCGTGGCCAGCATGTCGATGCGGTTGCGGATGGGCGGCACCCACACGTTGGTGAGGCCCGGCACCTTGACCGCGCGGTCCAGCTCTTCGATGAGCCTGTCGGGCGTCATGCCCGCGCGCCATTGCGCCCTGGGCTTGAACTGGATGGTGGTCTCGAACATCTCGAGCGGTGCCGGGTCGGTCGCCGTGTCTGCGCGGCCGGCCTTGCCGAACACGCGCTCGACTTCGGGCACGGCCTTGATCATCCGGTCGGTCTGCTGCAGCAGCTCGGAGGCCTTCGACACCGAAAGCCCGGGCAGCGCGGAAGGCATGTAGAGCAGGTCGCCCTCGTCCAGCGGCGGCATGAACTCGCCGCCGAGCCGCATCAGCGGCACCGCCGTGAGTGCCAGCAGCACCGCGGCAATGGCCAGTGTTCCCTTGGGAAAGCGCAGCACCAGCTCCAGCGCGGGCCGGTACGCCGCCATCAGCAGGCGGTTCACGGGATTGGCGCCTTCGTGCGGAATGCGCCCACGGATGAGATAGCCCATGAGCACCGGAATCAGCGTGACCGACAGGCCCGCCGCGGCCGCCATGGCGTAGGTCTTGGTAAAGGCCAACGGAGAGAACAGCCGCCCCTCTTGCGCCTCGAGCGAGAACACGGGCACGAAGGACAGCGTGATCACCAGCAGCGAGAAGAACAGCGCGGGCCCCACCTCGACCGATGCATCGGCCACCAGCCGCCACCGCTCGGCCACATCGGGTTGCCTGCCCTCGGCGGCTTCGAAAGCCTCGATGTGCTTGTGCACGTTTTCGACCATGACGATGGCGCCGTCCACCATGGCGCCGATGGCAATTGCGATGCCGCCCAGCGACATGATGTTGGCGTTGACCCCCTGCCAGTGCATGACGATGAACGCAGCCAGCACGCCGACGGGCAACGCCACCACCGCGACCAGCGCCGAGCGCAGGTGGAACAGGAACACCGCGCAGACCAGCGCCACCACGATGAACTCCTCGACGAGCTTGCCGCGCAGGTTCTCCACTGCGCGGTCGATCAGCAGCGAGCGGTCGTAGGTGGGCACGATCTCCACCCCCGGCGGCAGGCTTGGCTTGAGCGCCTCGAGCCTGGCCTTGACGGCCTCGATGGTCGAACGGGCGTTTTTGCCCGAGCGCATGACGACCACGCCGCCGGCCACTTCGCCTTCGCCGTCGAGCTCCGCGATGCCGCGGCGCATCTCGGGGCCGATCTGCACAGTGGCCACGTCGCGCAGCAGCACCGGTGTTGCGCCCGCCACCGCGAGCGGGATGCTCCGGAAATCGTCCAGCGAACGCAGGTAGCCGCGCGATCGCACCATGTACTCCGCCTCGGCAAACTCCACCACCGAGCCGCCCGAAGCCTGGTTGGCCTTCTGCAAGGCCTCCACGACCATCGATTGCGCGATGCCCAGCGCGCGCATGCGGTCGGGGTCGAGCACCACCTGGTATTGGCGCACCATGCCGCCGATGCTGGCCACCTCGGCCACGTCGGGCACCGTCTTGAGTTCGAACCTGAGGAACCAGTCGTTGAGCGCGCGCAGTTGCCCGATGTCGCGCGTGCCCGTGCGGTCGACCAGCGCGTATTCATAGATCCATCCCACGCCGGTGGCATCAGGGCCCAGCGAGGCGTTGGCGCCCGCGGGAAGCCGGCTTTGCACCTGGTTGAGATATTCCACGACGCGCGAGCGCGCCCAATACGGGTCGGTCTTGTCGTCGAACAGCACGTAGACGAACGAGTCGCCGAAGAACGAATAGCCGCGTACGGTCTTGGCGCCGGGCACGCTGAGCATGGTGGTGGTCAGCGGGTAGGTCACGAGGTCTTCGACCACCTGGGGCGCCTTGCCCGGAAAGGGCGTGCGGATGATGACCTGCGTGTCCGAAAGATCGGGCAAGGCATCGAGCGGCGTGCGCGCGACCGACCAAACGCCCGCAGCCACCAGGAACAGCGTCGCGATCAGCACCAGGAAACGGTTGCCGATGGAACAGCGGATGAGCGCGGCGATCATGGCTTGCGGGCCGGTTGCACGCGCTGCACCGAGACCAGCTCATAGCCCATGGGCCCGCCCTCCTTGAACTCGAAGCGCACGCTGTCGCCCGGCTTGATGTCGGCGAAGGCGCTCGGCGAGCCCTTGGAAAAGCCCATGGTCATCGAAGGCCACTGGAGTGCAGGAACGGGACCGTGCGAGATAGTGATGCCATCGGCCGCCACGCTCTCCACCCTGCCCTCTGCCTTGTGCAGCACCGCGGTCGGCGATGCAGCCTGCGATGCGGGTGCGGATGCAGGCGCCGCCATGTTGCCGAGCACCGAGCGCAGCCGCGCCTCCGAGTCGATCAGGAATTGGCCGCTCGCCACCACCTGCTCGCCCTCGGCAAGCCCCGAGACCACCTCGGTGTCGTCTCCCGAATCTGCGCCCAGCGACACATCGCGCGGCTCGAACGCGCCGTCGGCCCTGCGCACGATCACGACCGCGCGCTTGCCGGTGCGAATCACGGCTTCCGAAGGCACCACCAGCCGGCTGCTCGCGGGCCCCGCCACCTGCAGGCGCAGCAACATGCCGGGCGTGAGTTTTCCGCCCCTGTTGTCGACCTCGAAGCGGGCCTTCAAGGTGCGCGTGGCCGTGTTGATCTCGGGCAGGATTTCGTCGAGCGCGCCGTCGAACGATTGCGACGCGTCGGCTTGGAGCACGGCCCTGGCCTTCTGGCCGCGCGCGAGGCGCACCGCCTGCGCTTCCGGAATCTCGGCTACCGCCCACACCTTCTGCAGGCCCGCAATGCGGAACAGCGTCATGCCGGGCGTGACCGCAACGCCTTCGCGCACGCCCAGCTCGGCGACCACGCCGTCGACAGGCGCCGTGAGCACATAGCGCGCTTGCGCGGCGCCGACTTCCTCGCTGCGCCGGACGAGCTCGGCGGGGATCGACATGGCCCGCATGCGCTCGCGGGCCGCCGCGACGAGATCGGGCGAAGCGCCCGAGCGCCTGAGCGCGAGCCACTCGTTCTGCGGGCCCAGCCATTCGGGCGCGAAGATCGTCGCCAGGGCTTGGCCTTTGCGCACGCGCTCCATCGGCGCTCGAACCGACAGGCGCTCGACGTAGCCGGCCACGCGGGTCTGCACCGCGGCGTTGAGCCGCTCGTCGAATTGCACGGCTCCAATGGCATCGAACGACGAAGATGTTTCCACCCGCCGCACGCCGGCATACCGGATGCCGAGGTTCTGCTGCACGGCGGGGCTGATCTTCACGCCCCCTTCGTTCCCCGTGCCGGTTGCGCTGTCGGCATACATCGGCACCAGTTGCATGTCCATGAACGGCGACTTGCCGGGTTTGTCGAAACGCGGGCCCGGCACCATCGGGTCGTGCCAGTAGAGCACCGTTCGGCCCTCGGCTCCGGCGGCTGCGCCCATGGCAACGTCCGCATGGGGACCCGTCTTGCGGCCCAGGTAGAAGGCTCCGCCTGCGAGCAGCAAGGCGGCCAGCAGCAACACGCCGGCCGTGAGTTTTCGGTTCATGGTGCCACCTCGGCGTTGATCGGCCGGAAGGCCAGTTGAACTTGGGTCTTGGCGAGGTCGCGCTGCAGCACCAGCAGCTTGCGCTGCGCCTCGACTTCGGCATGCCGCGCCTGGAACAAGGCGGCCAAATCGCCCTGGTTGGACCGGTAGGCCGCCGTTGCGGCCGCGGCCCTTTGGCCGGCGGGAACGACCACGCCAGTGCGATAGCGGTCGATGCGCTGCTGCAGGCGCTGTGCATCGCCGATCAGCGATTTGTATTCGGCGGTGGCGGCGCGCATCGCTTCGGCCAGTTCTGCCTCGGCCTTGCCGGCCAGCGCCAGCTTGGCGGCGGTGTCGCGGTCCTGCCGGTCGCCAGGCGCCACCGGCAGCGGAATGCTCACACCCACCGACACCATGTCTGAATATCCGGTGCGCTGGCCGTAGGCAAGCTCCCAGGTCCAGTTGGGCTTGCGATTGGATGCGGTCACCGCCGCGGCTTGCGCGGCCACGTCCACGTCGCGCTGCATGGCGGCGACGGCCGGATGCGCGGCAACGTAGGCCTCTTCCGAAGGGAGCGCAACGATGGCCGGCGGCGGCGCCAGTTCATCGGGCTGCACGCCGGTCCAGCGCTGCAGCGCGACGCGCGCGGTGTTCTGCTGCTGCCGGATCTCCGCGGCGTCGTCTTCCGAGACGCCTTTGGCGCTCGCCAACGCGAGCACATCCTGGCTGCTGCCGGCGGCCGAAGACAGGCGCGCGCGCGAGGCCTCCAGTTCTTCATGGGCGTGTCGCTCCATGAGCGTGGCCAGCTTCAGCACCTCGCCGGCGTAGAAGGCTTCGACGTAGGCGAGCGCGGTCCGCAGACGGGTCTCGGCCAACGCCGCCTGCGCCTGCACCGTTTCGCGGCCGACCGACGCATCCGCGGCCGCCTGGCGCGCCGCGCGCTTGTCGGCGGACAGCCACTCCTGGCTGATGCCGATGCGCTTCATCGTCATCGGTTCACGCGCGGTGTGAAAGCGGTCCGGCCCGGTCGCGGGCAGGTTGTCGATGCCGACGCGCAGCGTGGGATCGGGAAGCTGCGCCGCCGCATGCGAGGCTTCCTTGGCGCTCGACAAACCGGCGCGTGCGGCGCGCGTGGTTTCGGACCGCTGGGCCGCAAGCTGGAGCGCGTTCTCGAGGGACAAGGGGGCGGCCGCAGCAAGGTACGGCAGCAGCGCTACGGCCGACAAGGCTGCGCGCAAGGAAAGAGGGGCCATGGCAACTCCGCGGACGAACGAGGCAATGGCCGGCAAGCGGACGAGCCGCGCCGGCACCGGTCAGTCGACGGAGAATTTCAGACGCGGAGTCTGCGGGTGGCGAGAAAAACGGGATCGGGCGGCGGATGCTGCCGCTCGGGCCGGGCCTGCGCCGGAAGCGCATGCCCTTGCGAAGCCAGCACCACGGGCAGGGCCAGTACCTGCACGATGGCGGGTAGCGAAGGCGTCGCGGCCTTCACGGGCTCGAACGACAGCGACATGTCGGCGGCATGCTGGTGGCACAGCACGGGCTGAGCGGTGTCCATGCCTTCGCAGGGTTCGCCCGTTGCAGCCATCATTTCGGCCATTGCCGCCGCATCTGCTGCGCCGGGGCAGACATAGCTTGCCAGCGCCAGCTGCGAGAACAGCAGCGAAAGGACCACGAAGAACGCGGCCATGTGGCGGTGGAGAAAGCGGCTGGGGACCATGTGTGAGCGGAGTGTAGCCCCGCGCGGCTCGCAAGAGAGCCCGCCCGGGCACCGCGTTGCTCAGGCCGCAGGCTCGTCGAGGTTCACCAGGTTCAGGATCGCCATCGGGCCGCCCGGAAACTGCACCAGGCGGCCTTCGTTCACGCCGCCCAGGTCGATGGGGGTGAAGCCCAGGCGGGCGATCAGTTCGCTCACGGTCTTCTTGGCATCGGCGTCCTTGCCCGAGAGGAACAGCACGCGGCGGCCGCCGGCGACCTTCGGGTCGGCTTCCAGCGCGGCAGCCGCCAGGTGGTTGAAGGCCTTGACCACGCGAGCGCCCGGCGCCAGTTCGGCCACCACTTCGTTGGAAGCGCGGCCGCCCACGTCGATCGGCTTCAGCGACGGCGCTTCGACGGCATTGTTGGCATCGACGAGGATGCGGCCATTCCACGGCCCGAGGTCTTTCAGCGCGGAGTGCAGGCGGTTCCAGTTGACCGCGACAAACACCAGGTCGGCCTGGGCCGCTTCCTTGAGCTCGACGGCCTTGATGCGGGGCCCCAGCTCGTCGACCAATGGCTGCAGCGTTTGCGGGCTGCGGCTGTTGGCAATGGCGGCGTCGATGCCGTTGCGTGCAAGTTGGCGAGCGATGGCGGAGCCGATTTCACCGGCGCCGATGATGGCGATTTTCATTTGGTTTTCCTTGGGTTGAAGTGCGCAAGTTCGTCTTGCTGGGTTCAACTCTAGGCATTCGCACCCCATAACAATAGTCATGACTGGCTTGAATTACTTTCAAGCATTTGTTGAAATGCCCCTGAAATGGAAACCCTCGCCAACCTTGAATCCTTCGTGCGGAGCGCGGAGACGGGCAGCTTTTCGTCGGCGGCACGCCGGCTTGCGCTCACACCCGCAGCAGTCAGCCGCAACGTCGCCCAGTTGGAGCGCAACCTCGGCGTGCGCCTGTTCCAGCGCAGCACGCGCGGCCTTACGCTGAGCGAGGCGGGCGAACGGTTCCTGCAGTCGGTGCAGGGCGGCCTCGACAGCATCCAGGGTGCGATTGCCGACATCACCGTGAATGCCGGGCAGCCGGCCGGGGTGCTCAGGCTGAGCGCGGCGCCCGGCTTCGGCATGGACTACCTGCTGCCGCTGATGCCGGGCTTCCTCGAAAAGTACCCGGCCGTCGTTCCGGACTGGTTCTTCGACAACCGTCCGCTGGACCTGATTGCCGGCGGTTTCGACGCGGCCGTGGGCGGCGGGTTCGAGCTGCCGCCCGGCATGGTGGCGCGCGAGTTGGGGCGCATCCACCTGATTGCGGTGGCATCGCCCGGCTTCCTGCGCGGCAAGCGCCGGCCGAAGGACCCGGGCGGCCTTGCGGACCTTGCAGGCGTGGCCCTGCGCTCGCCGCTGCACAGCCGGGTGCGCACGCCGGTCATGCGCAATGGCGCTGGACGCGAAATGGCAGCCACGCAGAAGCCGGTGATGGTGGTCAACGACCCCGATGCGCTCTGCCGCGCAACGCTGCTGGGCCTGGGCGTCGGCCTGGTCGCCGTGCCGCATGCGGCGCCACACCTGCACAGCGGCGCACTGGAGCGGCTGTTGCCCGACTGGCACTGCGACCTCGGCCCGCTCTCGCTGTACTTCGCGAGCCAGAAGCTGCTGCCGGGCAAGACGCGCGCCTTTGTCGATTTCGTCACCGCGGCGTTCCGCGAGCAGAAGCTGGCCCAGCGCCTGTCCGCCGGCAGCCGTACGCGGTAACACCGGCTGACTTGTTCAGCGGTGATGATGCGGCATACTCCCACCCCCCAAACTCGCCAGAAGCCCGCTGAATGGACAAGGAAGTCGACCCCCGCGTACTCGCCGTCATCGATGAGATGCGCCTGTCAGGACCGCGGCTCAGTCCGGTTGAAATCGTCGCCAAGATGGGCGTGTTCGACGCGCGCGACAAGCCCTTCGAGTACGCCTGGATGGCCACGGGCGACAACGTCATTGCCACCATCTGGGCGGAGTATGTGCACGTGGGTGCGAACGGGCGCTGGTTCTATCTCGAATCGCTCGACACGCAGCACCGCCCGGGCGGCGGCGCGCGAACGCCCAACCAGGTGCAGCGCGCGAAAGACCGCCTTGCATTGCTGAAGCGCACCTTCGACGCGGGCCAGGGCTTCCGCGCGGTCGTGCAGACCAACCGGGTTGCGATTGCAGAACTCGAAAGCAACAAGAGCGCGAAGGTGTCCACCCGCGTGCGCGACGACTCCGAATGGCACGTTGCAAGCTGGGAGCCCGAGCAGTTGCTGGCGGTGCTGGTGCGCGGCCCGCGCGGCTGGGTTCCGGATGAGGCCGATATGCAGGCCGCCAAGGCCCGAGGCGGCGTTCCTGCGGCGGTAGAAGCGGAGCCCGAGGCGATACAGCCGGCTTCGGCAGAAGAAGTCCAGGCCGCCGCCATGGCATATGTCATGGGCCACTTCAAGGGCTACGGCTACAACGCCGAGGACGTGACCGGCCAGAAGCCGGGCTACGACATCGAGGTGTCGAACGCAAAAGGCGCAACCCTTCTCAGGGTTGCCGTGAAGGGCACCTCCACGGCAACGCCGAACTTCCACCTCACGCCCGAAGAAAGCGCGTGCTCCGCGCGCGAGCCGCTCTGGCGCCTGCTGGTAGTGGCCGACGCCGGCGGCCCCACCGCGCAGCACAAGATCTACAAGCCTTCCGAGATGAGCCAGGCGCCCGGCTTCGAAGCCCGCGGCTAGAGCAGCGCCGCGATCTCCGCGGCGCCCAGCGCGCCCTGGTAGACCCGAAAGTCGTCCAGCTGCGCGCGCAGCGCCGGATCGTTCGGATACTGCGAGCGGCCGAGAAAGTTCTGCGTCGTCTCTCCCAGGTCGAAGGGGGCCAGCGTCATCTGCGCGTTGCTGCCGACTGCGGCGCCGTCGACATACAGCGTGCCGAGCGTGCCGGCCAAGGTCACGGCCACGTGCACCCAGCGCCCGGTCGGCAGCGGCGACGCGCCTTCGATCACCTGCTCGTTGTAGCCGTGAACCCTGGAAATCGCGTAGCGCACGGTGCCGGCGTTGCTGCGCGGCGTGAGCATCATCCAGCGGCGCGCGCCGGAGCCGAAGTCGAACACGCGCGACCACGTGGAGAGGCTGTCCACGTACACCCAGCATGCGATCGTGAAGTCGGCCGCATCCTTCAGCAGGCCCGTGGGCAGGTTGATGTAGGCGCCCGTGCCGCCCAGGGCGACGGCCCCCGAGTTGCGGCCCGCGGTCCAGGCCGCGCCACCGGCAAGCTCGCTGGCGGCAAAACGGCCTGTCGCATCGGCGGCGGAGTTCCCTTGCGCTTCGTCGAACGCGAGATGCATCAGCAGCTCGGGCTTGAGGGCGGCCCTGGCTTCGACGGAAGGTTCGCTCTCCCCGCCCGCGTTCACGGCAATCACGACGTAGTAGTACACCTCTCCCGCAACGCCTGTGGTGTCCGTGAAGGTGAGCGTGTCGGTAATGCCTGAAGCCACGGTGGTGCTGTACGGCCCGCCCGCGGTGGACGCGCGCCTGACCGAGTAGCTCAACGCGCCGGTGCTGCCCCACCACGACAACTCCACTTGCGAGGCGCGCACCCGCGCGGTGAGCCCGCTCGGCCGCACGAGCGCCGTGAGCGGATCGCGCGTGAAAGTCAGGGTTCCGAAGCCGAGCTGGTCGCCGTTGCCGCCGTCCGTTTCCGGGCGCATCTGCTCGGCCTGCAGCGCGGTGTAGGGCGTGGCAATGCCGAGCCGGTTTGCATAGTGGTTGTACACGCTCTCCCAGATGCCGCGCCGATGCCCCTGCCCGTCCGTCGCCAACATGGACTGCGTTCCCTGCTTGTTCACGTTGGTGACGAAAGGCACGGTGTAGAAGTCGCCCGCGCCGTCGCGAAGATTGGACTTGGCGACGTATTCGGCACCGGCCAGAAAGCGGTTGTTCTCATAGCCGTAGATGTCGTCGCCCTGGTTCCACGCCATTTCGCAGAAAGCGCCGGCCAGGCCGATGCCCAGGGTGCAGTGGCCCTGGTCGCGGCCGCTCTCCTGCCACTGGCCCAGATAGCCGGGATGCACGTGATAGACCGCCTGCAAGCCGGCGCCGTTGCCCGCGCCGTTCTTGTAGTAGTTCAGCGCCTCGTCGTAGATGTCGCGTCGGTCGCACAGCACCCCGATAGCCAGGATGGCGCCAATCGTGCACTGGTCCCAGTTGGCCCAGTAGTTGGTGATCTCGGAGCCGTTGTGGTTGACAAGAAAGCTGTGGTTGAGCGGATAGAACACCGTCAGCATCATGTTCTGGAAGCGCGCGAAGTCGCTGGCCGCCCAGCCCGGATAGGTGCGCATGATCTCGGCCGCATTCGCGAACTGCTGGCCGTAGATGCCTGCCGCAAGAAAGCGGTCGGAGTTGCCCTCGATCGCTGTCAGCGTGGACGACCACTCGTTGAGGAACCTGATCGCCAAGTCGGCATAGCGCGTGTCCTGCGAAACCTTCCAGCGCAGCGCCAGTTGGTAGGCGCGCGCAACGTCGATGTAGAACTGCGCGAAGTTCTGGCCCGGGACGTCCCCCCGAATCACCGTGGCCAGCGGCCTCGGCGTGGCGCCGAGCTGCGAGCGGCCATTGGATGTGAGCGCATTCCATCCGGCAAGCCAGGGCTGTGCGTTGGCCGCGACCTTGAGGCGCATGCGCTCGAAGTCGGCCTCGGTGTGCAGCAGGCCGGGGTGAACGAACGGCTTCGTTCGCGCGGGCGAGGGGGCTGGCGTCGGCACGTCTTCGGAGCCGGAACCCGTTGCGGGACCGGGTGCCGCACCAGCGGTGCCCTGCGTCGCACCGCCAAGCAGGCCGATGCTGCCCGCTCCGCTGCCGCCTCCTCCTCCGCCGCACGCGGCGGTTCCAAGGGCGGCGAGACTCATCGCGCCCATGCAGAACATGCGGCGGTCCAAGGAGTTGTCCAGGAAGTTGTCGAGGGTGTTGTCGGGGAGGTTGTTGTCTTCGCTGGCCGGTTGATGCATGTTGTATTGAGGTTTTGTTAAACCTTGCTACCGCAACATGCATGCCCAATTCGCAGATGAGCCCTTTTCTATTCGCCTCGCTTGCGGATCGCTGCGCAAAAAAGCCTCAGGGCCCGCAAAACCCTCTGCACATGACAATCAGTGTCACGCGCGCCGCGCGGTGCGCTCATAAATGTCACGCTTTGCGCCGCACCGCTAAAGCTGCAGGTTGACGTCGACCTTGGGCGTGCCGGGCGCCGATTGCGCGACCACGACGATGCGTTCTTCGAGCCGCTGAAAGTGCAGGTCGACACGCGCACTCCCCACCTGCAGCCCTTGCACGTGCAGCTGGTCGATGTCCGCGGGCAACTGCGGCTGCACGATCTTCACCTCGCGCCGGATGCCATCCACCTGCAGGCCCAGGCAGGCCTGCAGCAGCATGAACACCGAGCCTGCCGCCCACGCCTGCGGCAGACACGCCACAGGATACGCAACGGGTGACTGCCCAGGCTGGCGGTCGAAGCCGCAGAACAGTTCGGGCAAGCGCATGCCGAAGTGCGAAGCCGTCTCGAACAGGTTGTCGAGGATGCGCACCACGCCGTCGCGTTCGCCGTAGTGCGCGAGCCCGGCTGCGCACAGCGCCACGTCGTGCGGCCACACCGAGCCGTTGTGATACGACATCGGGTTGAAGCGCACCGCCTCCGTCGGCAAGGTGCGAATACCCCAGCCCGAAGCGAAGGCCGACGACAGCAACTGGTGGCCGACGGACAAGGCGCGCTCTTCGCCGGGCAGGCCCGTGAAGAGCAGATGCCCCGCGTTGGACGCACGCACGCGGCAGGGCTGGTTGGCACCGTCGATGGCAAGCGCGTAGAACTTCAGGTCGTCGAGCCAGAAGCGGCTTTCAACCGCTTCGCGCATGGCCTCGGCGCGCTGGCGCCAACGGGCGGCGCCCGAGTCGCCCTGCCACTCGGCCATGGACGACATCGCGAGAAAGGCCGCATAGACATAGCCTTGGACCTCCACAAGAGCAATCGGCCCTTCGGGCGTGCGGCCGTCGGCGTGGAAGATCGAGTCGTGGCTGTCCTTCCACCCCTGGTTGGCAAGGCCGCTCGCTTCACCGCGCTGGTAGGCTAGCAGGCCATCGGGGTGGCGCGCCATGTTGCGCTCCATCCATTCACAAGCGGCGCACAGCGCGGGCCAGATGTGCGCGATGGTGGCGCGGTCGGCCGTGCGCCGCGCATAGGCACCTGCCAAGGCCACGAAAAGCGGCGTGGTGTCGACCCCACCGTAGTACTGGCCGAAGGGCAGTTCGTCGACCGCGGCCATCTCGCCCTTGCGGGTCTCGTGCATGATTTTTCCGGGCTCGGCATCGCGAAAGCTCGAGGTCTGGTGCGCCTGCCGCGCCGCAAGAAATTCGAGCACGCCCTGCGCCAGCCTCGGGTCGATCCACAGCGTCTGGAATGCGGTGACGATGGCGTCGCGCCCGAACGGCGTGGAGAACCATGGAATGCCCGCATAGGGATACGGCCCCGTGGGCAGGTCGGACGTGAGCAGCGCAAGGTCGGCGCGCGAGCGGTCGAGCCAGGCCTGGAACAAGCGCCCCGAAGCCTGCAGGCGTGAACCGCGGCGCTGGCGTGCGCGCATGCGCCACCGCGCGAGCAAGCCTGCTTCGCGGAACCGCGCCGCGTTGGGTCGGCCGGGCTCCGTGCCCACCTCGATATAGAGGGTCCATTCGCCGTGCGCTGCGAGCGGCACGGTGAATACCGCAGTGCCCGCATCGAGGCGCTGCGGGACTTGCGAAAAGTCGATGCAGGCCAAGCGCGTGACTGTGTCCAGCCCCTGGTAGCGCAGCACCACGCCGTGCGTGCCCACCTCTGGCGCGCCGATGTCGCCGCGCCGCGCGCGCTGCTGGCCACGCACTTCGAACATGTCGCGAAAGTCGGCGCCGAACTGCAGCGTGAGCGGCGCCTGCGCGGGCTGGTCGCTGTAGTTGACGAGCCGGATGCGCTCGAACAGCCGCGCGCCCCACAGAAAGCGCTTGCGCTCCAGATGGATCACGCCCTGCGGCATCGATGTCGATCCGAGCACCGGCAGCGGACGATTGGTGAGATTGGCGGTGAAGAAGACGTTGTCCTGGCTCACCCCGCTGGACAAGAGCGACGGACGCGCGCCGTCGAGCCGCAGCACGAATGTCGACAGCATGCGCGTGTCGTCGTGAAAGAGCCCGTCCACCCCGCCGCCCACGTCGCCGTGGCCGTCCATCACAAAATAGGTATCGCCCTCCTTGAGCACGAACGCGTGCTGCACCGCGCGTTCGGTGGCCGGCTCGGCCTGATCGACAGCAGGCACTTCAACGCTCATCGCTCAGGCCGCCTCATGGTAGACATGGTCTTGCGGCGGAAGCACCCCGCCGCCGATCAGCCGCTTGTATTGCTCGACGTAGGCACTTGCCATCGCATGCGCGGAGAACCTGTTTTCGAACGCCTGGCGCACGCGGCGCCGGTCGAGTTGGCCGATGGCGCGCACCGCCTCCACTGCCTGCGACTCGTCTTCGACGATGAGCCCGCTCACGCCGGGCTCGATCACTTCGGGCACCGAGCCGCAGCGCCATCCGATCACCGGCGTGCCGCAAGCCATGGCCTCGATCATCACCAGGCCAAAGGGCTCGGGCCAGTCGATGGGGAAGAGCAGCGCGCGTGCACCGCCGAGAAATTTCGCCTTGTCGGCATCGCCGATCTCACCGATGAATTCGACCAGCGGGTGATCGAGCATCGGCTTGATCTTTTGCGCAAAGTAGCTCGCATCGGCCGCATCGACCTTGGCCGCGATCTTGAGTGGCAGGCCCGCGCGCTTGGCGATCTCGATGGCGCGGTCGGGCCGCTTCTCGGGAGAGATGCGGCCAAGAAAAGCCAGGTATCCGTCAGGCTTGGGCTCGAAGGCATAGGGCGTTTCGTCCAGCCCGTGGGGAATGGTCGCGAACCAGTTGGCAAAAGGCAGCGGCTTGCGTTGGTGGCGCGATATGGAGACCAGCGGATAGCGGCTCCAGCGCATGTAGGCACCGGGCAGGTCGGCAATGTCGAGCCGGCCATGGAGCGTGGTGAGCGTGCGGCCCGCCATGTCCTCGAAGAACGGAAAGTGCATCAGGTCGACATGGAAATGCAGCACGTCGAACTGGTGCGCTCGCCGCCGCACTTCGTGAAGCATGCTCAGGTGGCTGGCCAGGTCTGACTTCAGCGGCGCCGGGTCCAGGCGCAGGGCCTGCGCGCGCATGGGTGCCAGCTGGGCCCGGGTCTGCGTGTCCGCCGAAGCGAACAGCGTGACCTCGTGGCCCTGGTCGACCAGCGCGTTGGCCAGGTGGGCGACGACCCGTTCGGTGCCGCCGTAAAGCCGCGGCGGAACGGCTTCGTAGAGGGGTGCGATCTGCGCGATCTTCATCGTCAAGACAGTCTCCTCGGGAGGAAATGAATGAACAAGGAATGAGGGCGAAGAAACGGAGGCGCGGGGCTTCCGGACTGTAATTTTGATGCGGCTGTTTTTAATTTCAAGAGCATTCAAAGGCGCCCCTGCGGCGTTTGCCGCTTGCGGCCGGCGCCGGCTTGCTCTAGATTTTTTTGCGTTGCATTGGAGGTCTCTTGATGAACATTCTCGAAACCGTTGCCGACCAGTCCGACGCGATGCGGCTGCCGCTCTATGCGGTCACCGTGACCGCCGTGGCCCGCGAAGAAGCGCCTGCGTTGCTGTCCCTGCACTGGCACGGCTTCTTCCGGCAGACGCCTTTGCATCTGCCGGGCCTCGAACTACCTGCGCGGCCGGTGCCGCAGTCGATGGCGCAGTTCGACCTGCCCCAGGGCGTGCTCGATGCATTCGACGCACTCGAGCAATCGCTGCTCGAGGCGGCGTGGCAACTCGGCGCCTGGGACGTCGAGCGGCTGGAGCGGCCGGCATGGTGGCGGCTGGGCGCCCCCGCAACCGAAGTGAGCGACGGCCGACGCGCCTTTGGCTACTACGAAGACGACGACAGCGACGGCGGCCACGTCATGGCCGATGCGCCCGATCGCGAAGAGCTGATGCGGCTTGCCGCGCACCGCGGTTACCTGCGCTGGCTGTTCCGCCCGCGCAAGCGCGGCATCTGGGCCGAAGTGCAAGACGACGGCGACGACACGCTCGACGAGAGCGGCGGGCGCCCGCTGCCCTGCCCCGTGATGCCCCAGCCGCTGCATGGCGACGATGCGGCGCGCCGCACCGTCTACCGGCTGGGCCGCGCGGACCGCATCCTGCTTGGCGGCGGCTGAAAAAAAATCGTCACAAAAAAATCTGCGCCCCGGCCTCTTGAAGCGTCGGCGGCGCGCCCATAGCTCTCGCGCGCCGGCATTTCTCGGTGCCGGTTCAACTTTTTTGATGACCTGTATCGCTTAGGAGATTGAACATGAAACTTCATCCTCTGTACGACCGGGTGATCGTCAAGCGAATCGAACAGCAGCGCAAGACGGCTTCCGGCATCGTGATCCCCGACTCGGCCGCGGAGAAGCCCGAACAGGGCGAGGTGCTCTCGGTGGGCCAGGGCAAGCTGCTTGCGGACGGCACCCTGCGCCCCTTGCACCTGAAGGCGGGCGACCAGGTGCTCTTTGCCAAGTACGCGGGGCAGACGGTCAAGGTCGAAGACGAGGAACTGCTGGTGATGCGCGAGGACGACGTGCTCGCGGTTGTAGACACCAGCGAACGCGGCGGCCTGAAGCGCGTCGCCTGATGATGTCCAGAAACCCGTTGTGAAAGGAGTGATGAAAAAATGACTGCCAAGGACGTCAGGTTCCATGACAACGCCCGCCAGCGCATTGTTGCGGGCGTCAACATCCTTGCCGATGCGGTGAAGGTCACGCTCGGTCCGAAGGGCCGCAACGTGCTGCTCGAACGCAGCTTCGGCGCCCCCACTATCACCAAGGACGGCGTGTCGGTGGCCAAGGAGATCGAGCTTGCCGACAAGTTCGAGAACATGGGCGCGCAGATCGTGAAGCAGGTCGCCTCCAAGACGGCCGACGTGGCGGGCGACGGCACCACCACCGCCACCGTGCTCGCGCAAGCCATCGTTCAGGAAGGCATGAAGCACGTAGCCTCGGGCATGAACCCGATGGACCTGAAGCGCGGCATCGACAAGGCCACCGCCGCGGTGCTCGAAGAGCTGCGCAAGCTCTCCAAGCCCATCTCCACGGGCAAGGAGATCGCGCAGGTGGCGGCGCTGTCGGCCAACTCCGACGAAGCCATCGGCAAGATCATTGCCGACGCGATGGAGAAAGTCGGCAAGGAAGGCGTGATCACGGTGGAAGACGGCAAGTCGCTCGAGAACGAACTCGACGTGGTCGAGGGCATGCAGTTCGACCGCGGCTACCTGAGCCCCTATTTCATCAACGACCCCGAAAAGCAGGTGGCGCATCTCGATGATCCGCTGGTGCTGCTGCACGACAAGAAGATCTCGAACATCCGCGAACTGCTGCCGGTGCTCGAAGCCGCCGCAAAGGCCGGCAAGCCGCTCCTGATCGTGGCCGAAGAGGTCGAGGGCGAAGCGCTTGCCACGTTGGTGGTCAACTCCATGCGCGGCGTGCTGAAGGTTGCGGCCGTCAAGGCGCCGGGCTTCGGCGACCGCCGCAAGGCAATGCTCGAGGACATTGCCGTGCTCACGGGCGCGACGGTGATCTCCGAAGAAACCGGCAAGCAGCTCGACAAGGCAACGCTCGAAGACCTGGGCCGCGCCAAGCGCGTCGAGGTGCAGAAGGAGAACACCATCATCATCGACGGCGCGGGCGACCAGGCGCTCATCGATGCGCGCGTGAAGTCGATCCAGGCGCAGATCGAGCAGGCGACCAGCGACTACGACCGCGAGAAGCTGCAGGAGCGCGTGGCCAAGCTCGCGGGCGGCGTGGCCGTGATCCGCGTCGGTGCCGCCACCGAAGTGGAAATGAAGGAGAAGAAGGACCGCGTCGACGATGCGCTGCACGCCACGCGCGCGGCCGTCGAGGAAGGCATCGTGCCCGGCGGCGGCGTGGCGCTGCTGCGCGCGCGTGCGGCCGTCACCGAGCTGAAGGGCGCCAACGCCGACCAGGACGCGGGCATTCGCATTGCGCTGCGCGCGCTCGAGGCACCGCTGCGCGCCATTGTTGCCAATGCAGGCGTGGAACCTTCGGTGGTCGTTTCCAAGGTGCTCGAGGGCAAGGGCAACTACGGCTACGACGCCTCGACCGGCGAGTACGGCGACCTGGTGCAGATCGGCGTGGTCGATCCGACCAAGGTCACCCGCACCGCGCTGCAGAACGCGGCGTCGATCGCGGGCCTGATCCTCACGACGGATGCGACCGTGGCGGAACTGCCTAAGCCGGCCGACAAGGCTCCGGCCATGCCAGCCGGCGGCATGGACTATTGAGTCGGTTGCACGCTTTGTCCTGAAGCGCCGAGCGGCGTCCCTCGCGGGACGCCGCTTGTGCTTTTGTCTTGCCCCGGCGCTAGGTTCAAAGCGCCGGCGGCAGGCGGATCTCGATCGGGTGCGTGCGCTCGTAGCGCTCCTGGCATTCGACGCAGCGGGCGGAGGCCGGCATGGCGTTCAGCCTTTCGGCCGGAATCTGCACGCCGCAGTCCACGCAGGTACCGAATTCGCCGGTGCGCAGCCGCTCTCTGGCGGCCTCGATGTCGCGGAGTTCGGCAACGTCGCGGTCCATTTCCGCGCTTCGCAGCGCGCCGCGGAGCCGCTCCTCGGCGGCATCGACCGTGTCCGGCACTTGCACATGCGGGGTTCGGGTGGGCGCCTCGGCTTCATCGGCCTTGGCGGTCCTCAATTCGGACTCGAGCTCGGCCGCCCGCTCGTCGAGCTTGCGGTGCCACCGTTCAGTGTTCTTCGTCATGCCCAAATCGCCGGCAATCCGCATGCCTGCGGCGTGGCCTCTGCAGGCATGCGATGCTCCACCCGAACTTGCGGCAAAAGCCTGAACTGAATTGCAGCACCCCGACACCCTTCTTCCGGCCGCCCTGCGCGCCGCACCGCGCAGGTACCGCATGCCGTCCTTGCCAGGCGATGCGGGCGCGGCCGCGGCAAGCAGCACGGATGCGGCCCTGGCCTTTGCGATCGAGGCCGTTCGCATCGGGCAGGAGGAACTTGAGGTGCCGCCGCCGGCTTCCGTTCGTTCGCTTTTCACCGAGGCGCTGGCGCAGTTGATCCGCAAGGCGCTGGCGCCCGAAGGCGGGGACCCGGCTTTCCAGGCGCTGGTGATGCAGGCGCAGGATGCAGAGGTTCGTCAACATGCGCAGCTGTCCAGGCAGCGCGAGTCCGACCAGCGTGCCATCAGGGCCGCAACGAATGCCATCGCGCATCCGGGCAAGTTGCGTCAGATGCCGGCCGATGAAGTGCGGGACGCACTGGCGCGGTTGCACGCCTTGGCAGCGGCGGACTCGTGGGAAGAGCTTGCGCGCGCCATCGAGCATTTGCTCGGCCGGAATCTCTCCGCACAGCAAAACTTGCAACCCGCGTTGGAGGCCATTCTTTCCAACCCTGCGCTGAAACGCCTGGTGCGCGGCAGCCGCTTGCTGCACCTGGAGGCCGTGCAGCGCTACCGGGCGCTTTGCGAACGCCAGGGGCCGATGGCCGGCAGCCACGCCGCCCTCTCCAAGGGGCGCGCGGCGGCCCGTCGCGGTGAGGTTGCAGAGGAAGCCGGCGTGCAGGCGTTCCGCAAGATTGCGGATGCGCTGAATCAGCGTGAAAAAAGTGTTGCGAACTATCGCGTCGTGCAGAGCCTTCGGAACCCTCCCGCTTTTCCGGGCGAGGCGAACAAGGCCAAGGAAGAATGGGACGCCGCGATTGTGCGCAGCAGCACGGGTGACGTCGCCGAACTCGTTCTTCTTGCGGAGATCAAGGCCTCCCCTGCGGCTGCCACGGCGGACTTTTCGCGCCTGCTGCGCGGGTTGCGGCGGCTGGCGGAAGCCCGCCCCGAGGCGACCTATGCCTTTGCATCCGCCGATGGTGTCGCGCGCATCCAGGGCGCGTCGCTGCAACGGCTGCAGCCCGATGGCGACTCATTGCCGCCGCACGTGATCTATTGCTGCTCGGCACCGCCCGAAGCGTATCCACCGTTGTTGAGCGCGGCAAGCAAGGCCATGCTGCTTGGGGAGCCCGCGAGCCTCGCCTTCGCGCACCAGCTTCTTGCAGGCGAGCTGCCGTCGGCCGATTCTCTCGAGCCCGTTTGGAATGCGCTCACGACAGAGCCGCGGCTGCGGGCTGCGCTGCATCAATACGACACCGCGCGAAAGGCGCGCGCGGCCATGCTGCATCCGGCCGATCTGCTGGCGTCCGTCGCCCGATGCCTGGAGGCCCCGGGCGGCTAGTGCTGCTTTGCGGCGCGCTGCGCCCGAGGGGCTTCCTCGACGCGGTCATTCCGCTCTGCGGCTTCGGCGGGATTGCCGCCATCCGACATCACATACACGCCGCGCGTCGGAATGGCGAACTCGACGCCCAGCGCGTCGAACTCGCGCATCATCTGCAGGTTGAGACGCTGCTGTTCATCCATGTAGAGCCCGTAGTCCGGCGTGGTCACGAAATAGACCACTTCGAAGTCGAGCGAGCTTTCACCGAAAGCCTGAAAGTGCACGCGGTCCAACCGCAGCTTGGGCCGCGATTCGATCAGCCGCTTGACGATGCCGGGGATGGCCTCCAGCTTTTCGGGGTCGCTGCGGTAGCTCATGCCGAACTTGAACGCAATGCGGCGCTCTTCCATGCGGCGATAGTTCTTCACGATCTGCTTGAGCAGGTCGGTGTTGCTGATGACGATCTGCTCGCCGGTCAGGCTGCGTAGGCGCGTGGTCTTCAGGCCGATGTGCTGCACCGTGCCCGACAGGTCGCCAATGCCGATGGCGTCGCCCACCTCGAAGGGCTTGTCGACCGCAATCGAAAGCGATGCGAACAGGTCGCCAAGAATGTTCTGTACCGCCAGCGCAATCGCAATGCCGCCCACACCGAGGCTGGCCACAAACGCGGTGATGTTGACGCCCAGGTTCGACAGCACCGCCAACAGCACCACGGCCCACAGCAGCGTGCGCAGCGACCATGAAAGAAGCACCGCCGACGCACTGACCTGCGTCATGCCCGAAGAGCTATGGCGCGCCTCGTAGCGGCGCAACCCGAGGCTGATGGCCTTGGTGAACCACAGCCCGGTTTGCAACGCCAGCGCAATGAACCACAGCTGCCCGACGCGCTGGTTCCAGCGCTCGGTCAGGTCGAGCATGCCCACGCCGACGAGCACCGCGGCAAGCAGCAGGAACACGCGGTTGGTACTGCCGAGCACCTCCACCACCATGTCGTCGACATGATTGCTCGTGCGCTGCGCGAGTTGGCGCGTGCGGCCGATCACATAGCGCAGCACCAGCCGCATTGCAAGATAAGCCGCCAGGGCGGCTGCAACGGCCAGCGCCAGGTCGGGCACGGGCAGCCCCAGCAGGGTCGCGTCGGTGAGAGCGTCGAGCTTCTCGTTCATCCGCGAAAGGCCTTCGCCATGTCGGTTGCAAGAGGGGAAGAAGTCATGTCGTTCCTTGAAAGCTCATGTTCGAGCGTGCTCGCGAATATCGGTCGCGTGCGTTTGCATCCACTGCCCATGCGTCCCTTGCGGGATTGGGGAGATGAGGAAGGCGGCGGGGGTTTGTTGATATTCTGGGTCGTCGAGAAAACCTCGTCGTGCAATCGGACTCTCCCGGTCCTTCTTGCGACGCCTTCTCTTTCGGCCAGGCACCCGGCTTGCCCCGTGCCTCGGATGCCCAACCCGGCGGTCCCTCCGCCCGACCCAGGAACTGAAAAAAGATGACGGAAAGCAGAGCACGACCCGGTGACCATGGCGCGACGCGTGACGACGATCGCTCGCAACCGCAAGCACCGGGGTCGGAGGCCGGCGTTGCCCGCACCTACGACCGGCTCGCGCCGCTGTACGACACCTTGTTCGGCCAGGTGCTGGAGCCCGGGCGCAAGCGCATGGCGGAGGTCGTTCGCATGCTGCAGCCGGCATCGCTGCTCGAAGTGGGCGTGGGCACCGGATTGGCGCTGGCGGGCTATCCGCCCCAATGCAAGATCGTGGGCATCGATCTTTCGCATGACATGCTCGACCGCGCACGGGAACGCGCGGCCCACCTGCCGCAGCATGACATCAGCATCGAGCACATGAACGCCGAGCGCATGCGCTTTCCCGATGGCGCTTTCGACTGCGTGACCGTGCCATATGTGCTGTCGGTGACGCCGCGGCCGGCCGAACTCGTGCGCGAGATTCGCCGCGTGTGCAAGCCCGGCGGAACCATCGTGGTGCTCAACCACTTCAGCGGCAGCAAGCTGTGGTGGCTGCTGGAGCGCGCCGTTCGCTCGGCGGCCGAGCACGTGGGGTTTCGCTCCGACTTCAGGTACGACGAGCAGATACTTTCTCATGACTGGCAGGTGCTGAGCGTCGAGCCGGTCAACCTGTTCGGCCTGTCGAAGCTGGTGGTGCTGGACAACCACCGCTAGTGCAAAGCCGCGCGCATCGCCGCGCCTGGCTCGATGCGGCTGCGGGTTGTGCGGCAAAACTTGCCGCACACGCGTGGCCCCGCCGCCAGGAATCGAACCTGGATCTCGGCCTTCGGAGGGCCGCATTCTGTCCGTTGAACTACAGCGGGAGCGCTGTCCCATCGGCTCAGCTCTTCGGCCGGACATGGATCTCCGGATACTTGTCGTCGTAGAACGCCATGCGCTCTTTCAGCGCCTGGTGTTCGTCGTACGGATCCTCGTACGTCCACACGGCATCGTCGAGCTGCCGCTCGCCCAGGTTCAAGCCGTAGTAGCTCGCATGGCCCTTGAAGGGGCATTCGGTGGTGGTCTGCGAGCGCTTGAGCTTCTCCATGCGGACGTCGGCGCGCGGAAAGTAGTAGCGCACCGGCGACTTTTCTTCGACAACCTTGATGACGTTTTTCGAGCTGGCGACGATGGCTCCTTCGACTTCGACCTCCATCGATTGTTCAACCGGCTCTTCACGTACCTTGTGATCGGGCCACTTCTGATGCCCTGGTGACTTGCCGCTCATTTCGCCTTACTCCTTTGCGTTATGCCTGGGTTGGTTGAGATGGCTCTTGAACCAATCGCGAGCCAAGGTGGAAACGGCGCCGAGCGCGTCAGGCTCTTCGAACAGGTGCGTTGCACCCGGCACGATGGAAAGCCGCTTCTCGCAGCGCAGCCCCGCAATGGCCTGCCAGTTCATGTCGATCACCGGTCCGTCGTTGCCGCCGACGATCAACAACGTGGGTGCGCGCACGCGCTCCAATGACGCGCCGGCCAGGTCCGGCCGGCCGCCGCGCGACACCACCGCATCGACCGCGTCGGACCGCTGCGCCGCCGCCACCAGCGCGGCCCCTGCCCCGGTGCTCGCGCCGAAGTAGCCGATTCTCAAGCGGGCGGTCTGCTCATGGCTGCGCAGCCAATCGGTCAGGCCGACCAGCCGATCGGCCAGCATGGCGATGTCGAAGCGCAGCTCGCGCGTGCGTTCGTCCTCGGCTTCTTCGTCGGGCGTGAGCAGGTCGACGAGCAGCGTGGCCAGCTTTGCCGCATTGAGGCTTTCGGCCACCTGGCGGTTGCGCGGGCTGAAGCGGCTGCTGCCGCTGCCGTGCGCAAACAGCACAATGCCGCCGCATACGGCGGGCAGGCTCAGGTCCGCCTCCAGCGTGATGGAGGTAGAAGAAGAACGCAGCGGAACACGGAGCGCGCGCCGCTCCACGGGTCTGGATGCGGAGTCCAAGGCTACGCCCCTGCAGAAGAGATTTGCGAAGGGCGTGTTCCATGCGCGCCGGCAGCCGCTGGCATTCGGAACATCTCGACAGTCATTCGGTTTCCTTTGTGCGAGGGCTCGACGTCGTCAGCCGGCCCTGCAATCGGTCACCTTATTTTTTTGCCGCGGTTCTTCTGTAGGGTGATGCCCACATTCGCGTAGGCGCAGTGCAGCGTTGCATCTTGAAAGAAAAGAGTGACGCGTGGCGTCACTCAGCTGTACGCCGGGCCAGTTGCACCAGCCGCACGGGCTGCGCAAGAGGCCGCGCCTGCACAGGCGGAGCCAGGGCGGGTTTGCCGTCCTCGTCGTCGAGCTTGAAGGTGGCCACCACCTGCGACAGGCTGCCCGCCTGCTCCTGCAGCGATTGCGCAGCGGCCGCGGCCTCTTCGATGAGCGCGGCGTTCTGCTGCGTCACCTGGTCCATCTGCGCGACCGCCTGGTTGACCTGCTCGATGCCCTGGGCCTGCTCGTGGCTCGCCGCCGTGATCTCGCCGACGATGTCCGTCACGCGCTTCACGCTGCCCACGATCTCTTCCATCGTCTTGCCGGCTTCGCCCACCAGCGCGCTGCCCACGTCGACCTTGCTCACCGAGTCTTCGATGAGGCCCTTGATCTCCTTGGCCGCCGCAGACGAACGCTGCGCAAGGTTGCGCACCTCGGAAGCGACTACCGCAAAGCCCCTGCCCTGCTCGCCGGCACGCGCGGCTTCCACGGCCGCATTGAGCGCCAGGATGTTGGTCTGGAACGCGATGCCGTCGATCACGCCGATGATGTCGACGATCTTTTTCGACGAGGCATTGATCGAAGCCATGGTGTCGACCACCTGGTTGACCACGCCACCGCCCTTGACCGCAACCTCCGAGGCCGATAGCGCAAGTTGGTTGGCCTGTTTTGCGTTGTCGGCGTTCTGCTTGACGGTAGAGGTGAGCTCTTCCATCGAGGCGGCCGTCTCTTCGAGCGAGCTGGCCTGCTGCTCGGTGCGCGAAGACAGGTCATGGTTGCCCGCGGTGATTTGCCCGGAGGCCACGACGATCGAGTCGGTCGATGCCTTGATGCGCGTCACCACGTCGGTCAGCGTGTCTTCCATCTCGCCCATGCCGCGCAGCAGCCTGCCGAAATCGCCACCGCGCTCGGTCTCGAATTCCTTGCTGAGGTCGCCCGAGGCCACGGTCTCCGCGATGAAGATCGCTTCAGCGAGCGGTTGCATGATGCTGCGCGACAGCCAGATGCTGCCGCCGATGCCAACCGCCACCGCGGCAAAGCCGAAGCCCAGCATGAAGCTTCGTGTCGATTCGATACGGCCTGCGAGCTCCGGGGCAATGCCGCTGCCGGCAGCAATGTCGTGAAGACATGCAATGCCAATGGCCAGCCCCGTCGCCATCAACAGCAACACGATCCCGAATGCCATGCCCAGCTGGGCACCGATCTTCCAATTGCGCATGTGCTTTTCCGTGACGGCCGCCGGTGCGGAGGCCAGGTATCCAGGGATATCGGCAGGCGGGCGCGGAAAGTTGAGGGGTGAGATGTAGGGGTAAACCCGCGATGCGTGGCTATCGCCGGAGAAGGGTATGCACCAGTCGAAAGGTGCGGCGCTTGAAGTCAATAATGTTGACGTGATACAGCCAAGGCGCTCAGGTCGCTTAAGGCGGTTCGTAACTCAGTTCTCTCAGGACTCCACGCATGCAAGCACTTCTTTATGCAGCTCCTGGTCAGTTGAAGTGGGCAGACACGGACGAACCTTCGATTCGTTCGCCCCGGGAAGCGATCGTGAGGCCCATCGCATCCGCTTTCTGCGACCTCGACCGGCGCATCCGCGCGGGGAGCACTCCTTTCAAGCCGGGGTTCGCGATCGGGCATGAGGCCGTCGGAGAAGTCGTCGAGGTGGGGTCCGAGGTCACGACAGTGCGGCGCGGCGATGTTGTTTCCATTCCCTGGAAGATCGCCTGCGGTCATTGCGCGCAGTGCCTTTACGGCCGCAGCAGCGCTTGCACCTCGGTGCCCAAGCACGCCTGTTATGGCGTGCCGACCGGCGGGAATTGGGGCGGCCTTTTCTCGGAACTCGTCAACGTGCCCTTTGCCGATGCGATGCTGGTCCCTTTGCCCGCGGGGCTGGACCCGGCTGCGGTGGCCGCCGCGAGCGACAACCTGACCGACGCATGGGTTGCAGCAAGCCGCCCTCTTGCCGGCAGAAAGGACGCCCGCGTGCTCGTCGTCGGCGGCACCGAAAGCATCGGCATTCTCGCGACTCAGTTCGCCAGGGCAGCTGGTGCCGCCGAAGTCACGTACTTTGACTCCGACGACGCGCGCAAGGCGCTTGCCGAGCGCTCAGGTGCGCGCATTTTCGACGGACCGCCCGAGGCGCTTCATGAAAGATTCGACGTGACCATTGCGGCGACACGCGACCACGAGATGCTCCGGTCGGGCTTGCTGGCGTTGGCACCCGGCGGCCACTGCTCTTGCATCGGCATCATCTTCGACGATCCGAAGATTCCGCTTTTCCAGATGTACATGCGGGACGTGACGCTCTCGGTGGGTCTGTGCAGCGTTCGCCCGCATATACCGAAGGTCATGGATCTTGTGGCCGCGGGCCAGTGCGATCCGCTGTCGCTGACCACAGTGGTGTCATGCGACGAAGCCCCCGACGCGCTCGCGGTACATTCCGCGAAGGTGGTCATGGTGCGCCCGCGAATCACCGAGAGTGATGCATCGTGAAGAGAGATGACCTCTTGGCTGTGGTCAAGAACTGCTATGCGGCCTTTGCAGCCCGCGATGTCCAGCGGATGTGCACGCTGTCAGCGCCGGACTGCATCTACGAGGCCCCCGGCGTTGCTGAGTTCATGCCTTGGGCGCACCGGCACGAGGGTCACGAAGGCATTGCGAAGTTTGTCGCCGCGCTGGACGAGCACCTGCTGTTCGACCATTTCCGGCCAAGCACATTCGTGGCCGACGAAAGCCAGGACATGGTCGTGGTGCTTGGGCGCGCGGAATGCCGCGCTCGCGCGACGAGCAGAAGCTATGTGAATAACTGGGCGCACATGTTCCAGATTCGCGACGGCAAGGTCGCGGTTTTCAGAGAGTATCCGGACACGGCGGCGCAACTGCTGGCCGTGCACCAGCTCCGCCCATAGCCGCAGGCGGTTTCACACGGCCTGCGGGCCGGCGATGATGCATGTTCCAGTCGCGTGCGCGCAAAGCCTGTCGTCCTTGTCCAGAAGCCTGGCTTCCGCCGAAGCGACCGTGCGCCCGCTGTGGATGACGGTTGCCTCTGCCCTGACCGGCCCCGAACTTTCCGTCAGCGGCCGCAAGTAAGTGATCTTGAGGTCGAGGGTGCTGTAGCGAGTGTCGGCGGCCAGCGTGCTGTAGACGGCCAGCGCAATCGCTCCGTCGAGCATCGTGGCCACATAGCCCCCGTGGACCGCGCCGGCCGGGTTGTAGTGGTCGGGCGTCGGGTGCCCCTGCAGGGTCACTTTTCCGAAAGCTACGTCCGTACCCACAAGCCCCAGCGTCCGCCCGATGCCTCGCCCAAAGCCGCCTTGTGCGAAGGTCTCGCGCAGGGTCTCGAGTCCTGATGTGCTCATTGTTTCTCCAGAAGATGCGCAAGGATACTTGCCAGCTCGCTTTAAGGTCAACTTTGTTGACCTTGAGAACTACAATGAGCTGTTCGCCCTTCCGCCCTGCAATAAACATGAGCCCGACATCGCTTTCCCTCGCCGTGGACGTTGTGCTGGTGCTGAACATTCTGTGGTTTGGCGCAGGCGCGATGTACTTCGGCTTGAAGTCGACCTCGGCCACCAAGCTCCTGGTTTCACGAGAAGCCAGGCAGTCACCTCTTTTCTCGACCGTGGCTGCAGCAGTGCGCTTTCTGGGAGGAATGAACCTTGCCTTTGCCGTTCTCGCAGGCATGCTTCTTTTCAATCGCACGCTGTTTCCCGAAGCGATGCAAGTGGCCGTGTTCACCGCAGTGTTTGCGCTGGCTCACGGCACTCAATTTGCGGCGAATGTGCCGGTGGCTCTCTCGCGAAATAGCGTCGGTGAACCCCTTTGGCCGGTTCTGAGCGGCCTGATGCTGCTCATCTTTGTCGTGGACTTTGCGCTGATGGTCGCGAATGCCGCGCTGGCAGCGCTGCTGGCCTTCAGTTGACCATGCGAGCCAGCGCAATCATCACTTTTCGCCACGCCTTCTGCTCGGTGGCCGAAACACCTGCGAGCGCGGACTTCATTGCGGCTGCTTCATGCTTCGACGCGAGGCGCTCGATCTCTTTTCCCTTCGCAGTCAAGCTCAGGATCTTCACTCGATGCTGGACCGCATCACGCTGCGCGACGACATAGCCGGCGTCCTGGAGGTGCTTCAGAGGTCTGTGCAGCGCCTGCTTTGAAACCCCGAGCAGCTCGATCAGCCCGCCGATCGAGAGCCGCTCCGAGCGAGCGATGGCATAGAGCATCCGGTGATGAACACGGGTGAGTTCATGGCCAGCAAGAAAGACGTCGGCCTTGGCAACCAGCCCGCGGAAGGCAAAGTGCATGAGCAGCAGCGCGCTGTCTTCAGGCTGTAGCTCGCGCATGCCGGCCTTTGCGACGGAAGGCAGATCAAGAATGGGGTTGCTTTTGTTCATTGGTGATGATGGTGGCTGGAGCTCTACCGCTAGATCGCTGCTGCGCTACTCAGAAGCGCTCGCTCCCGCTGCGTGCGAATACCGTTGGCAATACTCGGCCAGGAGTTCGGTCAGGACCCGGATCTTCCCCGCAGGGTGCTGGCCCGGCGGCCGGATGACATAGGCACCCGCCGTCGGTGGGGGATACCTCGTCATGATCGGCACGAGCGCTCCGGAGGCTACGTGTTCAGCCGTGAGCCAATCGGGGAGGTAGGCGATGCCGAGCCCCGCTGTCGCAGCAGAAACCAGGGCGGGGCCGTTGTCGGCCTTGAAGCGCCCCTGCGGTCGTACCGTGATGATCTTGTCGCCGTCCTGGAACTGCCAGGATTCGACACCCTGCATGAGTGCCTGGTGGGCGACGAGCTCTTCGGGCGTCTCAGGCGACCCATGCGCCTTGATGTAGTCCGGACTCGCAACGAGCTTTCCATTGATCGCGCCAATGCGCCTTGCAACCAGGTTGGAGTCTTGAAGATAGCCCACCCGTATCGCGCAATCGTAGCCCTCTGCAATGAGATCGACGAAGCGATCGCTGTAGGAAGTCTGGATATGCAGCTTGGGGTGACGTCGCGCCATTTCCGCGAGCGCGGGGGCAAAGTGGGTCGGGCCGAAAGTAAGCGGCGCGGCAATCCGCAAGCGGCCTCTGAGGTCGCCGGCGGGCAGGATCGTTTCCCTCGCGATGTCTATCTCTGCGCACACCCTGGCCGCATAGTCTCGAAAAGTGGCGCCGGCTTCGGTGAGCGCAGCCCCGCGGGTGGACCGGGCGAGCAGTTGGACGCCGAGTTCTGCTTCAAGGCGAGCGAGCCGGCGACTGACGATCGACTTGGACACGCCGAGCCGAATTGCCGCAGGCGAAACACCCCCTGCATCAGCGACCTCGACGAATGTCTGCAGCTCCTCGATGTCCACTTTGGCGTTCCTCTTTTTGCGACACAGCTCGCCCGCGGATGGTACTACCGCATCGAGTGCAGGAACAACAGACTACGGCTTCCGAGCAACGGCGCGCCCCGGCGAACCCTGCCCGGAAGAACCCAACTCAATGCCAAACAAAGGATGTATCAATGACTTTTCGCAACGGCCTTGCTTCGCTTCTTCGCCCCGAAGACTCCGTGCTCGTTCTGATCGACCACCAGCCCTACCAGCTTGCCAACCTCAACAGCCATGAACCGCAGATGGTGGTCAACAATGCCGCGGGCCTGGCAAAAGCCGCAAAGGCTTTCGGCGTTCCCACCATCCTGACCAGCGTGATCGCCGGGCGCGGCGGCCTCCTCTTTCCGCAGATCACAGAAGTTTTTCCCGGCCAGGAAGTGATCGATCGGACCCTCATCAACACCTGGGAAGATAAGAAAGTGGTCGACGCAGTGAAGGCCACGGGCCGCAAGCAGCTGATCATCGCGGGCCTGTGGACAGAGGTATGCGTCGCGATGCCGGTGATTCAGGCCCTGGGCGAAGGGTGGGATGTGACGGTGATCACCGACGCATCGGGCGCCGTCTCCGTCGAGGCACATGAGGTTGCCATCCAGCGCATGATTGCCGCGGGCGCCAACATGATGACGTGGTTGGCGTTGGCAGCCGAATGGCAACGCGACTGGGCCCGCGCCGAAACAGCGGTCAAGCTGACAGAGGTGATCAAGCAGCATGCCGGCGGCAGCGGCATTGCGTACTTGTGGGAGCAGCAGTTGCTCAACACGCCGGTGCCGGCCACGGCGGGTTGATCTGAGTGGGGGTGAAGAGACAGCAGGGCCACGCGTTGCGGAACGTTGGTTGCTCGTTGCGACTTTTCGTCCCTGCATGATGGCGGCGAGGGCCGTGGCGCAAGGAAGGAGCAATAGACCGAAGCTGGGACCGAGCGAGGACTGCTGCGATCAAACCGGAAAACTGCAGACTGCTCTGAAATGAAAAAAGCCCTAAGTCGTTGATGTACTTAGGGCTTTTTTGACTTTGACCGCCGTCTGATGGACGACCTCAAAATGATGAATGGTGGCCTGGGGCGGAATCGAACCACCGACACGCGGATTTTCAATCCGCTGCTCTACCAACTGAGCTACCGGGCCTTGGTGTGCAGCCTTAAATTATACAGCGCTTCTGCGGCCTCTCGAAAGATCGACGCCAAGTTGTTTGAGCTTGCGATAAAGATGGGTGCGTTCCAGCCCGGTCTTCTCGGCGACGCGGGTCATGGAGCCGTTCTCCATGGCGAGATGGAATTCGAAGTAGGCCTTCTCGAAACCATCGCGTGCATCGCGCAGCGGGCGGTCCAGGTCGAAGCTCTGGGTCGACTGCGGGCCGGCGTCGGGCACGGGCACTGAAGCCAGCGAGGCGAGCAGCAGGCTGTCGCCAGTGGTGGTGATGGCCGCCGCCGGATTGACGCCCGTGGCCGGCGGCACAACGCCAGCGGCCGCGCGCCTGGCGCTTTCGCGGGCAAGGCCCTGCTCCACGGCCTTGAGCAGCTTCTGCAGGGTGATGGGCTTTTCGAGGAACGCGAAGGCGCCGATGCGGGTGGCGTCCACTGCGGTGTCGATGGTGGCGTGGCCGCTCATCATGATGACGGGCATGCTCAGCAGGCCGGCGGTGGACCATTCCTTGAGCAGCGTGACGCCGTCGGTGTCGGGCATCCAGATGTCGAGCAGCACGAGATCGGGCCGTGCACGTTGCCGGGCTGCGCGTGCTTCGGCGGCGTTTTCCGCGAGCTCCACGTTGTGGCCTTCGTCATTGAGAATTTCGAAGAGCAGGTCCCTAATGCCCAGCTCGTCATCGACCACGAGAATGTTTGCCATGAGTGCTGCTTGTTGTATGCGCCGGTGTCTGCAATGGTGTGTATGGTCCGCCAGCCGATCCATCGACTGAGCGCAATGGATTTCTTTCGCGCTCAGGCGGCGGAAGACTTCGAATCTTCGGTGTGAGCGACCGCTGTTTGCGACTCGCCTGCCAGCGCGAATGATAGCGAGACTTGCGCCCCCGCTACAGCCCCATCGACAACGCGGTTGGAAAGCTCGATGCGGGCGCCGTGCTCGTCCGCGATCTTCTTGACCACGGCCAGCCCCAAACCGGTACCTTTTGTTTTCGTGGTGACGTAGGGCTCGAAGGCGCGCTTGAGAATGTTCTCGGCAAAACCGGGCCCGCTGTCTTGTACGGTCAGGCGCACGCGCTGGCCCGAATCGCCCAGGCGGGTGCGAATGACCACCTCGCCCGCCCTGCCGGTGGTGCTGGCGGCGGCCTCGGCAGCGTCCTGCGCGTTTTGCAGCAGGTTGTGAATGACCTGGCGGATCTGCTGCGCATCGCCGCGAATGGGCGGGCAGCGCTCGTCCAGCTCAGAGCGCAGCGCGATGGGCGCGTTCTCGGCGCTGTAGAGCTGGAGCACGTCGGCCAGCAAGGCATTGAGGTCGACGGGCTTGAGGTCGGCCGCGGGCAGGCGGGCGTAGTCGCGGAATTCGTTGACCAGCCGCTTCATGGCGTCGACCTGGTCGACGATGGTCTTGACCGACTTGACGAGCACGGCCTGCTCGGGCGGAGCGACCTTGCCGGAGAGCTTCATCTCGAGCCGCTCGGCGGAGAGCTGGATGGGCGTGAGCGGGTTCTTGATCTCGTGGGCCAGGCGGCGTGCGACCTCGCCCCAGGCCTGTGCACGTTGGGCCGAGACGATTTCGGAGATGTCGTCGAACACCAGAAGCCGCGCAGCGCCGGGCAGCTCCGCTCCGCGGGCGACGATGTTGATGGCACTGCCCTGCTGCGGCAGGTCGGTGCCGGTGGCGTGCAGCTCGAAGGCATGCTGCCAGTGGTCGAGGCCGTGCTGCATACGCTCGACCTGGAATTCGTCGAACTGCTGTTGCACGCTGTTGCCAAAATCGGCCAGGCCGGGCACCTGCGACAGGGGCTGCCCTTCGTAGGCGGCCAGCGGCGCGCGCAGCACGCGGGTGGCGCCGGGGTTGGTCGAAAGAATGGTGCCCTTGGCGTCGAGCACGATCACGCCGGAGGTCAGGTTGTCCAGAATGGTCTGCAGGTTGGCACGGGCGGCATCGAGCTGGCCCATGGTCTTTTCGACAGCGCCGCGGGCATCGGCCAGCTGCTGCGTCATGACGGCGAAGGAGCGGGTCAGGCCGCCGAGTTCGTCCTTGCCTTGCAGCACGGCGGTGGGCCGCAAGTCGCCGGCGGCCACCTGGCGAACGCCTTCCGCCAGCACAAGCAGCGGCCGCGCCAGTTGGTTGCCGAACAGCACCGCCAGCAGCACGGCGCCGAACACGGCCAGGAACAGGCTCAGCGTGAGGGTACCGATGTACATGCGCCGCAAGCCCTCGCGGGCCAGGGCGCGCTCCTGGTATTCGCGGTTGGCCTCTTGCACGGCAAGCGCATTGGCCACCACGGCCGGCGGCAGCGGCTGCGTAACTTGCAGAAAGCGCGGCGCAGTATCGAAGTCGAACCCGGGGCGTTGCACCATGGCGATGGCGCGCACGGTGGCGGGCGGCAGGCTGGCACCGGGCGCCGCGGTTTCGTCCAGGCCTTCGATGTGGGCGATGGCGCGGTCCGCGCGCACCTGCCGCAGCTGCTGGATGGTCGGCCGCTCGGGGTTCAGCTGAAAGCGCGAGGTGCCTGCCCCGGCAATAAGTTGCCCGGTGCCCGTCCAGAGCACGACATCGCTGGCCTGCAGCTGGTCGCGAATGCGCTCGAGCGCGAGGCCCGCGCTCGCATCGGGCACTTGCGCAAGCTGGGCACTGGCCGCACGGGTCTTGGCGGCCAGGTCGTCGGAGAGCGAATCAAGCGTGGCTCGGCCGAGATTGAGGCCGGCATCGAGCGCACCCTCGACCTTGACGTCGAACCAGCTTTCGATCGACCGCGCGACGAACTGATAAGACACCACATAGACCAGCGCACCCGGCACCACGCCCACCAGCGCGAAGATGGCGGCCAGCTTGATGAGCAGGCGGCTGCCGAACTTGCCTTGGCGCAGCCGCCGCAGCAGGCGAAAGGCGACCCAGCCAATGACCAGCACCAGCAGCACCGCGACCACCACGTTGATGCCGAAGAGCCGCACGTAATAGCGTTCATACAGCGCGCGGTTGTTGGTGGCCTGGGCCAGCAGAAACATCAGCACCAGGCCAATGGCGGTGACCAGCGCGGCGCCGACGCCCACGGCCCAGCGGACCGCGCGCGAGCGGCGAGCGGCGGGTGTGGCCGCTGCGCCGCTGCGCGGTTTGGTGCTCACCGCTGCTTCTCCAACGGCAGCTTGGCGCTGCGCTCGGCGACGATGTTCCAGTCCGCCTGCCCGACCACGCCGATCTGGAACGGGCGCGGCAACTGCGAGGTGTCGAGGCGGAAGCGGAACACGACCTGGTGCTGCGCTTCATCGCCGATGTCGGACACATCGCCCAGCCGCAGCCGGCCGACGCGCTTGACGGCGTCCATGGCGTCGGAAAGGCTGTCGAAGTTCTGGTTCAGCGAAACGCCGAACCCGGCCGTGCCGGTGATGGGCACCGGCGACACGTTGAGCCGCCAGCGGCGCGTGAGCGGCTGGTAGGCAAGCCGCATGTGGCGCGTGACCTGGGCGACCTTGCGGTCGGTCCAGTACCAGCGCTCCTGAAAGACCTCGGCCTCGGCCACGAAGTAGATCGCAATGCCCTTGTCGAGCACCTCTTCGACCAGCGAGGGCAGCTCGAACTGCACGGCCGCCGTGAGGTAGACGCCGTCGTCCGCTTGCTCCAGGCGCATCTGGGTGACCGAAGGGCCGCTGCGCCCTTGCGCCGCGGCGGTCAGGGGCAGCCAGCCCAGCAGCGTGACCATCACCACCGCCAGCAGCAGCGCCGCCATCTGCGCCAAGCCGCGCCGACCCCAAGTTTTAACCGGGACGTTTTTCAAGCAGGGCGTAGAAGAAGCCGTCGTGATCACCTGAGGGATTGTCCGGGACGGCGCGGGCATTCGCCCCGCTTTGGGGGAGCAAATGGCCCGGCGATGCCTTCAATCGGGCGTTGGTGTTGTGCGCAAGAAACGCATCGATTTGTTGCGAGCCCTCTTCGCGGAACACCGAGCAGGTGCAATAGAGCAGCCGGCCGCCGGGCCGGACCAAGGGCCAGAGCGCGGCCAGCAGCGCGGCCTGCTGCACCGCCAACTGGCCCGTGTCGCTCTCGCGGCGCAGCCATCGCACGTCGGGGTGGCGCCGGACAATGCCCGAGGCCGTGCAGGGCGCATCGAGCAGGATGGCATCGAAGGGCGTGCCGTCCCACCACGCAGAAGGACGCGCGGCATCGGCCACTACTACTTTAGCGGTCAGTCCAAGCCGGCTCAGGGTCTCATCGATGCGGCGGCTGCGAACAGGGTCGACTTCAAGGGCCGTGACCTCGATGGCATTCGGGCCGCCCAGCTCCAGCAGGTGGGCCGTCTTGCCACCGGGAGCGGCGCAGGCATCGAGCACGCGCAGCGGCGCAGCGCCGGCGGCGGGCAGCAGGCCTTCAAGCAGCAACGGCGCCGCCATTTGCGCGGCGGCATCCTGCACCGAGCAATCGCCGTCGGCAAAGCCGGGCAGTTGCTGCACCGGCCGGGCACGCGCCAACTGCAGGCCGGACGCACCCACGCGAACGGATTCGAGGCCGGTCGCTTCGAGCGCCAGCTGATAGGCGGGAACGGTGGTCTTCTGCACGTTCACGCGCAGGGTCATCGGTGCGTGTGCGTTGTCGGCGGTGAGCACGCGCTGCCAGTCGCGCGGATGGTCGCGCTTGAGGCGCTCGATCCACCAGCGCGGATGGTTCCACTGCGCCACCGGCTCATGGTCGGTCGCGGCCACGAGCTCGTCGCGCTCCCGCAGGAAGCGGCGCAGGCAGGCGTTGATGAAACTCGCCTGCGCGCGCGTGGCCGGGTTGCGTTTGGCGGCCTCCACGGCCTGATCGACCAGGGTGAAGGGTTCGTACGGCGCATGCTGCGCATCCCAGGCCAGTGCCAGCGCGGTGCACAGCAATGCATCGGGCAGCGGCGGCGGCGTGCGCTTGGCGAGGTGGCGGCGCAGGGCTTCGGCGCGGCCAAGCCAGCGCAGCACCTGAAAGCCGAGCGCCTGCACGCCGGGACGCATGGCAGGCTCCACGGATTCGAAGGCGACGGTGCCCGAGCTGCCGGCGCGAATCGACGCGAGCGCCACCGCTGTCAATTGCAGTTGGCGCCACAACGGCGGTTGCAGCAGCGGTGCGCTGCCGCCTGGATGATCGGAAGATAGTTCTGGCAAGTTGGGGCGATGGTAACGGGCCCGCGTGACGCACAGCGCCGCACAGGCTTTAAGAAAAAAATACGACTTCGCGCGACCGGCCTCAGAGCAGAGGCGCGGCAGGACGCAAACGCACCAACCATGCCACCAGCAAGGCCGGGAACTGGACGATAGCGGCGTTGTACTGGCCTACCGCCGCATTGAACTGGCTGCGCGCAATTTCCGCCGAGGCCGAGGGCTCGGGCCATGCCACGGGCTCGACCGCACCGGGCAGCGCAACCTCTGTGCCGGCGCCGATTCCGGCCGACAGCAGCGGCGCGGGCCGCGAGAGCGTGCCGTCCGCATCGAACACAGTGACCGCCGCGTCCGGATGCTGGCGCTGCCATGCGTTGATCAGCACCTGCAGCGCCGTGGCCAACGCGGCCATGGCACCCGGATCGAGCGGACGCAGCCGGGTTGCGCCGAGCACCGAGGCAAGCTGGGTGGTGGCGGCCTGCAGCGGCGCCACGGACGAAGACAGGCTGTCCGGCGGTGCATCCTTCGGCGCGGTGGCCGTGATGCTGGCCTGAACGAAGTCGAGCTGCTTTCGCAGAGCCGCGTCGAGCGTGGCATAGGCCTGGAGCACGGCCGCGCGCAGGCGCACCAGCCGGTTGTAGGCGCCCACGAACCAGAACAACAGCACCGCGGTAACGAGCCAGCCGGCCAGCGAGTCGGGCAATACGCTCATCGACAAAAACGTCTCATGGAAAGCTCAAAGAAAAACGCCCCCCAACCGGAAGCGGTCGGGGGGCGTCGGATACCGGTCATGACCGGTGATGCTAGCCGTTTATTCGGACGCGGCGCCTTCGCTGGCGTCGGCCGTGCTGTCGACATCGCTGGTCGAACCGGCCAGCTCTGCAGCTTCCGATTCGGCGATGGCGCGGCGCTCGGCCTCGTCCATCTGGTCCTTGACCTTGCGGGCTTGGTGGTAAGCCATGCCGGTGCCCGCGGGAATCAGGCGGCCGACGATGACGTTTTCCTTCAAGCCGCGCAGTTCGTCGCGCTTGCCCATGATCGCGGCTTCGGTCAGCACGCGTGTCGTTTCCTGGAACGAAGCAGCCGAGATGAACGAGTCGGTCGAGAGCGATGCCTTCGTGATACCCAGCAGCAGGTTGGTGAACGTCGCGGGGATCTTGCCTTCGGCGCGCAGGGCGTCGTTGGTGTTGAGCATTTCGCTGCGTTCGACCTGTTCGCCGGAGATGTAGCTCGTGTCGCCGATGTTGTCGACCACGACGCGGCGCAGCATCTGGCGAACGATCACCTCGATGTGCTTGTCGTTGATCTTCACGCCTTGCAAACGGTACACGTCCTGCACTTCGTCCACGATGTAGCGCGCGAGTTCTTCCGAACCCAGCAGGCGCAGGATGTCCTGCGGGTCCGCCGGACCGTCGACCACGCTTTCGCCCTTATTCACCACCTGGCCTTCGTGCACCAGGATGTTCTTTTCCTTCGGCACGAGGTCTTCCCAGACCGTGCCTTCCGGATCGGTGATCTGCAGGCGGATCTTGCCCTTGGTCTCCTTGCCGAACGACACGGTACCAGTCATTTCGGCCAGCATGCCCTTGTCCTTCGGCGAGCGGGCTTCGAAGAGCTCGGCAACACGCGGCAGACCGCCGGTAATGTCGCGCGTCTTCTGGCCTTCGACCGGAATACGCGCCAGCACTTCGCCGGGGCCCACGTCCTGGCCGTCACGCACCTGCACCAGGGCGCCGATCGGGAAGCCGATCGTCACCGAGTGGTCGGTACCCGGGATCTTCACTTCGGCGCCGGAGGCGTCGATGAGCTTCACCTGCGGGCGCACGACCTTGGCAGCGCCGCGGCGCTTCGGGTCGATCACGACCAAGGTCGACAGACCGGTCACTTCGTCCACCTGCTTGGCGACCGTGAGGCCTTCCTCGACGTTCTCGAACTGCGTCTTGCCGGCGAACTCGGTGATGATCGGGCGCGTCAGCGGATCCCAGTTGGCAAGCACGTGGCCGGCCTTGATCTGCTGGTCGGCCTTGACGGCCAGGGTCGCACCGTACGGCACCTTGTGGCGCTCGCGCTCGCGGCCGTGTTCGTCATGAATGACGATCTCGCCCGAACGTGCAATCACCACCAGCTCGTTCTTGCTGTTGGTCACGTAGCGCATCGTGGCGTTGAAGCCGATCGTGCCGTTGGACTTGGCTTCGACGCTCGAGGCCACTGCCGCACGCGATGCCGCACCACCGATGTGGAACGTACGCATCGTGAGCTGCGTGCCGGGTTCGCCGATCGACTGCGCCGCGATCACACCGACGGCTTCGCCGATGTTGATCAGGCCGCCGCGGCCCAGGTCGCGGCCGTAGCACGTCGCGCAGATGCCGAAGCGGGTTTCGCAGGTCAGTGCCGTGCGGACCTTGACTTCGTCGACGCCCTCGGCTTCGAGGAGTTCGATGTTGTCTTCGTCGAACATCTCGCCGGCCTTGAGCAGCACCGAACGGTTTTCCGGATGCAGCACGTCGTCCGCAGCCGAGCGGCCGAGGATGCGGTCGCGCAGCGATTCGATGACTTCACCGCCTTCGACGATGGCGCGCATCAGGTAGCCGCCGTGCGTGCCGCAGTCCTGCTCTGTCACCACCAGGTCTTGCGTCACGTCGACCAGACGACGGGTCAGGTAACCCGAATTCGCGGTCTTCAGTGCCGTGTCGGCCAGACCCTTACGGGCACCGTGGGTGGAGATGAAGTACTCCAGCACGTTCAGGCCTTCGCGGAAGTTCGCGGTAATGGGCGTCTCGATGATCGAGCCGTCCGGCTTGGCCATCAGGCCACGCATACCGGCCACCTGGCGAATCTGCGCTGCGGAACCGCGGGCGCCGGAGTCGGCCATCATGTAGATGGAGTTGAAGGACTCCTGCTCCACTTCCTTGCCGTGGCGGTCGATGACCTTCTGCTTGGACAGCTTGGACATCATGACCTTCGACACTTCGTCGCCAGCCTTGCCCCAGATGTCCACCACCTTGTTGTAGCGCTCGCCGGAGGTCACCAGACCCGAGACGTACTGCTGCTCGATCTCTTTCACTTCCTTGGCGGAACGCTCGATGATGCCGTGCTTTTCAGCAGGCACCAGCATGTCGTCGATCGCAATCGAGATACCGGCCTTGGTTGCCAGACGGAAGCCGTTTTGCAGCAGCTTGTCGGCGAACACGACGGTCTCTTTCAGGCCGCACTTGCGGAACGAGACGTTGATGAGCTTGGAGATTTCCTTCTTCTTCAGCGCCTTGTTGATGTTCGAGAACGGCAGGCCCTTCGGCAGGATCTCGGACAGCAGCGCGCGGCCCACGGTGGTGTCCACCAGCGACGTGGACGGCGTGAATTCACCCGTTTCCTTGTCCTTGGTGTACTCCGTGATGCGCACGGCGACCTTGGCGGTCAGTTCGACTTCGTTGGCGTCGAGCGCGCGCTGCACTTCACCGATGTCGGAGAAGATCAGGCCCTCGCCCTTGCCGTTGATGCGGTCGCGGGTCGTGTAGTACAGACCCAGCACCACGTCCTGCGAAGGAACGATCGACGGTTCGCCCGAAGCCGGGAACAGCACGTTGTTGGAGGCCAGCATCAGCGTGCGGGCTTCCATTTGCGCTTCCACCGACAACGGCACGTGAACGGCCATCTGGTCGCCGTCGAAGTCGGCGTTGAACGCCGCGCAAACCAGCGGATGCAGCTGGATCGCCTTGCCTTCGATCAGGATCGGCTCGAACGCCTGGATGCCCAAACGGTGCAGCGTAGGCGCACGGTTCAGCATGACCGGGTGTTCCTTGATCACTTCTTCCAGGATGTCCCAGACCACCGGCGTGCCGGATTCGACTTCCTTCTTGGCAGCCTTGATCGTGGTCGCGATGCCCATGGCTTCGAGGCGCGAGAAGATGAACGGCTTGAACAGCTCGAGCGCCATCAGCTTGGGCAGGCCGCACTGGTGCAGCTTGAGCGTCGGGCCCACCACGATGACCGAACGGCCCGAGTAGTCGACGCGCTTGCCCAGCAGATTCTGGCGGAAGCGACCGCTCTTGCCCTTGATCATGTCGGCGAGCGACTTGAGCGCGCGCTTGTTGGCGCCCGTCATGGCCTTGCCGCGGCGGCCGTTGTCCAGCAGCGAGTCGACCGCTTCTTGCAGCATCCGCTTTTCGTTGCGCGCGATGATTTCCGGGGCCTTGAGCTCCAGCAGGCGGCGCAGGCGCGAATTGCGGTTGATGACGCGGCGGTACAGGTCGTTCAGGTCGGAGGTCGCAAAGCGGCCGCCGTCCAGCGGCACCAGCGGACGCAGGTCCGGCGGCAGCACGGGCAGCACGTCGAGCACCATCCACTCGGGCTTGATGCCCGACTTGCGGAAGGCCTCGAGCACCTTCAGGCGCTTGGAGTTCTTCTTGACCTTGACTTCGGAGCCGGTCAGATCGCCGCGCAGGCGTTCGATCTCGCTGTCGAGTTCGATGCCTTCGAGCAGGTCCTTGATGCCTTCTGCGCCCATCTTGGCGACGAACTCGTCGCCGTATTCCTTGCGCTTCGCGTCATAGTCGTCCTCGGACATGATGCCGAACTTCTTCAGCGGGGTCATGCCGGGGTCGGTGATCACGTAGGCTTCGAAGTACAGCACGCGTTCGATGTCACGCAGGGTCATGTCGAGCACGAGGCCCAGACGCGACGGCAGCGACTTCAGGAACCAGATGTGCGCGCAGGGCGCGGCCAGGTCGATGTGGCCCATGCGCTCGCGGCGAACCTTGGTCTGCGTGACTTCAACGCCGCACTTCTCGCAGATCACGCCGCGGTGCTTCAGGCGCTTGTACTTGCCGCACAGGCACTCGTAGTCCTTGATGGGGCCGAAGATCTTTGCGCAGAAGAGACCGTCGCGCTCGGGCTTGAACGTGCGGTAGTTGATCGTCTCTGGCTTCTTCACCTCGCCGAAAGACCACGAACGGATCTTCTCGGGCGAAGCCATGCCGATCTTGATGGCATCGAAATGCTCATCGGGTGTGAACTGCTTGAACAGGTCGAGTAGCGATTTCATGTGACTCTTTCCTCTTCTGATTACGAACGCTCGAGCTCGATGTCGAGACCCAGCGAACGGATTTCCTTGACCAGCACGTTGAACGATTCCGGCATGCCGGCTTCGATCGTGTGTTCGCCCTTGACGATGCTTTCGTACACCTTGGTACGGCCTTGCACGTCGTCGGACTTCACGGTCAGCATTTCCTGCAGGACGTAGGCGGCGCCGTAAGCTTCCAGCGCCCACACTTCCATTTCACCGAAACGCTGGCCGCCGAATTGCGCCTTGCCGCCCAGCGGTTGCTGCGTGACGAGCGAGTACGGGCCGGTCGAACGGGCGTGCATCTTGTCGTCCACCAGGTGATGCAGCTTCAGGAAGTGCATGTAGCCGACGGTGACGGGACGCTCGAACTGGTCGCCGGTGCGGCCGTCGAACAGATACGCCTGGGTACGGGTGTCGGTCAGGCCCTTGAGCTTGGCGATGTCGTCCGGGTAGGCGAGCTTCAGCATGCCGCGGATTTCTTCTTCCGAGGCGCCGTCGAACACCGGCGTGGCGAAGGTCGCGCCGCTCTGCAGGTTGGCGGCCATTTCGAGCACGTCGGTGTCGCTCAGCTTGCTGAGGTCTTCCTTGCGGCCCGAGCCGTTGTACAGCTGCTCCATGAACTTGCGCAGCTCGGCCACCTTGGCCTCTTGCTGCAGCAGGTCGCCGATGCGCTGGCCGATGCCCTTGCCGGCCCAGCCCAGGTGCACTTCGAGCACCTGGCCCACGTTCATCCGCGAAGGCACGCCCAGCGGATTCAGGCAGATGTCGCACGGCGTGCCGTCGGCCATGTGAGGCATGTCTTCGACCGGAACGATCTTCGACACCACACCCTTGTTACCGTGGCGGCCGGCCATCTTGTCGCCGGGTTGCAGGCGGCGCTTGACGGCCAGGTAGACCTTGACCATCTTGAGCACGCCCGCAGGCAGTTCGTCGCCCTGCGTGAGCTTCTTGCGCTTTTCTTCGAACGCGAGGTCGAAGCTGTGGCGCGTTTGCTCCAGCGAGTTCTTGATCGACTCGAGCTGCGTTGCCACTTCGTCGTCCGCCGGGCGGATGTCGAACCAGTGGAACTTCTCGACCGACGACAGGTAGGCCTTGTCGAGCTTGGTGCCCTTGGCCAGCTTGTTCGGGCCGCCGTTGGCAACCTTGCCGGTCAGGAGCTTCTCGATACGGTCGAACGCGTCGGCTTCGACGATGCGAAGCTGGTCGTTCAGGTCGAGGCGGAAGCGCTTGAGCTCGTCGTCGATGATCTGCTGGGCGCGCTTGTCGCGCGTGATGCCTTCGCGGGTGAACACCTGCACGTCGATCACGGTGCCTTGCGAGCCCTGATCCACGCGCAGCGAGGTGTCCTTCACGTCGGAAGCCTTCTCGCCGAAGATGGCGCGAAGCAGCTTCTCTTCAGGCGTGAGCGTGGTCTCGCCCTTCGGCGTGACCTTGCCCACCAGCGTGTCACCCGGCTGCACTTCGGCGCCGACATAGATGATGCCGGATTCGTCGAGGCGGTTGAGCTGTTGCTCTGCCAGGTTCGGAATGTCGCGCGTGATTTCTTCGGCACCCAGCTTGGTGTCGCGAGCCATCACCACCAGTTCCTCGATGTGGATCGAGGTGTAGCGGTCTTCCGCGACGACGCGTTCCGAGATCAGGATCGAGTCTTCGAAGTTGTAGCCGTTCCAGGGCATGAACGCGATCAGCATGTTCTGGCCGAGAGCCAGTTCGCCGAGGTCGGTCGATGCACCGTCGGCCACCACGTCGCCCTTGGCGATCTTGTCGCCGCGCTTGACGATCGGACGCTGGTGGATGTTGGTGTTCTGGTTCGAACGCTGATACTTGATCAGGTTGTAGATGTCCACACCGACTTCACCTGCAGCCGCTTCGGCGTCGTTCACGCGCACCACGATGCGGGTCGCGTCGACGTAATCGACGATACCGCCGCGGGTGGCCGTGACCACGGTGCCCGAGTCGACCGCGGAAACGCGCTCGATACCGGTACCGACGATCGGCTTTTCAGGACGCAGCACGGGCACGGCCTGGCGCTGCATGTTGGCGCCCATCAGCGCGCGGTTCGCGTCGTCGTGCTCGAGGAACGGCACGAGCGAGGCGGCCACCGACACGATCTGCGCGGGCGACACGTCCATGTACTGGACGCGCTCTGCCCCCACCAGGATCGATTCGCCGGCTTCACGCGCGGAGACCAGGTCGCCAATCAGCTTGCCGTCCTTGTCCAGCACCGCATTGGCCTGGGCGATGACGTACTTGCCTTCTTCGATGGCCGACAGGTAGTCGATGTCCATCGTGACCTTGCCATCCACCACCCGGCGGTACGGCGTCTCGATGAAGCCGTATTCGTTCAGGCGGGCGTACAGGGCCAGCGAGTTGATCAGGCCGATGTTCGGGCCTTCAGGCGTTTCGATCGGGCACACGCGGCCGTAATGGGTCACGTGCACGTCGCGCACTTCAAAGCCTGCACGTTCGCGCGTCAGACCACCCGGGCCAAGGGCCGACACGCGGCGCTTGTGGGTGATTTCGGACAGCGGGTTCGTCTGGTCCATGAACTGCGACAGCTGCGAGGCGCCGAAGAATTCCTTCAGCGCGGCCGAGATCGGCTTGCTGTTGATCAGGTCGTGCGGCATCAGCGGCTCTTGCTCGGCCTGGCCCAGACGTTCCTTCACGGCCTTCTCGATACGGGCGAGGCCGGTGCGGTACTGGTTTTCGGCCAGTTCGCCGACGCAACGCACGCGGCGGTTGCCCAGGTGGTCGATGTCGTCGACTTCGCCGTTGCCGTTGCGCAAGTCAACGAGGATCTTGACCACGGCCAGGATGTCTTCGTTGGTCAGCACCATCGGGCCGGTCGACTCGTCGCGACCGACCTTGGCGTTGAACTTCATGCGGCCGACGCGCGACAGGTCGTACGTGTCCGGGTTGTAGAACAGGCGCTGGAACAGGGCCTGCACGGCGTCTTCCGTCGGCGGCTCGCCGGGGCGCATCATGCGGTAGATGGCCACGCGGGCGGCAAACTCGTCCACCGTTTCGTCGATGCGCAGGGTTTGCGAGATGTACGCGCCCTGGTCGAGTTCGTTGGTGTAGATCACCTGGATGTCTTGCACGCCGGCCGTGCGCAGCTTCTTCAGCAGCGCTTCGGTCAGCTCGTCGTTGGCCTTGGCCAGGATTTCGCCGGAATCGGCGTCGACGATGTTGCGCGCGATGACGCGGCCGACCAGGAAATCTTCCGGCACGCTGATGTGCGTGGTGCCCGACTGCTCGAGTTCACGCGTGTGGCGCGCGGTCACGCGCTTGTCCTTGGCGACCACGACCTTGCCCGACTTGTCGGTGATGTCGAAGCGCGCGACTTCGCCGCGCAGGCGCTCGGGAACGAATTCCATCTGCGCACCGCTGTCCATCAGGCGGAAGTTGTCGTTCACGAAGAAGTTCGCGAGGATCGATTCCGGGTTCAGGCCGATGGCCTTCAGCAGGATCGTCACGGGCATCTTGCGGCGACGGTCGACGCGGAAGTACAGCATGTCCTTCGGGTCGAACTCGAAGTCGAGCCACGAGCCGCGGTAGGGAATCACGCGGGCCGAGAACAGGAGCTTGCCCGAGCTGTGCGTCTTGCCCTTGTCGTGTTCGAAGAACACGCCGGGCGAACGGTGCAGCTGCGAGACGATCACGCGCTCGGTGCCGTTGATGATGAACGAACCCTTTTCGGTCATGAGCGGCACTTCGCCCATGTAGACCTCTTGTTCCTTCACTTCCTTGACCACCTTCGACTGCGACGTCGACGACTCGCGGTCATAGATGATGAGCTGCACCTTGGCGCGCACGGCCGAGGCGAAGGTCAGACCGCGAGTCTGGCATTCGCGCACGTCGAAAGCCGGCTTCGCGAGGTTGTACTCGAGGAACTTCATCTCGACAAAACCATTGTGCGAGACGATCGGGAAGGCTGCGTCGAACGCGGCCTGCAGGCCTTCGACGGTGCGTTGTTTGGGCGGAATGCCGGCTTGCAGGAACGCGGTGTACGCGTCTTTCTGCATCTGCAGCAGGTAGGGGATTTCGACGACGCTGTCGCGATTACCGAAACTTTTTCGGATGCGCTTGCGTTCGGTGTAACTGTACGCGGACGATTGGGCCATGAGAGCTCCGGAGCTTGAGATCTTCAGCGACTTGTCAGCAATGCCGAGGCACTACTGCTTGGCGGCTGGCCACTACCAGCCGTTGGCGGACAGCGATGCGTTGCACATCGCCCGAACCAAGGGGTCTTCTGCAGTCGGGGTCAGAAGACACTCAAAAAACGTCTTGGCTTTTGCTTTTCCGTCGACCTGAAGGTCTCCGGGAAAGCCGGCGCCAAGCCGGCTTTTGGGTGCGCTCTGAAAGCGGCAAAGGCTGGAGGGCCTTTTTCAGGCACCTCCAGCCCTCTAGGGGGTCTGAATTACTTCAGTTCCACCTTGGCGCCAGCTTCTTCCAGCTTCTTCTTGGCGGCTTCAGCGTCAGCCTTCGACAGGCCTTCCTTGACTGCCTTGGGAGCGGCTTCCACCAGGTCCTTGGCTTCCTTGAGGCCCAGGCCGGTGATTTCGCGCACAGCCTTAATGGCCGAAACCTTGTTCGCGCCTGCATCCATCAGCATGACGTTGAACTCGGTCTGCTCTTCGGCAGCAGCGGCGGTAGCACCACCACCAGCGCCGGCGGGGGCAGCCATTGCAGCGGCGCTCACGCCGAACTTCTCTTCGATGGCTTTCACCAGGTCGTTGAGTTCCAGGACCGTCATGCTGTCGAGCGCGGTCAGAAATGCGTCTTTATCGAATGCCATTTTTGTTTCCTAACAATTGGGTTGAATATTTCAAACGCAAGGCTCAAGCGGCCTGCGCTTCTGCCGGTGCATCGGCGGGTGCAGCTTCGCCACCACCGCGCTTCTCGGCCAGCGCCGCGAGCACGCGGGCGGTACGAGAGATCGGGGATTGCATCAAGCCCAGCAATTGCGACAACAGCACTTCCTTGGATGGGATGTTGGCCAGTTGCTTCACGCCCTCGACGTCCAGGACCTTGCCGCCAAACGCGCCACCGCGAATCACCAACTTGTCGTTGGTCTTCGCGAAGTCGGCCACCACCTTGGCGGCGGCCACTGCGTCTTCGGAAAAGCCGTAGATCAGCGGACCGGTCATCTGGTCACCGACGACTTCGAATGCGCTACCAGCAACAGCACGGCGTGCCAGCGTGTTCTTCAACACGCTGAGAGTCACACCCTTGCTGCGAGCTTCGGTGCGCAGTTTGGTCATATCGGCAACCGTGATGCCACGGTATTCCGCCATCACGAGCGTTTGAGCTTTAGCGGCGAGGCTGGTCACATCACTGATGACCGCTTCTTTCTCACTGCGATTCAGACTCAAGGTCTACTCCTTTTAATGCGACCTTCGGCCGGGGCCTCGGATCGCGCTTCATGCAGCGACCAACTGTTTCGGAACAAAAATCAAATTCCTTGCAGTGGGGTCGCCATCTGCGCTGGATACCGGAAGGATCGATCCGGCGATTAAGTGCAGCGCCCTGCACACCAGCGGTCTTGGATGGCCCGCGGCAACCGGAGCTGCCGCGACCCACCACATCTGCCCTCCCCCTTGCGGGATCGGGCAAATCTCTTTAGCTCGCCGAGATAGTTTGCGTGTCCACGCGGACACCCAGACCCATGGTCGACGAAACAGCCACCTTGCGCAGGTACACGCCCTTGCTGGTCGCCGGCTTGGCCTTGACCAGAGCGTCGATCAGCGCGGCGAGGTTGCCTTGCAGCTTGTCGGTGTCGAACGAACGGCGGCCGATCGTGCCGTGCACGATACCGGCCTTGTCGACGCGGAACTGAACCTGGCCAGCCTTGGCGTTCTTCACGGCCGTGGCGACGTCCGGGGTCACCGTGCCAACCTTCGGGTTGGGCATCAGGCCGCGCGGGCCGAGGATCTGGCCGAGCGTACCGACCACGCGCATCGCGTCAGGGGCGGCAATCACGACGTCGAAAGGCATGTCGCCAGCCTTGACCATTGCAGCGAGGTCGTCCATGCCGACGATGTCGGCGCCGGCGGCCTTGGCTTCGTCAGCCTTGGCGCCTTGGGCGAACACGGCCACGCGCTTGGTCTTGCCGGTGCCGTTGGGCAGCACGACGGCGCCACGCACGACCTGGTCAGACTTCTTCGCGTCGATGCCGAGCTGCACGGCCACGTCGATCGATTCGTCGAACTTGGCAGTGGCGGCTTCCTTCACGAGGCCGATGGCGTCAGCCAGCGGGTACAGCTTGTTGCTGTCGACCTTGCCTGCGAGCGCTTTTTGCTTCTTGGTGATCTTGGACATTTACACGCCCTCCACATTCACGCCCATCGAACGGGCAGTACCGGCGATGGTGCGAACTGCGGCGTCCATATCGGCGGCCGTCAGGTCCTTCATCTTGGTCTTGGCGATTTCTTCGAGCTGAGCGCGCGTGATCTTGCCGACCTTGTCGGTGTGCGGACGGGCCGAGCCCTTGTCCAGCTTGATCGCCTTCTTGATCAGCACGCCAGCCGGGGGCGACTTGATGATGAAGGTGAAGCTCTTGTCGGCGAACGCGGTGATGACCACCGGCAGCGCCAGGCCCGGCTCGTAGCTCTGCGTTTGCGCGTTGAACGCCTTGCAGAACTCCATGATGTTCAAACCACGCTGGCCCAGTGCGGGACCGATGGGTGGTGATGGGTTGGCCTTACCAGCTGGCACTTGCAGCTTGACGAAGCCGACGATTTTTTTCGCCATGTTTTGCTCCTTGCGGGTGATATCGCCTTGGCTCTCGCCGCGGCTCCCCGGGGTTAAACGACTCTTCGATCAAGGCCGCGCGCCGAGTCGGACAACGCGCAGCCGGAAATGGTTCCGGTCCGAAGACCGGGGACTCAGGTCTTTTCGACCTGACCGAATTCGAGCTCCACAGGCGTTGCGCGGCCAAAAATCATGACCGACACGCTGACCTTGCTCTTTTCGTAGTTCACATCTTCAACAGTGCCGTTGAAGTCGGTGAACGGGCCTTCCTTCACGCGCACGAATTCGCCCACGGTGAACTCGACCTTGTGGCGCGGCTTCTCGGTGCCCTGCTGCATCTGGCTGACGATGTCCTCGACCTCTTTCTGCGAGATCGGGGCGGGGCGGTTCTTGGCGCCGCCAACGAAACCCGTCACCTTGTTGGTGTGCTTCACCAAGTGCCAGCTTTCGTCGTCCATGATCATTTCGACCAGCACGTAGCCCGGGAAGAAGCGGCGCTCGGTGGTGCGCTTCTGGCCGTTCTTGATTTCGACCACCTCTTCGGTCGGAACCAGGATGCGGCCGAACTTGTCCTGCATGCCGGCGCGGTTGATGCGCTCGGTAATGTTGCGTTCGACGGCCTTTTCCATGCCCGAATAGGCATGCACCACGTACCAACGCAAATCAGGGTTGGCGGCGGGAGCCAGCACGGAGGTGTTTTCCTCTTCCGGGCTGCTCGGCGTGGTTTCAACAGCGTCGTCAGTCATTTATTTTCTCCAGCCCAGAATGAGGTCGAAAAACACCCATTCGAGCGTCTTGTCGGTGAGCCAGAGGAAAACGGACATGATTGCCACGAAGGCAAACACGTAAGCCGTCATCTGCATTGCTTCTTTGCGGGCCGGCCAGACGACCTTCTTGACCTCGCGCCACGAGTCGCGGCCAAAGGCCCACAACTGGCGGCCATTCTCCGAACTGCCGAACGCGCCCACAGCCGCGGCCAGGCCGACCAGCAGCGCAGCCCATTGCACCAGCGAGCCCTGGCGCGCGAGCAGATAGAACGCCACGATGGCGCCCACTGCCAGCAGCACCGACACAGCCAATTTGGCCTTGTCGGCACCCGTGCTCACGGTTTCGATTTGAGAAGTGGCCATGTTTGGCTGATTTCCTGCGGCCTTCCGGCCTTCAATTCAATGCGTCTTCTTGAGACGCCGAAGCCCATCGGGTCACGATGGGCTTTTTTAGCCTCCCATCGGGTCAACGATGGGCTTTCCGGGGTGCCACCTAAGTGGCAGGGGCAGTAGGAATCGAACCTACAACCTTCGGTTTTGGAGACCGACGCTCTGCCAATTGAGCTATACCCCTCCGGTACTCTTTACGCTCGGCTTAGATGTCGAGGATCTTTGCCACGACGCCCGAACCCACGGTGCGGCCGCCTTCACGGATGGCGAAGCGCAGGCCTTCTTCCATCGCGATCGGGTTGATCAGCTTCACGGTGATGCTGAC
>NZ_JBBCBW010000022.1:0-100994 GCF_037204085.1 Variovorax sp. CCNWLW235 | reverse complement strand
TAAAGGAGGAGGGGCGCAGCCCCGGGGGACATTCGCGGAGGGGAGTACCCGGTGGCCTTTGCACAAGCCCCGAACAAGAGCGCCCCGAACAAGAGCCGCCAAACAAGCCCCTGAACACCGCACAAAGCGATCAACCACAGATGGCAAGAAACATAGAGATCAAGGCCCGCATCGACAGCGTGGACCGTGTGGCACTCATTGCTGCGAAGCTCGCCGATTCAGGCCCCGTCGAAATCGCACAGGACGACACTTTCTTCCGCTGCGAGAACAGCGCAGACCGTCTCAAGTTGCGCACCTTCGCGCCTGACCGCGCGGAGCTGATCTTCTATCGCCGCGCGAACAGCAGCGGCCCCAAGGAATCGTTCTACCTGATCTCGCCCAGCACCACGCCCGACACCTTGCGCGAATCGCTCACGCTAGCGTGGGGTCAGGCCGGCCGCGTGCGCAAGCAGCGCCGGCTCTTCATGGTGGGCCGCACGCGCGTGCACCTCGACCGTGTGGAAGGGCTCGGCGAATTTCTCGAGCTTGAGGTGGTGCTGAAAGAAGGTGAATCCGTCGAGGCTGGCGTGGCCGAGGCCCATGGGCTCATGGCGCAACTCGGCATTGCATCCGACCAGCTGGTGCAGGGCGCCTACGTCGATCTGCTGCAGCAGGCCGCCTGATCGCTATTGTCAGCGCCAGCCTGCGGCCTTGAGCTGGTCCGCAAGCTGCTCCGCGACTTTGGCATAGCCCTGTGCGTTGGCGTGGATGCGATCGGAGCGCAGCGACGTATCCGACAGCACGCTCGAATACACATTGGCAACCAGCAGCGCCTGCCCCGACTTTGCGACTTCCTCATAGAACGGTGCATCGCTCAGCGAGCCTACAGCCGCACGCATGGCATCGGGCGCCGGCGTGGCAAGCAGCGCGACATACGGCGTGTGCGCGCGTGCCTGGCTCACAAGCGACGCGAGGTTCTCGCGCGTGGCCGAGGGCGACACGCCGCGCAGCATGTCGTTGCCGCCGATGCCGATCAGGATGGCGTCATAGCTTTCCGCGGCCAGTAGCGCCGGCAAACGCTCCAGCGCTCCTGCCGACGTGTCGCCGTTGATGCCCGCGTTCTCGATCTGCCAGCCGGTGAGTTCACCCAGTTTCACGGGCCACGCCGCGCCGGGCGGTGCGCCGTAGCCGAAGGTCAGGCTGTCGCCCAGGGCGAGCACGCGGGCATCCGATTTCAACGCCGCGGTGGAGGGCTTGCGCTTGCCGCAGGCGGTCAGGAGGGCGGCTGCAGGCACGCCGGCCAGCAGGTGAAAGAGGTGTCGTCGCTTCATGCTGCGCGCGAGCTTAAACGCAGTCGCGGAACCACTGCTTCCGACACCCTGTTCAATCGGGGCGTTTGAAGAACCGGTACAGGCCGGCAACCACCATGACGGCGCCCAGGAACGCGACGGCCGTCTGGCCGCCCGCGTAGCCGCCCACTCCGGCAGGCGGGCCCGTCATGAACCACCGGAGGAGCATGCCTCCACCCCAGATTACGCCGATGGCACCGATGATCTTGTCGCGCATATGTGATTGATGGCGCCTCCAGCGCCTGATGATCTGTATTCATTCCCATTGTCCCCAAAGCTCTCGAGCCCGGCGCAAATCACCTATGCAAAACCGGGATTGAAGGACAACGCGCCGCCGCGATACCTGCGCTTACTTGATTTCACCTGACGGCGACCTGATGTGCTCCGGCCAGACACAAGCGCCACTGACAATGGACTCGTCATCAACACGAAGGAGTTCCAGATGATCATCAAGTCAAAGAGCATGGCCGTCGCTGCTGCGGCGCTCGCGATGTGCATGGCCGCGGGAAGCGCCTTCGCGCAAGACCGTGGCCATGGCCAGGATCGCGGTCATGACCGCGGCGACGACCGAGGCAATGGCCGCTATGAACAACAGCATCGCCAGTTCGATCGGCACGACAACCGGCGCGGCGACCGGAGCGACCGCGGCGATCGCTACAGCCGCGAGGACTATCGTGCGGGCCGCCACTTCGACCGCCGCGGTTATCCGCAACCGCACGCCGAATGGCGCCGCGGTGGACGCGTGCCCCATGAGTACCGTGGCCGCAACTACGTGGTGAACGACTACCGCGCCTACCAGCTGCAGGCGCCGCCCCGCGGTTACCAGTGGGTGGGTGTGGGCGGCGACTATGTGCTCGCGGCCATTGCCACCGGACTGATCGCGCAGATCATCGTGGGCAACCAGTAAGCGCCAAGCGTCCAAGCCTTCGCCATGCGCAGGCTTGGACGAAGAGAAGACCGTCGCAGGAACCTCCTGCGGCGGTCTTTTTTGTCTTGCGGGAGCGGAGCTCTCAGGCTGTCACGGTGGGCAGGGACTGGGCGCACACATTGCGCCCGGTAATGGTGAGCCGCAGGCCGCCGCCGTGCCATTCGAGCCAGTTAAGGCTCACATACGCTTCGATGTCACTGTCGTCGATGCGGTCGGCTTGGCGGCTTTGCAGCAGCTCCACGGTGGCGGGCAATGCCCGTCTCAGCCGCTCGCGCCGTTCGGCGGCGTCGGCCGCCTTGAGGGCGGCCTTGGTTTGCTGTTGCTGCTGCGGGGTCGATGCCATTGCTGATCCGTTCCGGGAAGCCAAGGAATTAACCCGAATGTACGCTCCCTGTGTGAAGCCTCATGCTTCTTTTTTAAACCTGTTGCTCGGAGCGTCGAATACGTTGCATCCGCGCTAGATTTCGTAGTGCGACCCCTTCGCTTCGCCGCCCAGAGCCTTTTCGACGACGGCTCGCGTCAACGTGGGTGCGAACGATTCGATGAACGCATAGACGTACTTGCGCAGGTAGTTGCCGCGCCGCACCGCGAGCTTGGTCAGGTTGATGCCGAAGAGCCGGCCCGCATCGAGTGCGCGCAGCTGCGTGTCGCGCTCGGCCTCGTAGGCCACGCCGGCCACGATGCCCACGCCCATGCCCAATTGCACGTAGGTCTTGATCACGTCGGCGTCCATGGCCGACAGCACGATGTTGGGTGCGAGTCCGCGCTGCGCAAAGGCCTCGTCGATGCGCGAGCGGCCGGTAAAGCCGGTGTCGTAGGTAATGAGCGGAAAGCGCGCCAGCGCCTCGAGCGTCAACGGTGCGTCGAGCAGCGCATGGCCCGGCGGCACCACCACCGAGTGGGTCCAGCGGTAGCAGGGCAGGGCCACCAGCTGGGCGTAGTCGCCGAGTGCTTCGGTCGCAATGCCCACATCGGCCTCGCCGTCGATCAGCATCTGCGCAATCTGCTTGGGCGAGCCCTGGTGCAGGTGCAGCTTCACGTTGGGAAACTGCGCGCGAAATTCCTGCACCGCCACCGGCATTGCATAGCGCGCCTGCGAGTGCGTGGCCGCCACCGAGAGCAGCCCGCTCTGCTGCGCCACGAACTCCTGTCCGGCATGCCGCAGGTTGCTGCTCTCCATCAGCATGCGCTCGATGATCGGCAGCACATGGCCGCCAGGTTCCGTGAGCCCGGTGAGCCGCTTGCCGGCGCGCACGAAGAGCTCGATGCCCAGTTCTTCCTCCAGCTCGCGGATCTGCCGGCTCACGCCCGGCTGGGAGGTGTGCAGCGTGTTGGCAACCTCGGTCAGGTTGAAGCCGCAACGAACGGCCTCGCGTACCGAGCGCAGTTGTTGGAAGTTCATCTGGCGCGAAGGAATCCGAGAGAGGGAAAACGGTGACAGGCCCGCAGCGGGCCGCCCGGCGATTCTCGGCAGAAGCGCTTATGCGGGGAACGATGCGTTTGTTGGTTTCACATGAGCAAATCATCTTTGCGGGCCTGCTGCATTGCGTCCGCAGGCCCGACTTGCAATTTCGCACGCATGTGCTAAAGTGGGTGCCATGGACGCCAAGACCCAGAAAAGCGAACTCACCCGCACCGCCATCATCGGTGCGGCGATGGACGTTGCCCTGACCGAGGGTCTGGAAGCCATCACGCTGCAGGCCGTGGCCAGCCGCCTGGCGCTTTCCAAGAGCGGCGTGTTCTCCCGCGTGGGCTCGCGCGAAGCACTGCAGAAGGCCGTCATCGAAGAGTACGGCCGCCGCTTCCTTGCCGACGTGTTCGTGCCCGCCATGCAAAAGCCCAAGGGCCTTGCGCGGCTCAACGACATCGTCGACCGCTGGATTGCCCGCACCCGCGACATCGAGGCCGAAACCGGCTGCATCTACACGGCGGGCGCTTTCGAATACGACGACCGCGAAGGCGAGCTGCGCGACCTGCTGTTCAGTGAGATCACGCGCTGGCGCGCCGCGCTGCGCCGCACGGTGCTGCAGGCGGTCGAAACCGGCGAGCTCCGCGCCGACACCGATGCCGGGCAGGTGGTCAGCGAAATCAACGGCCTCATCATCGGCCTCCTGCACGACGCGCGCTTTCTGCGCGATCCACAAGCCGCCGACCGCGCCATGCGCACCTGGCAGCGGCTTCTTTCCAGCTACCGCGCCTGAACCCCCGGACGGGCCATTTCCTTCGTCTTTCTTCGAACCAATTTCGCACAATCGTGCGATAAAAAGGAGCAGCACCATGCTGATCATCGCTCTCTGCCTCGTTGTCTATGTGGGCGCCATCGGCGCCGAAACCGTCCGCGATGCGTTGCGCAGCCTGCCGCGCAGCAACGACGACTGGGTCTGGTTCTGAACGCAGGAGTCCATTGAATGACAAGCACCGGCAGCACCTCTTCGTCCGCGACGACGCATGTTGCGCAATCGAACTACTACCGCGCGAGCCGCCTGATGCGCGCAGTGCGCCTCGGCCTGACCACTTCGGAGCGCCTTTGGCCCGCATTGGGCGTGCGTGCGGCGCATCGCATCTTCGGCACGCCGCTGCCGCTCAAGTGGCTCTACCGCGCGCAGGCGCCCGGTGCAGGATGGCGGCGCGAAGCCTGGAGTTTCGAGAACGCGAACCTCGGGCTCTATCACCTCGCCACGCAGGACTCAGGCGCCGAATCCGCGCCCGTCGTGCTGCTGGTGCACGGCTGGGGCGGTCATGCGGGCCAGATGCTGACGCTGGCGGAGGCCGTGGCCAACGCGGGCCTGCGGCCGGTGCTGCTCGAGCTGCCGGCCCATGGCCGCAGCGCCGGCATGATGAGCAACGCGCCGCAGTTCGCGCGTGCCATCTCGTATGTGGTGGCAAGGCTCGTGGCAGACGGCCTTGCCCTTCGCGCCGTGGTCGCGCATTCGATGGGCGCCAACGCGCTCGGGGTGGCCGCCGCGCAGGGCCTGCACGCCGAGCGGCTGGTGCTGCTGGCACCCCCGGCTTCGGCGCGCGAATTCACGCGCTACTTCACGCACACCTTCGGGCTGAGCGAGAAGACGCGGCTCGCCATGCAGCGGCTGTTCGAGGCACAGGAAGGCTTCTTGATGGCGCAGCTCGAACCGGCCGCCGTCGGGCCGCGCATCGTGCAGCCGACGCTCATCGTGCATGACCGCGACGACCGCGTGAACCGGTTCGCCGATGCGGAGGCCTACCGCGATGCAATCAAGGGGGCGCAGCTGGTGGCCACGCAGGGGCTGGGGCACCGCCGCATCCTCAAGGAGGAGGGGGTGATCCAGCAGGTGACGCGCTTCATTGCGCGTGGAGACTGACCGAAAGCCAGAGGCGGTTTGGGCTGGGCCGCCCTCCCGCCTGCCGGGCGCTCAGCGCGCCGGCGTGGGCGAGGCGTCGGGCAGTTCGATCTTGATGTCGAGCACTTCGAGGTCGTCCTGCTTTTCCAGGTGAACCTTGATGTCCTCGGCATTGATCTTCACGTATTTGGAGATCACCGCCATCAACTCGCGCTGGAGGTCGGGCAGGTAGTCGGGGCGCTTCTTGCCGCTGAGGCTGGACCGCTCGTGCGCGAGGATGATCTGCAGCCGCTCTTTGGCGACGCTGGCCGTCTTCTTCTTTTCGCCGAGCAGGAACGAGAAAAAGGACATGGCCTACTTGCCTCCAAAGATTCGCTTGAAGAAGCCCGGCTTTTCGGCGTCGACGAAGCGCATCGGGCGGTCTTCGCCCAGGAAGCGCGCGACCACGTCGCTGTAGGCCTTGGCCACGTCGGTGTCCTTGTCGTGGATGGCGGGCACGCCCTGGTTGGACGCCTGCAGCACGCTCTCGGATTCGGGAATGACGCCGATCAGCTTGATGCGCAGGATGTCCTGGATGTCTTCCAGCGAGAGCATCTGGCCGCCGGCCACGCGGTTGGGGTTGTAGCGGGTGATCAGCAGGTGCTCCTTGATGGGGTCGCCGCCTTCCTTCGCCCGCTTGGTCTTGCTGCTCAGCATGCCCAGGATGCGGTCGGAGTCGCGCACCGAGGATACCTCGGGGTTGGTCACCACCAGCGCTTCGTCTGCAAAGTGCATGGCCATCATCGCGCCGGTCTCGATGCCCGCGGGCGAGTCGCACACGATGTAGTCGAACTCCATGGCGGCCAGGTCGTTCAGCACCTTTTCCACGCCTTCTTGCGTCAGGGCTTCCTTGTCGCGCGTCTGCGAGGCAGCCAGCACGAAGAGGTTGTCGCACTGCTTGTCCTTGATGAGCGCCTGGCTCAGGTTGGCTTCGCCCTGGATCACGTTGATCAGGTCGTACACCACGCGGCGCTCGCAGCCCATGATCAGGTCGAGGTTGCGCAGGCCCACGTCGAAGTCGATCACCGCCGTCTTCTTGCCCGCGAGCGCGAGGCCCGACGCAAAGCTGGCGCTCGTCGTGGTCTTGCCGACGCCGCCCTTGCCTGAGGTCACCACCACAATTTTGGCCATGGCCATTCCTTCTTGTTTCGATTCGGTTGTTGGTTTTTAAGATTCGCCGCGGCCCGGTCAGGGAATCGCGTCGATCACTAGCTTTTTGCCATCGAGGCGTATCTGGGCCGGCTTGCCCAGCACCAGGTCGGGCAGCGGCACTTCGTTGGTGCGGTAGATGCCCGCAATGGCCACCAGCTGCGCTTCCATGCAGGTCGAGAAGATGCGCGCCTCGGTATTGCCGCGGGCGCCGGCAATCGCCTTGCCTCGCAGCGGTGCATACACGTGCACGTTGCCGTCGGCGATGACTTCGGCGCCAAAGCTCACCACCGCGGTCACCACCACGTCGCCGCCGCGGGCGTAGACCTGCTGGCCCGAGCGCAACGGCTTGTCGATCACCAGGGTGCCGTTGGCCGGCACCGGCACTTCGCGAACGATCTGCGGGGCTTCGCTGGCGGGCGCTGGCGCGGCCGCTGGCGGCGCGGGGGAGCGCGGCGCGGGCGCCACCGGCATGGCCGTCAGCGAGAGGCCGGCGGCGCGGGCCGCGGCATTCTGGGCGTCATTGCCCCCGCGCACCGCAATGGGTTGCGTCTGGTGGCGCGCCAAGAGGCCGCGCAGCGCCGCAAAGTCGAGCTCGGCGGGTTCCTCGCCGCTCTCTTCGTCGGGCTGGAGCTGCGAGAGATCGATGACCACCGGCTCCTGCTCGAAGAAATCGGGCGAGTCGGCCAGTTGCGCATCGAGTGCCTCGGCCAGCACGGCCAGGTCGGCCGTCTTGAGGATCACTGCAATCAGCGGCAGCGTGGCGCTTTTGAATTCGAAAACCGCCTTGGTGCGCGCGGCGGAGACATCGGCCATTGGAAAACGTCGGTGCGAAAAGCGTTGGAGTCTAACGGGCGCGGGCTTCGGGCCGGCGACCGGCCCCCGCATCAATCACCCGCAACAACACTTCTTGCACGGCGTTTCACTTTCAAAGCGCTCAGGCGTTGCGCGATCGGCCCAGCAGTGCGTAAAGAATGATTGCGCCGAAAGTGGCGGTTCCGATGCCGCCCAGAGCGAAGTCGCCGAACTTCAAGGTGAAGTCGGCAGTGCCGATGATCAGCGTGATCGCGGCCACGATCAGGTTCTTGTTCTGCGAGAAGTCGACCCGGTTGTCGACCCAGATCTTGGCGCCCGCAATGGCAATGAGGCCGAACACCACGATGCTCACGCCGCCCATCACCGGCAGCGGAATTGCCTGGATCAGTGCGCCGAACTTCGGGCTGAAGCCCAGCACCAGCGCAATGACCGCGGCCACCACGAACACCGCCGTCGAATAGATGCGCGTGGCCGCCATCACGCCGATGTTCTCGGCATAGGTGGTCACGCCCGTGCCGCCGGCAGCGCCGCTCACCACCGTGGCAATGCCGTCGCCGATGAACGCGCGGCCGATGTAGGGGTCGAGGTTGCGGCCCGTCATGGCGGTGACCGCCTTCAGGTGGCCGAGGTTTTCTGCCACCAGGATGATTGCCACGGGTGCGATCAGCAGCATGGCGTTGGCTGTGAACACCGGCGCGGTGAAGGTCGGCAGGCCGAACCATGCCGCGTTGGCAATGCCGCTCAGGTCCACCGGCTTGCCCAGGCCCATGCCGTTGGTGAGCGCGGCATAAACCACCGTGGCCAGGATGAGCCCGACCAGGATCAGCAGGCGCTGCAGCATGCCGCGCGTGAACACCGCCACCAGCCCCACGCAAAGAAAGGTCACGGCCTGCATCCAGGCGTCGAAGTTGCCGGCCGCCATGTTCTTGACCGGCACGCTCGCCAGGTTGAGCCCGATCACCGCCACCACCGCGCCGGTAACCACCGGCGGCATGAAGCGCTCGATCCACCCGGTGCCCACGGCCTGCACGATGGCGCCGATGAGGATGTAGATCACCCCGCAGGCCACGATGCCGCCCAGCGCCACCGCAATGTTCGCGTTAGGCCCCTTGCCCGCATAGCCGGTGGCCGCGATGACCACGCCGATGAAGGCAAAGCTCGAGCCCAGGTAGCTGGGTACCTTGCCGCCGGTCACCAGGAAGAAGATCAGCGTGCCGATGCCGCTCATCAGAATCGCGATGTTCGGGTTGAAGCCCATGAGGATGGGCGCCAGCACCGTGGCGCCGAACATCGCGATCACGTGCTGCACGCCCATGGCGCCGGTCTGCAGCCAGGGCAGGCGTTCGTCGGGCGCGACCACGCTGCCCTCGGTGGCGGCGACTTCGCGCCAGCTGAATAGATTGCTCATGAGTGGTTATCTCCTCGGTAGTCTTATGTGCCTTGCGGGCTTGTTCTGGCCGCTTTTTTACGGCCTGCTGCCGCCCGCGCGCCGGGCGGCTGTCTTGTTCGCTAGCGCGGCGGCAGCACCGCCATTGTGATGCGCGAGACGCAGGTCAGGTCGCCGGCGTCGTTGGTCATGTCGATCTGCCACACCTGGGTGGTGCGCCCGCGGTGCACCGGCCGGGCCGTGCCGGTGACCCAGCCGCTGGTGGCCGAGCGGATGTGGTTGGCGTTGATGTCCAGGCCCACGGCCCGGTCGCCCTCGGGCGCCGAATAGTGCGCGCCGCACGAACCGAGCGTTTCGGCCAGCACCACCGACACCCCGCCGTGCAGGATGCCGTAGGGCTGGCGGGTGCGCTCGTCTACCGGCACGCGGGCGCGGATGAAGTCGTCGCCCACCTCCAGAAACTCCATGCCCAGGGTGGAAACGGCGGTGCCGATGTGGTTGCGGGTCAGCTCTTCGACCGAGATGTCTTTCTTCCAGATGCGCATTCGTTTTCTCCGGTACGGATGTTCTGGAAACTATAGCGATGGCGGCTGACAATGGCAGTCTCCTTTGCGTGCTAACTTGCTGCGATGAAGCGCCCTCTCAGACTCTGGCTTGCCGGCATTGCCGCGGCGCTGCTGCTCGGGGCCGGGGTGCTGGTGTGGGTGGTGAGCACCCGCTTGCCCAGCGACGAAGAGGTGGCGGTCCGGATTTCCGAAGCCTTCGAGAAGCGTTTTGGCGTGGGCCTGAAGGTGGGCGGCGCGCATTGGGCGCTGCTGCCGTCGCCGGTTCTCGTGCTTTCCAACGTCTCCACCGACCAGCCCCGCCCGATCACGCTGCGCCGCATCACGCTCCAGCTCAAGCTCAGGGAGCTGCTGAGCCGGGTAGTCGCCGTCGACGAGGCCGAGATCGAAAGCCTGGTGCTGCCGCGCGAATCGTTCCGCGCATTTCGCGGCAAGGGCCCCAAGCCGAAGGACGGCGGCAACATCGTCGTGCTGCCCACGCCCTGGACGCTGGCGCCGGTACCGCTGGAGAAGCTGCGCTGGCGCGACGTGGTCTGGATCGACCGGCGCGACATTGCGCTGGCCTACGACGGCGAAATCAGCTTCGACGCCAACTGGCGGCCACGCCAGGCGCGGCTCGAACGTGCCGGCGCCTCGCCTCCCGCCCGGCTGCGCCTTGACCGCGCCGCCGCCGCGCAGGACCGATGGCGCACCCGCATCGACGTGGGCGGCGGCACGTGGAACGGCGTCACCCTGCTCGAAACGCTGCCGGACGCCAAGCTGCGCTTGTCGGCCGAACTCGAGCCGCGCCAGGTCGACCTCGAAGGCCTGGTGCAAGCCTTCGGCCGGCGCACCGCGGTGGCGGGCAAGGTGTCGGGCTATTCCCGCCTGGTGGCCGAGGCCGACGAACTGGGCGCGCTGATTCGCAGCCTGCACACCCGCACCACCTTCTCGGTGCGCCCCGCAACGCTCACCGGGCTGGACCTGGCCAAGACGGTGCTCACCGCGGGCACCGACCGCAGCGGCACCACGCCGCTCGACGAGCTCACCGGCACCCTCGACACCCAGGGCACCGAGGACGGCATCGTGCTGCGCTACACCAACCTCAAGGCGCGCTCGGGCGTGCTCACCGCCAGCGGCAACCTGCGGTTCTTCAACCGCAAGCTGGACGGCGAGCTGGCGGTCGATATCGTCGACGGCGTGGTGGGCATGCCGCTCAAGATCGGCGGCACCGCCAGCGATCCCGAGATCTCGCTGACCGGCGGCGCGCTCGCCGGCGCCGCGGTCGGCACCGCGGTGCTGCCGGGCGTGGGCACGGCCATCGGCGCGCGCGTGGGGCAGCAGATGGAAAAGCTGTTTGGCGCCGAAGAGCCCGCGAAGAAGAAAAACTCCTCGTCGCCGCAATCCCGGAAACCGGCGGCAGTTTCCCGCTGACTTGGCGCGGGGCTCGTGCCGCAGCGGCTCGAGACCTCTCAATGACCCGGGCGTATCACCTGCAGGTCGTGGTGCGCGCCGGCATGCAGCCGTGCCACGTCGGCCGCACGCCGCGTGAGCACCGCGCGCTGGTTGATGTAGCCCTTGTCGGTGATCTCGCCCGCATCGAGGCTCGGCGGCTCGGTGAGCACCAGCGCGCGCGTGGGGCACTGCGAAGATCCCGCGCCCTCATCGCGCAGGGTACGCAGCACGTCCGCGATTCGCGCGGCCAGTGCCTGCGGCGCAGCTTGGGGAGCGGCAAACACCAGCATGCCGATCTCGTCGCCGTCATGGCCGGTAAGCACCACGTCTTGCGCATGCGGCGCCAGCATCGACACCAGCTTGACGCGCAGGGTACCCACCGATACCCAGGTGCCGCTCGATAGCTTGAAGTCTTCGGCCACGCGGCCATTGAAGACCACGCCGCGCTCCGGTCGGCCGGTATCGGCCAGGTAGCCCGCATCGCCGATGCGGTAGTAGCCCTCTTCGTCGAAAGCCTCCGCCGTTTCGCGCGGCGCATGGCGGTAGCCCGGAAACACCGACACACCCTTCACGCGCATCTCGAGCTTCTGCCCATTGGGCACGAACTTGAGCTCCAGCCCCGGCAGCGGCGCGCCGATGCAGCCCGCGCCGTCGAGCTTCCAGTGTGCGGAAGTGATGGCGGGCGACGTCTCGGTCGCTCCCCACGAGGTGGTGAGCCACAGCGGCCGCTCGGGCCGCACGCGCTTGGCCACCGCCTCGAGCCGCTGCCAGGTCGAGGGCGCGAGCGCCGCCGCCGCATAGAAGGCCAGTCGCAGCCGCGAGAACACCTCGGCCGCGAGCGCATCGTCGGCTTCGAGAAAAGGCAGCAGCATGTCGAAGCCGCGCGGCACGTTGAACAGCAGCGTGGGCTTCACCTCGCGCAGGTTGCGCACCGTCTTCTCGATGAGCCCTGGTGCGGGCCGGCCCTCGTCGATGTAGAGCGCGCCGCCGTGGCAGAGTACCATGTTCAGGTTGTGGTTGGCGCCGAAGGTGTGGCTCCAGGGCAGCCAGTCGACCAGCACCGGTTTTTCCTGCGTGAGAAAGCGCCAGGTCTGCGCCATCATCTGCTGGTTGGCGCACAGCATGCGGTGCGTGTTGATCACCACCTTGGGCTTGCCGGTGGAGCCCGAGGTCAGCAGGTACTTGGCGTGGGTGTCGGGCAGCACGGCTTCGTAGGCCTGCATCACGGCCGGTGTTTCGCTGGCCTCGAGCAGCTGCGCAAAGGGCAGGGCGCCGTCGTATGCGCCGGCATTGCGGCTGAACACCGCCACCGCCTCCACGCCGCAGCCCGCGAGCGCACCGCCGTACACCTTGGCATCCGATGCATAAATCAATGCCGGTTTCAGCGCCTGCAGCATGCCGTGCAGCCGCGATGGATCTTTCGCCATGCGCGAATAGGCACTCGACAGCGAGCATGCCGTGCGGCCGATGTGCATCGTCGCGAGCATCAGCACCACATGGTCGATCGCGTTGTCCGAGAGGATGGCGATGGGCTTGCCCGCCGGCAGCTTCAGGTCGAGCAGGGCCTGCGCCACCGCACCCACGGCTTTGCGCAGCGCGCGGTAGTCGAGCCTGCGCCAGCCTTCGCCGCTCTCGTCGCGTTCCGCAAAGGCCAGCGCATCGGGCGTTTCGCGCGCCCAGCGCTCGATCCATTCGCCGATGCAGCGCGCATAGGGCTTGAGCGCCATCGGCGAACGCAGCGCGAAGGAGCCATCGTCGAAGTCGATGCGCACCGTGCGGGGCGGGGCGATCTGGCTCTCGTCCAGGAGGAAGTCGTCGTCGGTCATTTCTAGTCGAGTCTGCCGGTATCGGCTTTGGCGCGAATCAGGTCTAACAGCAGGATGTCCCGCGCGGCTTCCAGGTCGGCCACGCGCTGCGCACCCAACTCTTCTGCCACGCCTTCGGCCACCTGCTTCTTGAGCTCTTGCGTCATCGACGGCGCTCCGAGATCCTTCCACCAGTCCTCGATCGGCCCGCCCAGGTGCGCGAGCACGTGCTCGATGCCGCCCGCACCGCCGGAGAGATGCAGGTTCATGAACGGTCCCATCACCGCCCAGCGCAGGCCCGGGCCGTGCGCAATGGCGGCATCGATGTCGGCCACGCTCGCCACGCCTTCGTTGACGAGGTGAAAGGCTTCGCGCCAGAGCGCGGCCTGCAGCCGGTTCGCGATGTGGCCCTTGATTTCGCGCTTCACGTGGATCGGCCGCTTGCCGATGGCGGCATAGAAAGCCATCGTGCGTTCGATGGTCTCGGCCGAGGTGTGCTCGCCGCCGACCACTTCCACCAGCGGAATCAGGTGCGGCGGATTGAACGGGTGGCCCAGCACCACGCGTTCCGGGTGCTTGCACTCGGCTTGCACGGCACTGATGGCCAGCCCTGAAGAACTCGACGCCAGGATGGCGTGGGCCGGCGCGGCTTCGTCCATGCGCCGGAACAGGTCGATCTTGAAGTCCAGCCGCTCGGGGCCGCTCTCCTGCACGAAATCGGCGTGCGCCACGGCGTCTTCAAGCCGGGCGTGAAAGCGCAGTCGCTCCGGCGAGGCGCCCGCGGCCAAGCCGAAGCGTTCGAGCGTCGGCCAGTGCGCGGCCACGGCGGCGCGCAGACGCGCTTCGGCATCGGGCGAGGGATCGGTGGCCTCCACGTCCAGGCCCTTCGCCAGGAAAAAGGCGGCCCAGCTGGCGCCAATGACGCCCGTGGCAACCACCGCCACGCGTTGCGGGGATTCCGCAGGTTGGGGAGTCGGTTCCATCCGCATCGCCTCAGGAATCCGCCGTGAAGCCGATCTTCTTCACCAGCGGCCCCCAACGCTCCGCCTCGGCCCGCTGCGAACGCGCCATTTCATCGGCCGTGGAGCCCTGGGCGATCAGGCCGACCACAGCCAGGCTGTCCGTCACCACCTTTTCCTTGATGGCCGCATTGATCGCGGCATTGGCCGCGGCCACCACGCTGGCGGGCGTTCTCGCCGGTGCGTAGAAGCCGAACCACTCCTCGGTGGTCAGCTCTCCGAAGCCCTGTTCTGCAAAGGTGGGCACTTCGGGAGAGAAGGGTGAGCGCGCCTTGCCCGATGTGGCAATCAGCCGCAGCTTGCCGGCCTTGTGGTTGGGAATGAAGTCGCCGCTGGGCGTGACCATGGCGGCAATCTGCCCGCCCACCACATCGGTCACACCGGGAATCGAGCCGCGGTAGGGCACGTGCTTCAGGTCGACCCCGTTGTTCAGGCCCAGCAACGCGCCGATGAAGTGGGGCGTAGAGCCCGCCGCCGGCGAGCCGTAGCTCGCCTGGTTGGGGTTGGCCTTGGCCCAGGCGAGAAAGTCTTTCACCGTGCGCACCTCGGGCGGCACCAGCGGGCCGACTGCGAGGCCGTGGTGCATGACGGCGGCAATCGACACCGGCACGAAGTCCCTGGCCGGGTCGTAGCTGAGCTTGCTGTAGATGTGCGGATAGATCGACGTGCACGAGAACGGCGACAGCGCCAGCACGCTGCCGTCGGCCGGTGCGCTCTTCAGGGTTTCCAGCGCAATGCGGCCACCGGCGCCCGGCTTGTTTTCGACCACCGCCACGTTGCGGGTATAGGCCGAGCCCGCGAGCTTTTCGCCCACGCGGCGCGCCACGCTGTCGCCCGAACTGCCGGCCGGAAACCCGTAGTAGATCTTGACCTGCTCCAGCGCCTGGGCCAGCGCGGCCAAGGGCGAGAGGGTACCCAGCGCAGTGGCTGCGCCCAGGGTGTGGAGGAAGTGGCGGCGGTTGTTCATGGCATGTCTCCTGTTTTTCTGGCGGGTTCTGGCAAGGTTCTGCGGGGTCGATCGGCCGCTTCAACGCGGCGCGAACTCGGGGCGCGGCCCGCCTCGGCGCGGCAGTCCCATCATCTGCCTTGCTTCGGCCGGCGTGGCCACTTCCATGTCGAGCTCGTGGATAACGCGCACGATGCGTTCGGTGAGCTGCACGTTGGTGGCGAGCTCGCCGTGGCGAAAGTAGAGGTTGTCTTCCAGACCCACGCGCGCATGCCCGCCCAGCAGCAGCGCCGCCACGTTGGCCTCCAGCTGCGAGGTGCCGATGCCGCTCACGCCGAAGATGCTGCCGCGGGGCAATGTGTCGACCATCATCTGCAGGAAGCGCGGCGAGTACGGCATCGCGTTCTGGAAGTTGCGGTGCACGTTCATCACCAGGTTGATGAAGTAGGGCTCGTCGTCGTGGCCTTCTTCGATCAGCGTGGTCGTGTCCTGCAGGATGTGGGTGGGGCTGAACACCTCCCACTCGGGCTTGATGCCGCGCGCCTTCATGCCGGCGGCCAGTTCGCGGCCGCGGGTAATGGGCGTGTCCATCAGGATCTGCTTGCCCTCGAAGCTCAGGTTCAGCGTGGTCGCATCCAGCGTGCACATCTCGGCGCCTGCGTCCATGCCCTTGATGCGCTCTTCCCACGCAATCTCCCAGCGGTCGCCCGTCAGCGGCTTCACCATGTCGCCGTGCACACCGCCGCCCGTGGAGTTGTTGATGACGATGTCGCAGCCGGCGTTGCGGATGCGGCTGTTGATGTCGCGGTACACCTCGGCATCGCAGGTGGCGCCGTCGTCCGGGCGGCGTGCGTGGATGGCCGCCACGCTGGCGCCGGCGTTCCAGCAGCGCAGCACGTCGGCCGCAATTTCGGCCGGCTGGGTGGGAAGGTGCGGGTTCTGCGACTTGTGCGCCATGCCGCCGGTAGGGGCGATGGTCACGATCACTTTGCGCTTCGACGACATGCTCCGGGTCTCCTGGTGTCTTCGTTCATGAGGGGCGCGCTATTATTTTTTGGAGGGGCAGGCACACTCAGTCATTGCGACGACATTTGGAGTCAGGGTTTACGCGGCGCGGCCCCTTTTCCGCGCCATCAGGAGCTTTCTTTTCATGTCCACGACGAAGCCGGCCATCAAGGCGGCATCGCTGACGGTTCCACAACTGCTTCAGCGCTCGGCCTGGTTTCCGCTGCTCGACGAAGCGGCGCGCGAGCGCGTGCTCGACGAGATGCGCGAAGTCGAGGTTGCGGCCGGCGCCGCGCTGTGCCGGCGCGGCGATACGCCGCTGCACTGGTACGGCACGCTCGAAGGCCTGCTCAAGTGGTCCATTACCTCCAGTGACGGCCGCTCGGTCACCTTCGGCGGGCTCTCGGTCGGCTGCTGGTTCGGCGAAGGCACGCTGCTGCGCGCCGCCCCGCGCTCGGCCGACGTCATTGCGCTGCGCCCCAGCCGCGTGGCCCAACTGCCACTGGAAACTTTCGAGTGGCTGCACCGCACCCAGCGCGGCTTCGATCATTTCCTGCTGCAGCAACTCAACGAGCGGCTGCACTGGTTCATGGGCAACTACGCAGCGCACCGGCTGCTCGACGCCGACAGCCAGGTGGCACGTGCGCTGGCGGGACTGTTCCACCCGTGGCTTTACCCGGGCAGCGAGCTGCATCTGCAGACCTCGCAAGAAGAGATTGCGAATCTCTCGGGGGTCTCGCGGCAGCGGTGCAATGCGGCGCTGAACCGGCTCAAGGAGGCGGGCTTTTTGCGCATCGAGTACGGCGGCATCACCGTGATCGATCTGGAAGGGCTGCGGCGCTTCATCGAATAGGCGCGGCTCGCGGCGCCTGGGTGCCCTTCACTTCGCCGGCTTTGCCTTTTCCGCCAGCCGCTTGCGGTACTCGGTGGTCGTCAGGCCCGCAAACCCCCAGTCGTCGGTGTCGATCTCCTCGATCACGATGTGCGTCCATTCGGGCGGCTTGTTCAGCACGCGTTCAAGCGTTTCCGTGAACTCGGCGATGACCTGGGTCTTCTGTTCGCGCGTGACGCCGTCGCGGGTGATCTTCAGGTTGATGAAAGGCATGGTGTGCTCCTTTGGGTGAATGAGGTGATTACCACTTGCCCGTGCTCATGCCGCCGTCCACCGGCAGCACCACGCCCGTCGTGAAATCGGCGTTCGTGAGGTAGAGCACGGCGTCGGCGATCTCGCGCACCTGCGCGATGCGGCCCGAAGGCGAGAGGCCGTTCAGGAAGCCGTGCTGCTCGGGCGTGTACAGCGGCGTGTCGACGATGCCGGGCGCCACCGCATTCACCTTGACGTTGTGCGGCGCGAGTTCGAGCGCCAGCGCCCGCGTCGCAGCGTTGATGCCGCCCTTGATGAGCACCGGCAGCAGGGCAGGCACCTGCTGGTTCGGCTGCAGCGCGATGCTGGCCGTGATGTTCACGATGTGGCCCTGCCGGCGCGCCACCATGTGCCTTGCCGCAGCCTGCGAGGCGTAGACAAAGCCCTTGAGGTTGGTGGCCACCAGCTGGTCGAGCTCTTCCTCGGTGTATTCGACGAACGGCTTGGCGTTGAAGATGCCCGCGTTGTTGACGAGCACGTCGACGTGGCCGAAGCGCTCCACCGCGCGGTCGATGAGCTGCTGCGCGGTGTCGCGCTTGCCGATGTCGCCGGCCACGCCCACAAAGCGCGCCGGGTTGCCCAGCTGCTTTGCGGCGGCCGCAAGCCGCTCTTCGGTGCGCGCATTCGCGACCACGTTGAAGCCGCGCTCCAGGTAGGCCTGCGCAAGGCCCAGGCCGATGCCGCTCGAGGCGCCGGTAATGACGACGGTGGGTGAGTTGCTGCTGTCTTGCATGTCGGTTCTCCAAACAGGTTGATGACGTGAGGAGAACTGTATTGATGACGCCGCAATAGATAAATCACTAGACTCGCACTTCACTTGATACGCGAGGTAATCAATCCATGCAACGGCAGTTCGGCGACATCCTCCTGGGCAGCATCGAACTCTTCTGCCTTGCTGCGGAGACGGGCGGCTTCACTTCGGCGGCGCTTGCGGCGGGTGTGACGCCGGCGGCCGTGAGCCGCTCGATCTCGCGGCTCGAAAAGCGGCTGGGCCTGCGACTGTTCGTGCGCACCACGCGCAGCGTGCGGCTCACCGACGCGGGCCGCACCTACTTCGCGCAGTGCCAGCAGGCGCTGGCGCAGCTTGCCGATGCCGAGCGCGAGGTCATGGGCCAGCAGGCGCAGCCTTCGGGCACGCTGCGCATCAGCGTGCCGACCACCTACGGCCACCACCGCATCCTGCCGCTGCTGCCGGCGTTCCGCGAACGCTTTCCCGACATCCGGCTGCACGTGCACCTGAGCAACCGCAACATCGACTTCGTGGAAGAGGGCTACGACATGGCCGTGCGTGTGCGCGCCCAGCCCGACTCCACGCTGATCGCACGGCACCTGGAAGATGCCGGCCTGGTGGTGGTCGCCACCCGCAAGTACCTGAAGAAGGCCGGCACGCCGCGCACGCTGGACGACCTCGCCGCGCACGAGTGCATCCAGTTCGAGCTGCCCAGCAGCGGCCGCCGCATCTCGTGGCTCTTCAAGGAGAACGGCGAGGAGCGCGAGGTCTTCGCGGACAGCGCCTACAGCTGCTCCGACGACGTGCTCGGCGGCGTCACCCTGGCCAAGAGCGACGCCGGCCTGTTTCAGACCTATCGCTTCGTGGTGGAAAAGGAGCTTGCCGACGGCACGCTCGTCGAGGTGCTCAAGCCCTTCGCGGGCCGCTCGCGCCCCTACACGCTGCTGTACCCGGACGGGCGCCACGTGCCGCTGCGCATGCGGGTGTTCATCGATTTCCTCATGGCGCAGCGGCCGGGCTGAAGGCTCAGCGGCAGGCGAAGCTGGCCGCCGACTTCACGTCGCCGCCAAGGTAGGCAAGCTTCTTCGGATAGGTGCACAGCGGCCGTGCGAGCGATTGGTCGGCGTTCTGCAGCACCAGGTTGTCGGGCGCCACGCCTTTTTCGACCCAGTCGGTCAACGCGGCGAACAACTGGTTCGGTGCCGGCAGCGGTGGGTTGGCCGCTGGGCTCACGCCAGCGAGCCCGTTGACCGAGCCCACGCCCGCGCAATGCCCCATCGCAGGAATCTCGAGGTAGCGGTAGAACTTCTGCGTCTCATCGATGCCGCCCATCGTCTTGGCCGCGCGCTCGTAGTAGTTGGCCGTGCCCGAGTTCGGAATCAGCTGGTCGGCCAGCCCGTGGTACGTCAGCAGCTTGGCGCCGCGGTCTCGGAACCTGGCCAAGTCGGGGTTGTCGGCATTGATGTTCGCGAAGGCGGTTTGCAGTGCCTTGCCGCGGTCGCTGGCGTTGGCCAATTGCGCATACGACAGCGCCTTCCAGTTGTTTGCGCCGTTGCCTGTTGCGTTGATGAAATCGGGCGTGGCAATCGTCGGGTCCTGCAGGTTGAGCGCCACCTGGTGCGCCGCAATCGGAAACGGATTGGGCACCCCGCTTGTGGAGTCCGCGAGCGAGAACCCCGGCATGCCGGGGCTGTTGAGCGCGGTGCCGCGCGTGAGGCCGTACCAGAGCTGGCCCGACGCCAACGTGGCGCCATAGCCCACGTCGCTTGCAGGCGCCGGTGCGCTGCCGTCGCGCGTCTGGCCGTACCAGATCTTGTTGACGGCCTGCGCCTGCACGGTCGTCAGGCAGGCGGCGGTGGCATTGCTGCCGCCGCTGCCGGTGCATAGCACGGCGGGGTCCTGCGTGGGGTCGTACTTGCAGGCGGCAGGGTCGCTGATGAAGCCTTCGTGCTGTCCGGTCAGCGTGCTGTCGCAGGCACTCACCGCAGCGGACGACACCAGCGCGAGCTGGTCGGCCGTGAGCGGCGTGCCGCCCAAGTCGCGCTGCATCACGACCTGCGGGTACAGCTCGGCGGTGATGAAAGTGGTCCAGTTGATCGCGCTGTTGCCTGCCAGGATGCCGTCGAAATCGTCGGGGTTCACCTGCGCCTGCATGTGGCCCTGCCGGCCGCCGGTGGAGCAGCCGTCCCAATAGGCGTACTTTGCGTCGCGCTGGTAGAAGCCGGCCGCGAGCGCCTTGGTCTTCACCGCCATCTCGTGGATGCCGCGGCTCGCAAAGTCGGTCCAGAGCGTGGTGTTGATGGTGCCGTCGGGCTTCATTGCGAACGAACCGTCCACCGCGCCGATGGGCAATTTCGATGCATGCCCCGCGTCGGTCACAGCGCTCACAGAGCCTTCGCCCGCCGCAATGGCGGCTGCGCCGGCGCCGCCGATCTGCGTTTTGGAGCTGATGCCGGCATCGCCCACGAAGCCGCCACCGCCGAGCACGCGTAGGCGGTTGTTCCATTTGGCCGTTGCGGGCAGCCACACCTCGATGCCGATGCCGGGCGAGGTGGACGGCGCATCGGCCGGCCCTGCGTTGCCCGGCCCGACGTTGAGCTTGACCATGCACACGTCGCTGGCCGCCACGGTGCCAGAGGCGGTGCCGTCGAGGTTCAGGTCGTCACCCTGCTTGAAGTGCTTCACCACGGTCACAGTAGTGTTCGCGTCGGGCTTGAAGGCGGTCTTCAGGCTTTCGTCGCAGGCCAGCGCGGTGGGGGTTGCGGGGCCGGCGGGCGGCGGGGCTGTGGGAATGAAAGGCAGCGAAGGCCCTGAGGAGCCGCTGCCGCCGCAGGCCGTCAGCGCCGCGGCGGCGCAAATGCCCATGCACAGGGCGGCCAGTGCTGGGGGTGCGATGCGCGAAGGGGTCCGCGTGTTTTGTCTGGTGCGCAGGGTCGTTCGGGGCATCTTCTTGTCTCCTGTTGTGTGGAGATCGAATTTGCCTTTCCGCCGGCCTTCCGGTCTATCGACAAGCGATCATCGCTTGCGGGATCCATTCACCTCGCACCGGGACTTACCCGAGCCGTGCGCGCGCGGGCGTGGTGCCCACCAGTTGCTTGAACACCTGCGTGAAGTGCGCCTGGCTCGAAAAGCCGACCGTGTGCGCGATCTCGGCGAGCGACAACCGGCCTTCCAGCAGCGTGAGTGCGTGGCGCACGCGCTGCTCCATCACATAGCGGTACGGCGTCGAGCCGGTGCTGGCCCTGAAGAGACGCGTGAAGTGCACCGCGCTCATGTTCAGCTCGGCCGCGAGTTCGTCGATGCCGAAGTCTTCGCCCAGGTGCTGCATCACCCAGTCGTAGATCTTGCGCAGGTCCGCCTGCGAGAGCCGCCCCGGCGCGCGCTTCGCGTTGCGCGCGCCGCCGTAGCGGCTTTGCAGATAGCTCACCAATGCCATGGACAGGCCTTGCGCGTGCATGCGGCCCGAGGTGCAGCCGCGCTCGACCTCGTCGCGCATGGCAATGGCAAGCGAGGTCAGCGTGGCGTCTGTGGTCGAGAGATGCGTCTGCAGGTGCAGCTCGCCGTCGCTCTCGGGCATCAGGCTGCGCAGGGTTTCGGGGCGGATCTCCAGTGCGATCACCTCGTCGCATTGGCCGGACCACGTCACGCGGTCGACCTCGTAGCCCTGGTCGAAGATGCACACGCTGCCGGGCCGGCTCTCGACGTGGCTGGTGCGGCGCCCCGTGGTCATCGCGGACGTCACATGGCCGCGCATGCAGAAGGCGAGCAGCGGATGGGGGTTGTAGCAGGCCGGGTTTTCGCCGTCGCCGTGCATGGCGCGCACCTCCAGCGCAAAGCCCTGCCATGGCGTGGCGGCCGCGTTCATCAGCATCCTGCCGTCGAACCGCACTGGCTTGCCCGAAAGGTCGAGGAGGCTGATCTCGCGTGCCATCGCCATGCGCTCCTTCTACATCCCGCGCTACACGCCCAGCAGTTCCTCGAGCGCCTTCGGCTCGGCCAGCAAGTCGGCCGATGCCCCGTGCCGCACGATCTGGCCCTTTTCCATCACCACCGCAAGATCGGTGTGCGCAAGCACCTTGCGGTAGTCGCGGTCGACGATCAGCGTGGCGATGCCGGTTGCGCGAATCTCGCCGATCACGCGCCAGATTTCCGCCACGATGAGCGGCGCGAGCCCTTCGGTGGCCTCGTCGAGAATCAGCAGGCGCGGGTTGGTCATGAGCGCGCGGCCGATGGAAAGCATCTGCTGCTCGCCGCCCGAGAGCTGCTGGCCGCCATGCGAGAGCCGTTCGGCCAGCCGCGGAAAGGTGGCCATCACGCGGTCGAAGGTCCAGGCGCGGCGGCCGTCGATGCCCGCGCGCTCGCTCATCACGAGGTTCTCGCGCACCGAGAGGTTCGGGAAGATGCCGCGGCCTTCGGGCACATAGCCGATGCCCAGGCGCGCCATTTTTTCGGGCGGCCAGCCGGTCACGGTGCGGCCGTCGACCTGCACTTCGCCCGAGGCCGGACGCACATAGCCCATCATGCTGCGGATGAGCGTGGTCTTGCCCATGCCGTTGCGCCCGAGCAGGCCCACCGATGTAGCGGCAGGTATGCCGGCATGCACGCCGCGCAGGATGTGGCTGTTGCCGTAGTAGGTGTTGAGATCGCGGACGACGAGCATGTCAGTGTTCCTCTCCGAGATAAGCCGTGCGCACTTCGGGGTTCTCGCGGATCGATTTCGGGTCGCCGGTGGCGATGACCGTGCCGTTCACCATCACCGTGATGCGGTCGGCAATGCGGAACACCGCATCCATGTCGTGCTCCACCAGCAGGATGGCGTGCGTGGCCTTCAGCCGCGCAAGCAGGGTGAGCATGCGGTCGGTTTCCTCGGCACCCATGCCCGCAAGGGGCTCGTCGAGCAGCAGCACGCGGGGCTTGGTGGCGAGGCACATGGCCACTTCGAGCTGGCGCTGCGCGCCATGGCTCAGCGTGCCGGCAATGCGCTGGGCTTCGTTCGCAAGCCCCGCCGCTTCCAGCGCCGCATCGGCCGCCGCATTGCTGGCCGCGCAGCGCTGCGACGACTGCCACACCGTCCACGGCCGCGCCGTGGCCGCCTGCGCCGCGAGCCGGCAGTTCTCGTGCACGCTGAACTCCGGAAAGATGGTCGTGCGCTGGTAGCTGCGGCCCACGCCGGCGCGGGCACGGCGCCATTGCGCGCGCTGCGTCACGTCGGCGCCGTCGAGCGTGATGCGGCCTTCGGAGGCCTCGATCTCGCCCGAGAGCATGTTGATGAGCGTCGACTTGCCCGCGCCGTTGGTGCCGATGACTGCATGCACTTCGCCGACATGCAGGTCGAGGGTGACGGCGTTGACTGCGGTGAGGCCGCCGAAGCGGCGGGTCAGTTTTTCGACGGAAAGCAGTGCGTTCATGGTGTTGCCCCCTCTCCCCTCGGGGAGAGGGTTGGGGTGAGGGCTCTGGGCGGTAGCAAGCGCAGGGCGATGGGCAGGGCCGCAGCCCTCACCCTAACCCTCTCCCGCTTGCGGGAGAGGGGACAGATCCGGAACGTCGGGCCGCTCATGCAGCCCCCTTCGGCGACAGCCGCTTCGCAAGGCCTATCAGCCCCTTTGGCAACAGCGCCACGAACACGATGATCGCGATGCCCAGCGTCAATTGCCAATGGTCCGCCAGCGGCCCCATCACGGCATGCGTCGAGAAGATCTCCTTCAGCAGCGTGAACGCAACGGCACCGATGACCGCGCCGCGCAAATGCCCCAGGCCGCCCAGGATCACCATCAGCAGCACCTCGCCCGAGTTGTGCCAGGCCATGAGCTCGGGGTTGACCACGCCGTCGCGCGAGGCCAGCAGAAAGCCCGCCAGCCCGGCCAGCGCACCCGCCAGCACGAAGGCTGCGAGCTTGTAGCCGTACACAGGAAAGCCCGCCGCGCGCATGCGCTGCTCATTCACGCGAATGCCCGCCAGCGCCGCGCCGAAGCGCGAGCGGCGCACCAGCGCCAGGAGGCCGTAGGTGAACACCAGCGATGCGAGCACCACATAGAACAGCACCATGCGGTTCTCCATGTCGAGCTTGCCGATGGCGGGCCGCACATACATGTAGATGCCGTCGCTGCCGCCGCCCACCTTGGTGTCGTGGAACACGAAGAACGCCATCTGCGCGAACGCCAGCGTCACCATGATGAAGTACACGCCGCGCGTGCGCAGGCTGAGCGCCCCCACGAACAATGCATAGAGCGCAGCAGCACCCATGGCCGCGGGCAGCAGCAAAGCGAGGTTGCCGCCCTCGTTGCCCGACGCCAGCACCGTGACATAAGCGCCGATGCCGTAGAACGCCGCATGGCCCAGGCTCACGAGGCCGGTCATGCCGACCAGCAGCTCGAGGCTCAGCGCGAAGATCGACAGGATCATCACCTTGACCACAAAGTCGGAGACGTAGTTGCCCATGAGCGGGCCCAGCACGCCGATCGCAATGGCGCAGATCAGCGGCACGAGAAACGCGCCGCGCCGCATGGAGGTGTGGGCTTGCGTCATGGCCGCCTCCCCATCAGCCCTTCAGGCTTCCATATCAGCACGATGGCCATCAGCAGGTAGATGCCGATGCCGGCAAGGTCCGCGAAGAACACCTTGCCGAAGGTGTCGACAAAGCCCACCAGCAGCGACGCCAGCAGCGCGCCGGTGATCGAACCGATGCCGCCGATCACCACCAGCACGAAGCAGATGATGAGCACGCTCGCGCCCATGTTCGGATACACCGACGACATCGGCGCGGCGATCATTCCGGCCAGCGCCGCAAGCGCCACGCCCGCCGCAAACACGATGCGGTAGAGACGCTTCACGTCGATGCCCAGGCCGCGCACCATGTCGCGGTTGCTTGCGCCGGCGCGAATCATCATGCCCAGCCGCGTGCGGTTGACCACCCAATACAGCGCCACCGCCAGCACGATGCAAGCGGCCGAGGCGAAGAGCCGGTACCACGGATAGCTCATGACGTTACCAAGCGCAAAGCTGCCGTCCAGCCACGCCGGCACCTTGACCCCGTGCACGTCGTTGCCCACCAGAATGGAGCGCAGCTCCTCGAACACCAGGATGAGCCCGTAGGTCATGAGCACCTGCTGCAAGTGGTCGCGCTGGTAGAGGTAGCTGAAGAAGGCCCATTCGAGCAGATAGCCGAAGACCGCCGCCAGCACCACGCCGGCCACCAGCATCAGCAGAAACTGGTCGCCGAACAGCGGTGCGAGCGTGAACGCCATGTACGCGCCGATCATGTAGAAACTGCCGTGGGCGAGGTTGATCACGCCCATGATCCCGAAGATCAGCGTGAGCCCCGAGGCCACCAGGAAGAGCAGAAGTCCGTACTGAACCGAGTTCAGGCACTGGACAAGGAAGGTGCCGAAATCCACGTTAGATCATCCCGGTAGAGGGGCTGGAGAAGGAGCGTGGCGCGCAGCGCCCGCGATGTTCGGGGGACACCGCGGAACCGGCTTTGCCGGGCCGCTGGTGTCGCCCCTTGAGGGGGAGTCGAGCTACACGAAGTGAGCGAGGGACGGGGTGGTCGACTACATCCTGCAGCCTCGGGCCGGGTCGGCCAGCCCCTTGGCCGCAATGCTCACCAGCCGGTTCTCCTTGCCTTCCACCTTGCGCAGGTAGATGTCCTGCACCGGGTTGTGCGACTTGCTCATCGTGAACGCACCGCGCGGGCTGTCGATCTTGGCCTTCTCGATGGCGGCCGTGAACTCGGCCTTCTTGCCGATGTCGCCCTTGGTGGCGGCCAGGCCCACGCCCAGCATCTGCGCCGCGTCATAGCCTTGCACGGCATACACGTCGGGCTGCAGCTTGAACGACTTGGCATACGCCACGCGGAACGCGTTGTCGCGCGCCGTGTTCAGGCCGTCCGCATAGTGCAGCGTGGTCAGCATGCCCTGCGCCGCTTCGCCCTGCGCGTCGAGCGTGCCGTCGGTCAGGAAGCCCGGGCCGTAGAGCGGAATCGTCTTGTTGAGGCCGGCGGCCTGGTAGTCCTTGACGAACTTCACCGCGCCGCCGCCCGCGAAAAAGGCATACACCGCGTCGGGCTTGGCCGCGGCAATCTCGGTCAGGAGCGCCTGGAACTCGACATTGGGGAACGGCAGCGTGAGCTGCTTGTCGACCTTGCCGCCGGCCTTCTCGAAGCCTTCCTTGAAGCCGTTGACCGACTCCTCGCCGGCCGCGTACTTCCAGGTGATGGTCATGATCTTCTTCTTGCCCTGCTGCTTGGCCGCCACTTCGCCCATGGCGTAGGCCGGCTGCCAGTTGCTGAACGAGCTGCGGAAGATGTTGGGGGCGCACATCGGGCCGGTGACCGCGTCGGCGCCGGCGTTGGGCACGATGAGCACGGTGCCGCTTTCCTTCGCGGCCTTGGCCATGGCCATGGCCACGCCGGAGTGCACGGTGCCCACGATCACGTCGACGTTGTCGCGCTTGATCAGCTTGTTGACGTTGTCGGTGGCCTTGGCCGGATCGGACTCGTCGTCGACCTTGAAGAACTCGATCTCGCGGCCCGCGAGCTTGCCGCCCTGCTCCTCGACGTAGAGCTTGAAGCCGTTCTCGATGGCCACGCCCAGCGCGGTGAAGGTGCCGCTGTAGGGCAGCATCAGGCCGACCTTGAGTTTGCCGGTGCCCTGGGCGCCGGCGGCGGATGCCAGTGCGGCGAATGCAATCGCGGTGAGCGCGAGGCGTGCTGTGCGAACCGGGGTGAATGGGGTCATGGTGTTTGTCTCCTGTTTTTGGCAATGAAAGAAGTGGTCGCGACGATGACACGATCCGGCTGATCGCGATGCGGGGAATGCCCGCATTCAGGGATTTCGAGCAGCTCGCATCCACTGACGCGCGCCGCGATGCCGTGGATCTGCGCGAGCGTGCCGTACTCGTCGTCGATACCCTGGATGGCCAGCACCGGGCAGCGGACGGCGTCGAGCTCGGCCTCGATGTTCCATTCGCGAAACGGCGGATGCAGCCAGATGCGGTTCCATCCCCAGAAGGCCGAATCGGCGCTGTCGTGATAGCGGCCGAGCTTCTTCGGCAGGTCGGTGCCCAGGTAGGCGGTGCGGGCCTGCTCGATGTTTGCGACGGTCACGTCTTCCACGAAGATGTGCGGCGCCAGGACCACCAGGCCCTGCACCTTGTCGGGAAAGCGCGAGGCATACAGCAAGCTGATCGAGCCGCCGTCGCTGTGGCCGAAGAGCCAGGGCTTTTCATCGCCGAACTGCAGTGCGGCGAACAGGGCGGGCAGCACCTCGTGCGCCTGGCGGTGCATGAAGTCGACGTCCCAGATTTCGTTTTCTTCACGCGGCGTGGAGCTGCCGTAGCCGGGGCGGGAGAACACCAGGCCGCGGGCGTTGGCGGTTTCGCTGACCTGGGCGGGAAAGTCCTTCCACATGGCGACGGAGCCGAGGCCTTCGTGGAGGAAGACGATGAGCGGGGCATCGGTGCGCTCGGGGGCGATCCATTGGCATTCGATACGGATGGGGCGGTTGCGCCAGTTGATGGTGGCGAAGTCGGAGGTGCTCATTGCCCGGGTCCCGGCTGTTGCTCCCTCTCCCTCTGGGAGAGGGCGGGGGTGAGGGCCAGCGGCGCTGGCAAAAGCAGTGCGCTTGCGAAGGCCGATGCCCTCACCCTAACCCTCTCCCAGAGGGAGAGGGGACCATGCGGGAACCTCACGCCCATGCTCATGCCTGCCTCTCTCGCTCACGCAACCTGAACCTCTGGATCTTCCCCGTCGCCGTCTTCGGCAGCTCCTGCACAAACTCCAGAAACCGCGGGTACTTGTACGGCGCGAGCCGTTCCTTCACGAACGCCTTCAGTTCCTCGTCCGTGACCGACTGGCCATCTTTCAGCACGACAAAAGCCTTCGTCTTGGTCAGCCCGTCCGCGTCTTCCTTGCCGATGACCGCGGCCTCGAGCACGGCCGGGTGCTGCATCAGCGTGGCTTCCACTTCGAACGGCGACACATAGATGCCGCTGACCTTCAGCATGTCATCGCTGCGACCGGCGTAGGTGTAGTAGCCGTCGGCGTCGCGCGTGTACTTGTCGCCGCTCTTGGTCCAGCCGCCCTGGAAGGTTTCGCGCGACTTCTCGCGGTTGCACCAGTACATGAGCGCCGCGCTCGGGCCGCGGATGTAGAGGTCGCCCACTTCGCCGTCCGGCACCGGGCGGCCGTCTTCGCCGCGCAGCTCGACTTCGTAGCCTTCCACCGGCCGGCCCGTGGTGCCGTAGCGCACGTCGCCGGGGCGGTTGGAAATGAAGATGTGCAGCATCTCCGTGGAGCCGATGCCGTCGATGATCTCGCAGCCGAAGTGCGCCTTGAAGCGCTGTGCAATCTCGCCGGGCAGTGCCTCTCCGGCGGAAGAGCACATGCGCAGCGCCACCTGCTCACGCGTCGGCAGCTTCGGCGAGGCAAGCATGCCGGCAAAGCCGGTGGGCGCGCCGAAGAACACCGTCGGTTTGTGTTCGGTCCAGCGGCGGAAAGTGGCGTCGGGCGTGGGGCGCTCGGCCATGAGCACCACGGTCGCACCGACCGACAACGGAAAGGTCAGCGCATTGCCAAGGCCGTACGCAAAGTACATCTTCGCGGCCGAGAAGCACACGTCGTTCTCGGTGAGCCCGAGCACCGGCTTGCCGTAGAGCTCGGCCGTCCACCAGAGATTGGCATGCGTGTGGACCGTTCCCTTGGGCTTGCCGGTGGAGCCGGATGAATACAGCCAGAAACCGGGGTCGTCGGAGGCGGTGGGCGCAGCGGATGCCATCGGCTCGGCGGCGGCAATCAGGCTGTCGAACTCCAGCGCGCCTGCGGGCAGCGCGCCCGTCGGTTGCGAGACGATCAGTGTGTGCACTTCATGCGTGCCGCGGCCCATCGCCTCCTGCAGGCCCGGCAGCAGCGCACCCGACACCAGCGCGGCCTGCGCGCGGCTGTGGTCGAGCATGTAGGCGTAGTCGTCGGGCGTGAGCAGGGTGTTGACCGCAACGGGCACTACGCCGGCATAGAGGCAGCCCAGAAAACTCACGGGCCAGTCGCTGCTGTCGAGCATGAGCAGCAGCACGCGTTCTTCGCGGCGCACGCCGGCAGCCTTGAGCGCGGCGGCCAGGCGGCGCGCGCGGTCTTCCAGCTGGCCATAGCTCAGCGTGCCGCGGTCGTCGATGTAGGCGATGCGTTCGGCGCGGCCGCGGTTAAGGGCGAACAGGTGTTCGGCAAAGTTGAATCGTGCGGGCGGGCTTGTCATGCGTGTCTCCTGGGGCCGTGTTCTTTTCTTCTCGGGTCTTCTTGTTTAAGAGCTAGAGGCCGAGTTGCGCGAGCACGCCGGGGCTCGCTTGCACCGCGCTGCGGCGGTGATAGAAATCCAGCGCGCGCAACCCGCCGAGCTCGGCGCCGCCACCCGCGCGGCCGGGGCCGCCGTGCAGCGACATCGGCATCACGTTGCCATGGCCGGTGTGGGCCTGCGCCACCTCGGGCGTGATCACGTGCACGCGTCCGTGGCTCGGCGCAACGGCAACTGCGGCCTGTGCCAACGCGGCGTCATCGCTGCCGTAGAGCGACGTCACCAGCGAGCCCTGACCACGATGCGCCAGCGCAATGCCATGCGCAAGATCGCGGTAGGACAGCAGCGTGGCAACAGGGCCGAACACTTCCACGTCGTGCACCCGCTGCGCGGCATCGGCATCGCGCGCGCCCAGCAGCACCGGGCCGATGCAGGCGGCCACCGAGGGCTCGGCATCGATCAGCGGCGTGTTGCGGCCGTCGTACAACACGGTGGTCTGCGCGGACAGCGCTTGCAGGCCCTCGTTCACCGCATTCAACTGCGCGCGGCTCACGAGCGAACCCATGCGCACGCTCTCGTTGCGCGGGTTGCCCACCGTCACACCCTTGAGCTTGGCGCCAATCGCCTCGGCCGCGGCTTCGTACAGTTCCGCCGGCACCAGGATGCGGCGGATGGCGGTGCATTTCTGACCGGACTTCACCGTCATCTCGCGCACCACTTCGCGCACCAGCAGGTTGAAGGCATCGCTGCCGGGCGCGTCGCCGGGCAGCAGCAGGGCGCTGTTCAGGCTGTCGGCTTCGATGTTCACGCGCACCGAGCGCTCAGTAACGGCGGCGTGAGAGCGGATGACCGCCGCGGTTTCGGCCGAGCCGGTGAACGAAGCCACGTCGAAGGGCTGCAGCGCATCCATCAGGCCGGCCGAGCTGCCGCAGACGACGGAGAGCGCACCCGCGGGCAGCACGCCCGCATCGACCACGTCGCGCACCATGCGCTGCGTGAGCCAGGCGGTGGCCGTGGCCGGCTTCACGATCACGGGCACGCCAGAGAGCAGTGCCGGCGCCGCCTTTTCCCACAGGCCCCACGACGGAAAGTTGAACGCGTTGATGAACAGCGCCACGCCATGCGTCGGCACCTGCAGGTGCTGCGACATGAACACCGGCTCCTTGCCGAGCTTGGCCGCATCGCCGTCGCGCAGCGCGCGCGCGTCGCCGAGCGCATCGCCCCACTTGGCGTACTGGCCCAGCGTGAAGATCGCACCGTCGATGTCGACGGCCGAGTCGTTCTTCACCGTGCCGGAGTTGGCCGTCGCAATCTCGTAATAGGTATCGCGGTTGGCCTGCAGCACCTTCACGATGGCAGCAAGCAGCCCCGCGCGCTGGCGGTAGGTGAGGGCGCGCAATGCGTTGCCGCCCTGTTCGCGTGCAAAGGCAAAGGCCCCGGGTAGGTCGAGGCCGGTGGCGTCGACGCGCACGAGCTCGGCGCCCAGCACCGGGTCGAACAAGGGCGTGCCGGCGCCCGATCCGCTTTGCCAGCGGCCGGCGACGTAGTTGGAAAGAAGCTCGGTCATTGGGTGAACTTGATCTGCCCTTCGGGCAAGAGGTAGAGGACGAGCGCGCGGCCTTGCGCGACGGTCGGGCGGTGCGCGGTGCCGGGGCCGTAGACGCACCAGCCCGCAGGCCGGCCGTCGAAGGTGGCGCTGGCGCTGCCTTCGAGCGGCATGATCAGGTCGATCTCGCCGTTGGGATGCGTGTGGTGCGGCCCGTCGATGTCCTGCATGTCGACCACGTCGACCGAGAACCGGTGCAGTGCGTCTTCGGCCTTGAACACGCGGCCGTAGCGGATGCCGCCGCCCTCGCGCTCGCACAGCCAGCCTTCGGCCACGCCGCCGATGCAGGCCTGGCGCAGTTGCTCGAAGGTGGCGGTGCCCGCGCCGTGCGTGGCGTTCAGCCACTGGTCGAGCTGTTCGTCGAGCGGCCGGTCGGCAATTTCGGCGGTCAGACCGGCAATCAACTGGTGAAATGCTTCCTTGCTGGACATTGGCGGGCTTCCTTTTTGGAGGCTGGCTGGCAGGGTGGCGCCACAGCGAACTTATGAACTACATTGCAGGATTGTTGCGCGTGCAGTATCTTGCTTGTGGTCGAACAATAAGCACCGAGCCAATAGGTGTCAAGCAATATAGTGCATATATGGTGTTTACCCTGAGCGCGCACAATCCCGGCCAAGAACGAGGACTTGCATGAACGAGCATGTAGACGCGGTGCTGTCCACCGCGCACGACGGCAATCACGCCGGCAACGCAGTAGCCGCCGCATCGGCCGGGGAGGCCAGGAACCCGTTGCTGGCGGCATTGGGCGACCGCGTGCGCAACCTGCGCGCGCAGCGCGGCCTCACGCGCAAGGCCGTGGCCATTTCGGCCGGCGTGTCGGAGCGGCACCTGGCCAACCTCGAATACGGCATCGGCAACGCATCGATCCTGGTGCTGCAGCAGGTGGCCGGCGCGCTGCATTGCTCGCTGGCCGAGCTGGTCGGCGACGTGACCACCAGCTCGCCCGAGTGGCTGCTCATTCGAGAACTGCTCGAAAACCGCAGCGAAACCGACCTGCGCCGCGTGCGCCTGGCGCTGGGCGAGCTGCTGGGCACGGCCTCGGTCGATCCGGCGCGGCACCGCCGCATTGCGCTGGTGGGCCTGCGCGGCGCAGGCAAGTCGACGCTCGGGCAAATGCTGGCCGACGACCTGGAGTTGCCTTTCGTGGAACTGAGCCGCGAGATCGAGAAGCTCGCGGGCTGCAGCGTGCGCGAGATCCACGACCTGTACGGCACCAATGCCTACCGCCGCTACGAGCGCCGCGCGCTCGAGGAAACGATCCAGATCTATAGCGAAGTGGTCATTGCCACGCCGGGCGGCATCGTGTCCGACCCCGCCACCTTCAACGAACTGCTCGCGCACTGCACCACCGTGTGGCTGCAGGCCGCACCCGAAGAGCACATGGGCCGCGTGGCCGCGCAGGGCGACACCCGCCCCATGGCCGCCAGCAAGGAAGCCATGGAAGACCTGCGGCGCATCCTGAACGGGCGCGCCGCCTTCTATTCGAAGGCCGATCTCTCGGTTGACACCAGCGGCAAGACCCTGGCGCAGAGCTTCCAGGCGCTGCGGGCCGCCGCGCGCCAGTCGATCGGCATCGGCGCCTGAACTGAAGTATTGAAAAAAAGCGATTCAGGCATTGACTTGCCTGTTCGCATGCAGCATGATGCATGTTATCGGAACCAGAAGATGCATTATTCTTCCGGTTTGCATCTGGCCCCCACAGGAGACTTCCGTATGACCGAGACCACCACCCTTCAGGCGCCCCCGCGCGTCGACTACCGCATCGAACCCGCGCAGTACAAGCACTGGAAGCTCAGCTTCGACGGCGCGGTGGCGCGCCTGGTGCTCGACATTGCGGAAGACGGCGGCATTCGCCCGGGCTACAAGCTCAAGCTCAACAGCTACGACCTGGGCGTGGACATCGAACTGAACGACGCGCTCAACCGCGTGCGCTTCGAGCACCCTGAAGTGCGCAGCGTGATCGTCACCAGCGGCAAGGACCGCATCTTCTGTTCGGGCGCCAACATCTTCATGCTGGGCGTCTCGAGCCACGCCTGGAAGGTGAACTTCTGCAAGTTCACCAACGAAACGCGCAACGGCATCGAAGACTCGTCGAAGCATTCGGGCCTGAAGTTCATCGCAGCCGTGAACGGCGCCTGCGCCGGCGGCGGCTACGAGCTGGCGCTGGCCTGCGACGAAATCTTGCTGGTGGACGATCGCTCTTCGGCCGTGTCGCTGCCCGAAGTGCCGCTGCTCGGCGTGCTGCCCGGCACCGGCGGCTTGACCCGCGTGACCGACAAGCGCCACGTGCGCCATGACCTCGCCGACATCTTCTGCACCAGCGTCGAAGGCGTGCGCGGCCAGCGCGCGGTCGACTGGCGCCTGGTCGACGCCGTCGCCAAGCCCGCGCAATTTGCGGCCGCCGTGCAAGACCGCGCCGCGCAGCTCGCCGCCGGCAGCGACCGCCCCGCGGGCGGCAAGGGCGTGGCGCTGACCCGCCTGGAGCGCGAGGAAACCGCCGACAGCCTGCGCTATTCGAACGTCGAGATCCAGATCGACCGCAGCAAGCGCACTGCCACCATCACAGTGAAAGCACCCACCGGCACGCAACCGGCCGGCGTTGCCGACATCGAGGCCGCGGGCGCCGCTTGGTGGCCGCTGGCCGTGTGCCGCGAGCTGGACGACGCCATTCTTCACCTGCGCACCAACGAGCTCGACATCGGCACCTGGCTGCTCAAGACCGAAGGCGACGCACAGGCCGTGCTCGCATCGGACGCCGTGATGCTCGCCCATAAGGACCATTGGCTGGTGCGCGAAACCATCGGGGCTCTGCGCCGGACGCTGGCACGCCTCGATGTGTCGTCGCGCAGCCTGTTCGCACTGGTCGAGGCGGGTTCGTGCTTTGCCGGCACGCTGGCGGAGTTGGCCTTTGCAGCCGATCGCAGCTACATGCTGGCGCTGCCCGACGATGCCGAGCGCGCGCCGAAGCTCGTGCTCAACGAATTCAACTTCGGCTTTTATCCGATGGTCAACGACCAGAGCCGCCTGGAGCGACGCTTCTATGAAGAGGCCGCGCCGCTCGACGCAGCACGCGCCGCCGCCGGCAAGCCGCTGGACGCGGACGAAGCGCTGAAGCTCGGCCTGGTAACCGCCGCGCCCGACGACATCGACTGGGACGACGAGATCCGCATTGCCGTCGAGGAGCGCGCCGCCATGTCGCCCGACGCGCTCACCGGCCTGGAAGCCAACCTGCGCTTTGCAAGCAAGGAAAACATGGCCACCCGCATCTTCGGCCGGCTCACCGCCTGGCAGAACTGGATCTTCAACCGCCCCAACGCCGTCGGCGAAAAGGGCGCGCTCAAGGTCTACGGCACCGGCGAAAAGGCCGGATTCGATTTGAACCGCGTTTGAACCCGCAGTCCTTCGCACAACCCAAGGAACAACGATGAGCACGATCAACTACAGCGAGAAGATCCCCAACAACGTCAACCTCGGCGAAGACCGCACGCTGCAGCGCGCGCTCGAAGGCTGGCAGCCCAACTTCATCAACTGGTGGGACGACGTGGGCCCCGAGGGTTCGACCAACCACGAGGTGTACCTGCGCACGGCCGTGAGCGTCGATCCGCAAGGCTGGGCGCAGTTCGGCCACGTGAAGATGCGCGACTACCGCTGGGGCATTTTTCTGAACCCGGGCGACGCCAACCGCGAGATCCACTTCGGCGACCACAAGGGCGAGAAGGCCTGGCAGGACGTGCCCGGCGAGCACCGCGCCAACCTGCGCCGCATCATCGTGACGCAGGGCGACACCGAACCCGCGTCGGTCGAGCAGCAGCGCCACCTGGGCCTCACGGCGCCGAGCATGTACGACCTGCGCAACCTGTTCCAGATCAACGTGGAAGAGGGCCGCCACCTTTGGGCCATGGTCTACCTGCTGCACAAGCACTTCGGCCGCGACGGCCGCGAGGAAGCCGAGGCGCTGTTGCAGCGCACCTCGGGCGACCAGGACAACCCGCGCATCCTGGGTGCCTTCAACGAGAAGACGCCTGACTGGCTCGCGTTCTTCATGTTCACCTACTTCACCGACCGCGACGGCAAGTTCCAGTTGGCCGCGCTGGCCGAGAGCGCCTTCGATCCGCTGGCGCGCACCACCAAGTTCATGCTGACCGAAGAAGCGCACCACATGTTCGTGGGCGAAAGCGGCGTGTCACGTGTTCTGGCGCGCACCGCGCAGGTCATGAACGAGCTGAAGACCGACGATGCGCAGAAGGTGCGTGCCGCGGGCGCCATCGACCTGGGCACCATCCAGCGCTACCTGAACTTCCACTACAGCGTGACCATCGACCTGTTCGGCGCCGACCAGTCGAGCAACGCCGCCATCTTCTACAGCTCGGGCCTGAAGGGCCGCTACGAAGAAGGCAAGCGAGGCGACGACCACGTGCTCAAGGGCCAGACCTACAAGGTGCTCGAGGTGAAGGACGGCCAGCTCGTCGAGAAGGACGTGCCGATGCTCAACGCGCTGAACGAAGTGCTGCGCGACGACTTCATCAAGGACTCGGTGGCCGGCGTCGGCCGCTGGAACAAGGTGCTCGAGAAGGCCGGCATTCCCACCCGCCTGGTGGTGCCGCACAAGGCCTTCAACCGCCAGATCGGCGCGCTTGCCGGCATCAAGATGTCGCCCGAAGGCCGCGTGGTGAACGAGGTCGAATGGGCCGCCAAGAAGAACGAATGGCTGCCGAGCGCCGAAGACTTTGCTTTCGTGGCATCGTTGATGGGCCGCGTGGTGGAGCCGGGCAAGTTTGCCGGCTGGATCTCGCCGCCGGTGATGGGTATCAACCGCCAGCCGGTGGATTTTGAATACGTGCGTTTCGGCTGATTGGGGTATTACTCCCTCTCCCCTCGGGGAGAGGGCAGGGGTGAGGGTAGGCGGCGTCCCCACGACAAGCTGCCGCCCCCTCACCCTGACCCTCTCCCCAAGGGGCGAGGGAAAGGAGAAAAAACATGGACATGGCCGTTGAAGCCGGGGTCATCAAGCAGCACCTGATCGACCCCGAGATCTGCATCCGCTGCAACACCTGCGAGGCCACCTGCCCCGTCAACGCGATCACGCACGACGACAACAACTATGTCGTTCGGGCCGACATCTGCAATGGCTGCATGGCCTGCATCTCGCCGTGCCCCACGGGCTCGATCGACAACTGGCGCACGATGCCGGTGGTGCGCGCGTACTCCATCGAGGAGCAGTTCACCTGGGAATCGCTGCCGGCGGAACTCTCGCCCGAAGAACTCGAAGCCGCAGGCGTTGCCGCCGACAGCGGCGGTGAAGCCTCGCCAGCCGCGCCCGTGCCGGCGCAATCGCAGGCCGCTGCGGAAGCCGTTGAGCCCGTCTTCAATTCGGCCCAGTACGGCGCCACCGTGCCGCCATGGTCGGCCGCGCACGCCTACACCAATCTCTTTCCGCCGAAGACGCCGACGACCGCCACCGTGGTCGGCAACTTCAACTGCACCGAAGCGGGCTTCGACAGCGAGACGCATCACATCGTGCTCGACTTCGGCGTGGTGCCGTTCCCGGTGCTCGAAGGCCAGTCGATCGGCATCGTTCCGCCGGGTGTGGACGCCATCGGCAAGCGCCACCATGCGCGCCAGTACTCGGTGGCGAGCCCGCGCAACGGCGAGCGGCCCGGCTACAACAACGTGTCGCTCACCGTGAAGCGCGTGACTGAAGACCACCAGGGCGACCCGGTGCGCGGCGTGTGCTCCAACTATGTGTGCGACCTGAAGGTGGGCGACACGGTGCAGGTGGTGGGGCCGTTCGGCGCCTCGTTCCTCATGCCCAATCATCCCAAGTCGCACATCGTGATGATCTGCACCGGCACCGGCAGCGCACCGATGCGTGCCATGACCGAGTGGCGCCGGCGCCTGCGCAAGAGCGGCAAGTTCGAAGGGGGCAAGCTCATGCTGTTCTTCGGTGCACGCACCCAGCAGGAGCTGCCGTACTTCGGCCCGCTGCAGTCGCTGCCCAAGGACTTCATCGACATCAACCTGGCGTTCTCGCGCACGCCGGGCCAGCCCAAGCGCTATGTGCAAGACCTGATGCGCGAGCGCGCCGCCGATTTGGCCGCGCTGCTGAAAGACGGCGCGAGCCACTTCTACGTGTGCGGCCTCAAGAGCATGGAAGAGGGCGTGGTGCTCGCATTGCGCGACGTGGCGAAGGAAGCGGGCCTGGACTGGGACACCGTGGGTGCCGCACTGAAGCGCGAAGGCCGGCTGCACCTGGAGACGTATTAAGCTGCGGCGGATGAAGTTCTCCGACTTTCACGCGGGGCAGGTCATCGAGGCCGGGCCTTACGTTGTTACCGAGGCGGAGCTCGTCGGGTTTGCGCAAGCGTACGACCCGCAGTGGTTTCACACCGATCCCGAGGCCGCAGCGGACAGCGCCTTTGGCGGACTCATCGCGAGCGGCTGGCACACCTGCTCGATTGCCATGCGCCTGGTGGTCGATGCCGCGCTCGCAGGCTCCGAGTCGTTCGCATCGCCGGGGCTCGAGCATGTGCGCTGGCCGCACCCCGTGCGGCCCGGCGATGCCTTGCGGCTCGTGGCCGACGTCATCGAGGTGCGGCGCTCGGAGAAGCGGCCCACGCTGGGCATCATGCGCTGGCGCTGGCGGCTCTTCAACCAACGCGAGCTGATGGTGCTCGACGTGGAGGTCACCAGTCTTTTCAGGCTTGAAGCGACCGGCTGACGCTTCATGAAAAAGCCCGCAACGCGCGAGCGCTGCGGGCTTCCGAGGCCTCTGCTTAGAGGCCTATGCGACCGAAGTACTTACTTCGTCACGTCGACCGCACCCGAGCCCTTGGCCTTGCCACTGGCCTTTGCGCCCACGCCGGCGCCCGAAGGCTTCACGGCCCCGCCGGCCGACCCCACCGCACCTGTCGCGCTGTTCAGCGTGCCGCCCACCGTGTTGGTCACACCGCCGGCTGCATTGGTTGCGCCGCCCACGGCGCCCGTAGCACCGCTCACGGCCCCGGTGGCACCGCCTACCGTGTTCGTTGCGTTACCTACGGCACCCGTTGCACCGCCGACCACGCCTCCGAGCGTGTTGCCCAGGCCGCCCGCTGCGCCGCCGGTGCCACCGCCGGCATTGCCGCTGGCAGAGGTGCCCGCTGTGGCGGCCGTTCCCGCCCCCCCCGCCCCTGCACCTGCACTGCCCTGGGCCGGTGCGGTCTTCACCGCGCCCGACGTGTTGACATCGGCATTCACGCCTACACCGACCCCAACGCCTTGCGCCTGTGCAAAGCCGCTCAGTGCGAGCAGGCTTGCGAGCAAGGCGCCGACGACGATGGACTTGTGTTGTTGTTGCTGCTTCATAGGTAACTTTTCCTTTCGATTGAATGGTCGGATGACCAGAACCGGCTTTGGGCCAGTTCGGTCGCTACCGTGACCACGCCGCCATATGTCGCCGTGTGCGAAGCAGTCGCTCACTTGCGTGGGACGCCTCCGTCAGCGGAAAAGAGGGCTCGCGCGTTAACCCCGCCGCGCCCACCGCACGTTCACAACCGTTCGATCCGTAGGGGCAAATCGCCTTCGTTTCGGCATGCTTCATTTCACGCAACTAATAATGTTGCATGAAACGAGACAGCAAGCTTTCCGCAGTTCTTCACGTGCTGCTGCACATGGCCGAGACGGACGGGCCCGTCACCTCCGAATCGCTGGCCGTGGCCATGCACACCAACCCGGTCGTGGTGCGGCGGGTCATGTCGGGCTTGCGCCAGGCCGGCTTCGTAAGCTCGGCCAAGGGCCACGGCGGCGGGTGGGTGCTGTCGTGCTCGCTGGCCGCGGTCACGCTGGGCGACATTCACAACGCGGTCGGTTCGCCCGCGCTGCTGGCCATGGGCAACCGCACCGAGAGCCCCGGCTGCGTGGTCGAGCAGGCGGTGAACGCCGCGCTCGACAGCGCCTGCGAGGAGGCCGAGGCCTTGCTGCTCAAGCGTTTCAACAGCATCACGCTGGCCGACTTGTCGAAAGACTTTCATCGCCGTATGACGGGCGGCGGCTTCACTCACAAGGACATTGAACATGCGCTATGACGCTCTGGTCGTGGGCGGCAGCTTTGCCGGCCTTTCCGCTGCAATGCAGCTTGCCCGTGCGCGCAAGAAGGTGTGCGTGGTCGATGCGGGCGCGCCGCGCAACCGCTTTGCCGCGGCCTCGCACGGCTTTTTCGGCCAGGACGGCACGCCGCCGCTGAAGATGATTGCCGATGCGCGCGCCAAGGTGCTGGCGTATCCGAACGTCACCTTCATCGAAGGGAGCGTGGCGAGTGCACATGCCGATGGTTCAGGCGGATTCAATGCGTCCCTGGAAGGCGGCCGGCAGCTATCGGCCGGCAAGATCGTTCTGGCGTTCGGCGTGCAGGACGGCTTTCCGGACATTGCAGGCGTGCGCGAGCGCTGGGGCACCAGCGTGCTGCACTGCCCGTATTGCCACGGCTATGAGTTCAGCGGCAAGCAACTCGGCATCCTGCTCGAGAGCCCGCACCCACCGGAGCACGCAATACTCATCGCCGAATGGGGGCCGGCCACACTGTTCTTGAACGGCAACCACATGGTCGACGACGAAGTGCGCGCCAAGCTGGAGACGCGCGGCGTGGCCATCGAATCCGCGCGCGTCGTGGCGCTCGAAGGGCCGGGGCAGGAACTGTCCGCCGTGCGCCTCGAAGGCGGCCGCCTCGTGCCGCTCGACGCCCTGTTCCTGGCGCCCCGCACGCGGCCGGGCAGTCCGCTCGCTGAACAACTGGGCTGCGCCTTCGACGACGGCCCGTTCGGCCCGGTGATCCGCACCGACGCGATGAAGATGACCACAGTGCCCGGCGTTTTCGCCGCGGGCGACGCCGCCATGCTGATGCACAACGCCACGCTGGCCTCCGCCGACGGCGTGATGGCGGGGGTGTCTCTGCACCGGTCGCTGGTGTTCGAAACCTGACCCCGCCGAAACGGCCCCAAAATCCCTCTATAATTCGACTCCTGAAATGCGGGAATAGCTCAGTTGGTAGAGCGCAACCTTGCCAAGGTTGAGGTCGAGAGTTCGAGACTCTTTTCCCGCTCCACATTTCATGCAAAAGGCCACCTCACCGGTGGCCTTTTCTTTTGGGCGCCGCAAAGTTTCTCAGCCCCGTGCCGGCAGCACCGTCCCCCGGCTTTCGCCAAAACCGATGCGCGCATGCCCCGGCTTCTCGCACCAGCCGCGCAGCAGCACCGCATCGCCGTCTTCCAGAAAGCCGCGCTGCTCGCCGTTTGCCAGCGTGACCGGGCTTTGCGCGGCACGCGTCAGTTCGATGATGGCGCCGGCCTCTCCGGGCCCCGGCCCCGAGATGGTTCCGCTGCCGAACAGGTCGCCTGGGTTCAGGCTGCAGCCGCCCACGGTGTGGTGCGCCACCATTTGCGCCACGCTCCAGTACTGGTGCTTGAAGCTCGTGCGCGACAGGCGGGAAGGGCCGCTCTTGTCGCTCCGCGCCTTTTCGCTTTCGAGCCACACCTCGAGCCGTATGTCGATGGCGCCGCTTTCGCGATTCGCTTCGTTCTCCAGGTAGTCGAGCGGCTGGGGCTCGTTCGCGGGCCGCGTCCAGGCCTGGCGATACGGCGCCAGCGCCTCCATCGTCACGATCCACGGCGAGATGGTGGTCGCAAAGTTCTTTGCCAGAAAAGGCCCGAGCGGCGCCATCTCCCAGAACTGGATGTCGCGCGCCGACCAGTCGTTGAGCAGGCAGATGCCGAAGATGTGTTCTTCCGCATGCGCGAGCGGAATGGGCTCGCCCGCCGCATTGCCTTCGCCGATCCACACGCCCAGCTCGAGCTCGTAGTCGAGCCGCGCGCAGGCGTGGTACGTCGGCGCCTTGGCGCCCGGCGCCATCGTCTGCCCCATCGGGCGGTGAAAGCGCTGGCCGCTCACGCCGATGGTCGACACGCGCCCGTGGTACGCCGTGGGAATCCAGCGGAAGTTGGGCGTCACGTCCCCATCGGGATTCATCAGGCGGCTGATATTGAGCGCGTGGTCGATGGAGGTGTAGAAGTCGGTGTAGTCGCCGATGCGCGCGGGCACGGTGTACTCGACCTCGGCTTGCGGCACCAGGCATTCGCGCACGGCGTTTCTCGTCGCGACCGGTGCGTCGCCCCGCAGCAATGCGAATACTGCGTGGCGCAGCGCCTGCCATGCGGCCCCGCCGAGCGCGAAGAAGTCGTTGAGCGCCGGCAGCGCGGCGGCACGGGCCGCATCGAGTGCGAGTCCGTCGAGCAACTGGCGCGCCGAAAGCGCCGCCATGTCGAGCACCTGGTCGCCAATGGCGACACCGCCGCGAAACGGCTCCGGACTGCCCGCGCGGCGGAACACTGCGTACGGCAGGTTCTGGATCGGGAAGTCGGTTCCCGCGGCATTGGCCGTGTCGAGCCAGCTCCTGGCGGCGGCGTCATGCGTGTGGTTGAGCGCAATCATTTGTCTTGCTGCTCCAGGTTCAGACCGATGCCATCAGCGCATCGTCGAAGATTGCCACCGCGCGCGTCCAGCCCGCGGATGCGCCTCGGATCTTGTGCGGAAAGCAGCTGATGAAGAAGCCCGTGGGCGGCAGCACCTCCAGGTTGTGCAGCTTCTCGATGTGGCAATAGCCGATGTCGCGGCCGGCCTTGTGGCCTTCCCAGATGAGCGAGGCGTCCTTCGTTTCGCCGTACTTCTTGGCCGTGTGCACAAAGGGCGCATCCCAGCTCCACGCATCGGTGCCCGTCAGGCGCACGCCGCGCTCCAGCAGGTACATGGTGGCTTCGTAGCCCATGCCCGCGCCGGCCGAGACGTAGTCGGGGTTGCCGTAGCGCGAACCCGCGCGCGTGTTCACCACCACGATCTCCAGCGGGCTCAGCGTGTGGCCGATGCGCTTGAGCTCGGCTTCCACGTCTTCTGCCGTAACCACGTAGCCATCTGCAAAGTGGCGAAAGTCGAGCTTCACGCCCGGCTGAAAGCACCATTCGAGCGGCACGTCGTGAATGGCAATGGCCGGCTTCTTCTCGCCCAGCGCCTTGTCCATCGTGGAGTGAAAGTGATAGGGCGCATCGAGGTGCGTGCCGTTGTGCGTGGAAAGCTGCACCAGCTCCACGGCCCAGCCTTCGCCGTCGGGCAGGTCTTCCTTCTTGAGGCCGGGAAAGAAGGGCTCGATCTGCTCGTATGTTTGCTCGTGCGTGAAGTACTGGATCTTCGGCGCGAACGCGGGCGGGTCGGAGAGCACATCGTTTTCGAGAAAGATCGACAGGTCGACAAACTTGCGTGGCATGGCGGGGCTCCTTGCAGGGTATTGATGTTGGCGTGAAGGGTTCGTCAGGGCTGCTGCCAGCGCAGCAGCCGCTTCTCGGCAAAAGCCAGCAGCGCATTGCTCACGAAGCCGATGAGCCCGAGCAGCACGATGCCGGCGAAAAGATCGCTGGCGCGAAACGCGCGCGCCGCGAGAAGAATGGCCTGGCCCAGGCCGCTTTGCGAAGCGATCATTTCGCCCACCACCGCAACGATGAGCGCAATGGTCAGCGCGAGCCGCATGCCGGCCAGGATGTCGGGCATGGCGTTGGGCAGGCCCATCTTCCAGACGAAGGCTGCGCGCGACATCTGCAGGCAGCGCGCCACTTCCGAAAGCCGCGGTTCCACGGCCGCAAAGCCGTGCACCGTGGCCAGCAGCACCGGCCACATCGCGCCGAAGGCCACCACGAAGAGCACCATGCCCGGGTTCAGCCCGAAGATCGAGATGGCCAGCGGCAGCAGCGCCGAGGCCGGCAGCGGGCGAATGAATTCGAGCGTCGGCTGCACCCACGCGCGCACCGCGGGCGACACGCCAATGGCCGCGCCCAGCACCACGCCGAACAGCGAGGCCAGCAGCCAGCCCTGCACCATGCGGCCGACGGTAGCCTGCGTGAAGGCGAGCAGTTCGCCGTTGCCGTTCGCATCCGAAAGGTTGAGCCCTTCGAGCAGGCTCGCAAAGGTGGCTTGCGGCGTGGGCAGGAACACGCGGCTCACCCAGCCCGCGTTGCTGGCAACCCACCACAGTGCGATGAGCGCGCACAGCACGGCGACCGAGCCGAACCATTCCGTGCCGATGCGGCGGCGGCCTGCCCCGTTCATGGAAGCACCCCCATGCGCCGGGCCACCACGCGCTGCAGCAGCACCATGCCCGCATTGATCGCAAAGCCCACCACGCCGATCCAGCCTAGCCAGGCGAGCATCAGCGCCGGGTCGAAGCTTTGCTGCGCGATCATCATCGCGTAGCCCATGCCGTGCGGGTTGGCCGCAATCTCCACCGTCACGGCCACCACCAGCGCCACCGCCACGCCGAGCCGCAGCGCGACGAACAGGCGCGGCGCGATGGCTGGCAGCACGATCTTGAAGGCGCGCTCGCGCGGCGAGAGCCCCAGCACGCGGCTCACTTCGAGCAGCCGGGGCTCGATCTGCTGCACCGCCGACTGCACAAGCACCAGCAGTGGCCAGAAGGTGGCGAACGCAACGATGGCCAGCTCCATGCGCACGCCGAAGCCGAAGGTCAGCATCGCGAGCGGGATCAGCGCCACCGAAGGCACCGGCCGCAGCACTTCGATGGAAAGCGAACCGAGCTGCGCCGCGCGGCGCGAGAGCCCGATCACCAGCCCGAGTGCAATGCCGAGCACCGCGCCCAGCAACAGGCCGAGCGCGGCCGTGCCCAGTGTGAAGCCCGTGGCCTGCCACAGCGAACCGTCGAGCGCTGCGCCCATGAAGGCCTTGGCCGCGGCACTCGGCGGCGCAAGCGCATCGCTGCCCAATGCGGCCGCGCGGCGTGCGTACCACTCGAAGGCGCCGACCAGCGCGGCCGGAAAGACCCACGGCCGCAGCCAGCGAAAGAAGCCGCTTTCAGTCATGGCCCTGCTCGATGAAGGCAAACAACTCGCGGCGAAGCCGCAGATACTCCGGATGCTCCTTGGTCGTGAGCTGGTCGCGCGGGCGCGGAATCTTCACGTCGATCATTCGCGCCAGGCTGGGCCGCCCCGGCCCGGGGTTGGCCTGCAGGGCGATCACGCGGTCGCCCAGATAAATGGCTTCTTCCAGGTCGTGCGTGACGAACAGCACCGTCAGCCCGTCGTCGCGCACCAGCCGCGCGAGTTCATCCTGCAGGCTCTGCCGCGTGAGCGCATCGAGCGCGCCGAAGGGCTCGTCCATCATCATGAGTTCGGGCTTCTGCGCCAGGCAGCGGGCAATCTGCGCGCGCTGCTGCATGCCGCCCGAAAGCTGCACCGGAAACTTCTGCGCGTGCTTAGCAAGCCCCACCTTGCCGAGCACGTCGGCAATGCGCGGCGCACGCTCTGCGGCAGGCACGCCTGCGGCTTCGAGCGCCAGGCTCACGTTGCCCTCCACCGTGCGCCAGGGCAGCAGCGCGCGGCCATAGTCCTGGAACACGAAGGCCACTTCGCGCGAAGGCTCCGTCATCTTCACGCCGTTGCGCCGCACCTCGCCGGCACTGGCGGTGACAAGGCCGCTGGCCGCGCGCAGCAGCGTGGTCTTGCCGCAGCCGCTCGGGCCGACGATGCAGACGAACTCGCCGCGCGCCACGTCGAACGAAGTGGGCGACAGGATCTCGCGCCCGCCGAGCCGGATCGCGACGCCATCGAAGCGAAGGAAGTCGGCGGCAGCGTTCACTTGGCAATCAGCTTTGCAACGTCGATGGAGGTCTTCAGCATGTCCTGGTCCTTCATCAGGCCGACCCAGTAGCCCAGCTGCTTTTCGTTCACGGTGGCGCCCGGCGGCGAGATCTGGATCTTCGCGAGCACTTCGGGCGGCAGCTTGATGTACTTGCCGATGGCCGCGCGCACCTTGGCGTCGTTCTTCGGCTGCTGCATGAAGGCCGCGGCCTCGACCAGCGACTCGCGGAACGCGCGCGCGGCACCCGGGTTCTTTGCCACCCACTGGCGCTTGGCCGCATGCACGATGGTCTGGTTGTTCTCCGGCAGGAAGGTGGAGTAGTACGAGGCCACGTAGCCCGCGCCGCTCTCGGTGATGCGGCTCATGAATGGGTCGGCCGACACCACCGCATCGACCGAGCCGCCGCGCAGCAGGTCGGCGTGCTGCGGAAACGACGCCTCGACGAAGTTGACCTTGCGGTAGTCCACGCCGCTGTCCTTGAGCCAGGCGCGAAAGGTCACGTGCAGGAAAGCGCCGAGCCCCGGCACGCCGATCTTCTTGCCCACGCAATCCTGCGGGTTCTTGATGCCCGAGCCCGCGCGCGCCACCAGTCCGAAGCCGGTGATCGTCTTCGACGTGAGCCCACCGCCCGCGACCAGCACCAGGTCGAGTCCGCCGTCCACCGCCTGCAGGAACACCGAGGGCGTGGGCCCGCCGATCTGCAGCGAGTCGGACTGCAGCGCCGCGGGAATGGTGGAGTTGAGCGGGATGAACTTGAGCTCCACCTCGAGGTTGCGCTTCTTGAAGTAGCCCTCCTCGGCGGCCACGAACACCGAGGCGAAGTCCGACACGGCCGTGTAGCCGAACACGATCTTCGGGTTCGATTGCGCGCGCGATGGCAGGGCCGCGGCGGCCGATGCGGCGCCCAGCACCGACAGCAGGGTGCGTCGTTTCATCATGTCTTTTGTCTCCTGGGGGGGGTGGTTTTCTTTGGCGGGGTCTTCGGGCGCGGCAGCGCGGCACGCAGCCCGCCGACGATGAAGTTCACGAGCATTGGCGCGGCCGCCGGATCGCTGCGAACGTTCTCGCCGTGCGACAGCCGTTCGATGCGGCTGTCGTTCAGGTGATGCAACAAGGCGCCCAGCGCAAACTGGTAGGCCCACGCCACCTGCCCGCGCGTGGCGTGCGGCATGGCGAGGTGCAGTGCGTCGATGTACGCCTCGGCCAGGGGATCGAAGTAGCCGCGCAGCACGCGGTCGGCTTCTTCGGTGGCGTGGTAGAGCTCGCGCGCCACCAGCAGCGCGTAGTACTCGCCCTCGGCGCTGGCGCGCAGCGCAAGCACGGGGCCGGTAAAGGCCTCGATGATGCGCGGCAGCGTGCGCAGGTCGGCCGGGTCGATGTGCACCGCCTTGAGGCCCGCCAGCCGCTCATCGATGCTGTGGCTCCAGTGCTCGAAGATCGCGTGGAAGAGCTCGTGCTTCGGGCCGTAGTAGTAGCCCACCAGGGCCAGCGGCACGCCCGCCTCTTCGGCAATCTGGCGGATCGTGACCGCGTGGTAGCCGTGTTGCGCAAAAAGCTTTTCAGCCGCGAGCAGGATGGCCTGCCGCCGGTCGGGCCGGGTGGCTTCGGCCACAGGGGCCGCAGCCCGGTGGGCGCTTCGTTTGGCAGGCGGGGTCCGGGTGTTCATCGGGCGTATTGAACGTCTGTACAAAACTATTGAACACACGTACAAACCCTGAGGTCAACCCCGATTGAGCGGGGTGGATTGCAGCATTACGCTCAATGCCATGCTCGCTCCCAACATTCCCCAGATCCGCCTCTACCAGGACTGGCTGCGCGACCAGCGCGGCCTCTCGTTCGACACCTACGACGCGCTGTGGCGCTGGTCAGTGACTGACCTGGACGCCTTCTGGCAGAGCATCTGGGACTACATGGGCATGCGGTCGCCCACGCCGCACACCGCGGTGCTGGCTGAAGCGCGCATGCCCGGCGCCACGTGGTTCCCGGGCGCGCAGGTCAACTACGCGCGCGAGGTGCTGCGCCATGCCGATGCGGCGCACGCGGCCGGCATGCCCGCCATCGTGAGCGACAACGAGCTCGGCCAGGTGCGCGAGATGTCGTGGCCCGAGCTGCGCCGCCAGGTGGCTTCGGTTGCGCTCACGCTGCGCTCGCTTGGCGTGCGACGCGGAGACCGCGTGGCCGCCTACATGCCCAACGTGCCCGAAACCATGGTGGCATTTCTCGCGTGCTCGAGCATCGGTGCGGTGTGGAGCGTGTGCGCGCCCGACATGGGCACGGCCGCCGTGGTCGACCGCTTCCGGCAGATCGAACCCACGCTGCTGATTGCCGCCGACGGCGTGCACTACGGCGCCAAGCCCATCGATCGCAGCGCCGTGGTGCAAGAGCTGCGCGGCGCACTGCCCAGCGTGCAGAAGCTGCTGCTGCTCCGAACGCCGTATGCCGCGCAACAGCTTGATGTCGATGCCGGCTGGCAAGACGCCATTGCGCGCAACGACGCCGAGGTGGCCGCCTTCGAGCCCGAGTGGCTGCCCTTCGATCATCCGATATGGATCGTCTATTCGAGCGGCACCACCGGCCTGCCCAAGCCCATCGTGCACGGGCAGGGCGGCATCATCATGACCATGTATGCCTGCGGGCTGCACAACGACGTGGGCGCGAGCTACGGTGCCAACAACTTCGGCGAGCGCTTCCACTGGTACAGCTCCACCGGTTGGGTCATGTGGAACTGCCAGCTCGGCGGGCTGGCGTTCGGCTCGACCATCGTCATCTACGACGGCCACCCGGCCGGCAGCAAGGAGAAGCCCGACTGGGCCGTGCTGTGGCGCTTTGTCGCCAAGCACCGCATCAGCTTCTTCGGTGCCGGCGCGGCCTACTTCACCAATTGCATGAAGGCCGGCGTGGTGGCGGCCGAATGCGGAGACCTTACCCGCGTGCGCGCGCTCGGCAGCACCGGCTCGCCGCTGTCGGAAGAAGTGCAGCGCTGGGGCACGGAGCAGCTGCTGGCCGCGGGCGCCCACAGCGTGTGGTGGTGCAACATTTCGGGCGGCACCGACTTCTGCGGCGCGTTCGTCGGTGGCAACCGCGAACTGCCCGAAGTGCCCGGCCAGATGCAGTGCCGGCAGCTCGGCCACGCGGTCGAGGCTTGGAACGAAGATGGCCAGCCCGTCATCGGCGAAGTGGGCGAGCTGGTCTGCACCAAGGCGATTCCATCGATGCCGCTGTACTTCTGGGGCGACGAAGGCAATGCGCGCTACCTGTCGAGCTACTTCGACACCTACCCCGGCATCTGGCGCCACGGCGACTGGATCAAGATCGGCGAAGACGGCGGCTGCATCATCTACGGCCGCAGCGACGCCACCATCAACCGCCAGGGCCTGCGCATGGGCACCAGCGAGATCTACAGCGCCGTGGAAGGCCTGCCCGAAGTGCTCGATTCGATGGTGGTCGACCTCGAATACCTCGGCCGTGAAAGCTACATGCCGCTGTTCGTGGTACTGCGCCCCGGCGTACCGCTGGACAACGCCATGCGCGCGAAGATCAACGACGCCATCAAGACATCGCTCTCGCCGCGCTTTGCGCCCAACGACATCTTCCAGGTCGACGAAATCCCGCGCACGCTTTCGGGCAAGAAGCAGGAGCTGCCGATCAAGAAGCTGCTGCTCGGCCAGCCGATCGAGAAAGTGGTCAACCGCGAGGCCATGGCCAACCCTGGCAGCCTCGACTGGTTCGTGGCGTTTGCAGCGCGGCGCGCGGCTCAGGCCAGCAGTTCGTAGAGCACCATGCGCGTGCGGCGCCCGCGAATTTCCGCATCTTCCTCGATGCGGCGCGTGCGCAGCCGCCCGCGCAGCGCCTCATAGGTGGCCTCCGACACCAGCGTTTGCGTGCCCAGCTGCTTGTTGATGCCCTCGATGCGGCTCGCCACGTTGATCACGTCGCCAAAGGCGGTGTAGGCCAGGCGGTCGTTCGACCCGAGCACGCCGGCAATCACCACGCCCGTGTGAATGCCGATGCGCGTGCGGAATTCGGGCAGCCCTTCGGCGCGCCACTTGCGGTTGAGCTCGCCCATTTCGGCATGCAGCTGAAGCGCCGCCGTGCAGGCCTGGTACTCCGCGTCGCGCAGGTCCGCGGGTGCGCCCCACAGCACCATGATGCCGTCGCCGATGAACTTGTCGATCACGCCGCCGTGCTGCGCGAACACGCGCGCCGCAAGATTGAAGTACTCGGTCAGCATGCCCACCAGCACATCGGGTTCGAGCGATTCCGAGATGCGGGTAAAGCCCTCGACATCGGTGAACATCACGGCAATGCGGCGCGGCGATCCGCTGGGCGCCAGCGTGTGGCCTTCGGCAATGAGCCGGTTGATCACGTCGACCGGCACGAACTTGCTGAACGCCTTGAGGCTTCGCGCCGATTCGTCCAAGGCCTGGTCCAGGTGCTGGATTTCGAGCACCCGGCTCGGTTCGCGCGGCAGGTTGTCCAGCTCCAGCAAGCCGATGCGCCGCGCGATGCGCGACAGGTTCTCGACCGGCGCCGTGACCAGCTTGGAGAGCCGCAGCGACAGCAGGAGCGTCGCCGCCAGGAAAATCACGGCCAGCAGCAGCCCCCACAGCACGGCGCGCTGCAGGCCGCCCAGCAGCATGTCTTCGGGCACCCAGCTCACCAGCTGCCAGCCGGTGGACGGAATGCGCGAGTGCTGCACCAGATAGCGCTTGCCATCGAACGCGATCGAAAAGCTGGTGTCGTGCGGTCCGGCCGCAAGGCCGTCGGCAACCATGTGCTCGTGCAGCGCGCCGAGAATGCCGCCCTTGGCCGGTGCCAGTTCGCGGACCACGCCCGGCACGTCGCTGCGGGCGAGCACTTGATAGTCGGCGCTCAGCAATGCGCTGTTGCCTTGCCCGCTGCCGCTGCTGAAAAGGCGCACGAATTCGGACAACCGCCCCAGCGACACGTCGCCCGCCACGATCATGGCGCCGTCGCTGCCTTCGTCCGGGCCGCGCCTGCTTGGCAGCGCATAGGTCACGCCCAGCTCCTGCGCGGCGGCAAAAACGTAGGGCTGGGTCCAGATCGGGCCCTTGGCCTGGCGGGCCTGCAGGTACCAGCTGCGCTGCGTCGGGTCGTAGCTGCTGCGGTAAGCCTCGATGCGCGTCGTGCCGTAGCGTTGCCGCACGTCGCCCGGCGCATCGGAGGCGGGCTTGTACTGCCATGTTTCCGTGGTGAAAGCCGGCCCGCGCGAAATCTGCCGCACCGCCAGCGCCGGATAGCGCAACACCATCAGCATCTGCCCGTCGTTGTTGGCGACGTAGGTGCTGTCGAGCTCGGGCGATTGCTGCAGCAGCGTCCACAGCAGTTCGGCGGTCTGGCCGGAGTTGTCACCCGCGGGGCGCAGGTTGGGCGAGTCGCTGATTGCGCCCACCACCGATTCGGTCTTGGCCAGGAAGGCGAGCACCTTGTCTTCGGTGCGGTCGTGGTTTGCCTTGTGGGCCGATTGGCCGATGCTGGAGACCAAACGCTGCGAGCCCCAGTACCCCAGCGCCACCAGCAGCAGCGACTGGCTCAGGGCAACGGCGCTGACGACGGTGCCCACGTCCACTCTGAAGCGGCGCGGCTTGCGATAGGGGCCCGTGGCCCTTGGCGGTGTTGGTGTTGTCTCCACAGAAGCAAAAGACGGCTGCGGCGTCGAGGAATGCAGCGGTCATTTTGCGTTGAGTGCGCTAACAGGTGTCAGCGTAAGTGTGCAGTGCGCTACTAACGCACTTAAGTTTTCATTGGAGGTGTGCAGGATTTCGCGGCTGCCGCAACACTTCCGCGCCGCACGGGAACTATTTGGGTCAGCGCGCGTCGTGAAAAATAATTCCGAGTGTGTGGCGCCGCCCGGAGCGCACGCGGCTCACGCCGTGCCGCATCGTCACGCGGTAGGTGCCGCGCGTGCCCGCCACCGGCCGCTGGTTCACCGCGAAGATCACCGCCTCGCCCTGCGCGAGCGACACCACCTCGGCGCGCGACTGCATGCGTGGCCGCTGCTCGGTCAGCACGAATTCGCCGCCCGTGAAGTCTTCCCCCGGCCGGCTCAGCAGCACCGTGAGTTGCAGCGGAAACTGCAGGTCGCCATACAGGTCCTGGTGCAGGCAGTTGTAGTCGCCCTCCTCGTAGCGAAGCAGCAGCGGCGTGGGGCGCAACTGGCCCGCCGCATGGCAGCGCGCGAGGTAGGAGGCGTGGTCCGCCGGGTAGGCGGCCGGCTGGCCCATGGCCGCGGCCCACGCGTTGGCAAGAGGTGCCAGCCGCTCGTAGAGGGCGCTGCGCCACCCGGCGAGCAAGGGTGGCAGCGGGTTGGCGAAATACTGATACTCGCCCTGGCCGAAGCCGTGGCGCTGCATTACCACGCGGCTGCGGAAATGACCGGGCTCGTCGTAGAGCGCAGTAAGTGCGGCGCATTCCTTGGGGCTGAACAGCACACCCGTCGTGGCGCAGCCGCGCGTGGCGAGTTCGGTTTCGATGCGCGGCCAGTCGAGGGCCGCGACAGATTGTTCGGTAGAGATCGGCATGCGGCCAGTGTGCTGCCGGCGTGGCTGCGACGCTCGCTGTTTCCGGACATGGGTTCCGGCCGCAGTGGCGCACGCGAACGATGTCAGAACGAAAGGGCCACAGGCGCCAGTTCGCCGATTTCCACGCGCACGGCCGTGCCCGCCGAGGCGAACAGCATGCCGGTGCACGAGCCGCTGGTGACGATCTGCCCTGCCTTGAGCCCGCCGTCGCGCGCGGCGCAATGGTTGGCAAGCCACACCAGCAGCGCGCCCGCGTTGGGGCTCGGATGCCCGCCCACGGTGCGCGCGACGGTCTGCCCGTCGAAATGCACGGCGGCCTCTGCGCGCCGCAGGTCGAACCAGGCCGGTGCGAACGGCTGGCGGCGGCCCAGCACCAGCGCGCCATGGCTCAGCAGGTCGGCCAGCAGGGCGTTGGCATCGGCGCCGAACCAGTCGGCCAGCCGGGTCTCGACGATCTCGATCACCGGCAGCACCGATTCGACGGCGCCTGCCACATCGGCCAGCGTGTAGGGCGTGGGGCGCGGCGGCAGGTCGGTGCCGAGCTGGAAGCCGATCTCGGCCTCGATGCCGCGCAGCCGCCATGCCGGGCCCTGCAGTCGCACGCCATCGGGCAGCAGCCCCTCGGCCGGCAGCGGTGCGCAGGTGGGCTCGTGGCCGGGTGCCCGGGCGCCGACCTTCCAGCCGCCGGCCGGGCCGATTGCCGCCAGCGTGGCGTCCTGGATGGCATAGGCCTCGGCGCGGCTGGCCGGCTGCAGCAGCGTGGAGGGTACGCGCCGCCCCTCGCGCCGCGCGAGGCACAGGGCGTGCGCGGCGCTGGCCGGCGCAAGGCCGCCGGCCGTCGCGCTCACAGGGCGGGAAAGCGCTGCCACGGATGCGCGCGTTCGAATTCGCGGGACAGCGCCAGCAGCGCGTTGTCGCCGCCTTCGCGCGCGACCAGCTGCAGCCCCACCGGCAGGCCCTCGGCAAAGCCGCAGGGCAACGCGATCGCGGGCAGGCCCACGGCATTGACGAAGCCGGCGAACACCGCGTGGCCGCGCGGGCCGACCTCGCGGCCGTCGATGCGCGGCGGATGGGTGTCGGCCGCGGGCCAGGGCAGCGCCGCGGTTGCGGGGGTCAGCAGGAAGTCGTGCTGCTCGAACAGGCCGGCGAGTTCGCCGCGCAGGCGCTCGGCCTCGAACAGCAGCTCGAACAACTCGCGCGCCGAGGCGGCGCGGCCGGTTTCGGTGTTGGCCTGCATTGCGGGGCCGAACAGCGCGGGATCGAAGGGGCGGGCCGAGAGTTCGCGCGGATGGTCCACCAGCCAGGCCAGACCCACCTGCGCGAGTAGCGGCCAACGCTGGTTCACCGCCTCGGCCAACTCGAAGCGCGGCAGCGTCGTGACCTGGTGGCCGAGCGCGGCCAGGTTGTCGGCCGCGGCATCCACCAGCCGCGCGATGCGTGGGTCCACCGGGTGGTCCGCGAAGCGCGGCAGGTAGAGGATGCGTGCGGGCCTGGCTTCATGCGGTGCATCGGCCTCGGCGCGCGGCGCAATCGCCCGCATCACCGCGGCCACGTCGTCTACGCAGCGCGCCATCGGCCCCACCACCTCGAAGTCCAGAAAGATCGGCGGCAGGCCGTTGCCGCGCCGCACGCGACCGCGCGAGGGCTTGAGCCCGACCAGGTTGGTGTGCGAGGCGGGCCTGCGTATGGAACCGCCGCCATCGGTGCCCAGCGCGATCGGGCAGCCCCCCGCGGCCACCAGCGCCACCGCGCCGCCCGAGGAGCCGCCGGGCGTGAGCGCCGGGTTCCACGGATTGCCGGTGGGCCCGAACACCGGGTTGCCGGTGTAGCCCTGCATCGTGAACTCGGGCACGTTGGTCTTGCCGAAGATCACCGCGCCGGCCTCGCGCAGCCGCGCCACCGGGAGCTCGTCGCGCTCGGCGACGAAGCCCGCCAGCGCGCGGCTGCCCCAGTGCGTGGGCAGGCCGCGCACCTGCAGGTTGTCCTTGATGGTGGCCGGCACGCCGTCGAGCGCGCCGAGCGCACGGCCCGAGCGCCAGCGCGCGGTGCTTTGCGCGGCGGCCTCGGCCGCGCCTTCGGCGTCGAGCGCGACCAGCGCATTGAGCCGCGGGTTCACTTCGGCGCTGCGTGCCAGGCAAGCTGCGAGCGCCTGGTCCGGCGTGAAGGCGCCGGCGCCAAAACCTTCGGCGAGCTGGGCCGCCGTGAGTTGCCAGAGTGCTTTCATCGTGCGCTTACCGGAGGCCCACCACCGGCGCGACAACCTGCTTCCAGATGGCCGAGCACTTGTCGTAGGACTTGTCGCAAACCTCCGCCCACAGCGGCAGCGAAACTGCGCCGACCGCATCGCGCACCAGCTTCTGGTCGGCCGGCTTCACCGGCACTTCCTTCATGGCGTAGCGCTTGCCGAGCTTGCACGGCTCGCGCCCCACGTTGCAGCGCGAGGCGTCGTCCCACAGCTCGCGCGAATAAGCCCAGGTGTCGGCCTCCAACTGCTGGAAGGCGGCCGTCATCCTGGCTTGCTGCGCGGGCGGCAGCGCATTCCACTTCTTCAGGCTGATGGCATAGGCGACGAAGTGGATCTGGAAGCCGATCGGCATGACATGCGTGGTCACCTCGGGCCAGCCGGCCGAGTTGGCGGAGCTCGGCCCGGTGATGGCGCAGTCGACCACGCCACGCTCCAGCGCCTGCTGCGTCTCGGTGAAAGCCAGCGCCACCGGAATGCCGTCGAGCCGCTCGATGAAGCGCGCGAGCGACTGGTCGCTGACCCGCACCTTCTTGCCCTTGAGATCGGCAAGGCCCGCAATCGGGGTCTTGCAGAACATGATCTGCGGGCCGAACGGATAGGTGCCCAGCAGCTTGGCGTCATGGCGCTCCTGCAGCCGCGTGTCGAGGGGCGCGCGGTAAGCATCGACCACCTTGCGCGCGGTGTCGTAGTCGGTCGAGAGGCCGACGATGTCGGGGCCGAGCAGGAACGGATCGTCGCGCGAGACCTGCGCGAGCCGCAGCGCCACGATGTCGAACAGCCCCGACTTGAGCACGCGCAGGCTGTCGGCGTCTTTCATGCCGAGCACGTCGAGCGGCTTGTAGTCGGCATCGATCGGCAGGCCGGTGTTCTTCGCGAAGTTCTCGAAGAACGGCTGCTCCTTGTGCTGCTGGATCTGGCCGCCGGACACCAGGCTGCCGGCCACGCGCAGCCGTGCGTTCTGGGCCGGCGCGGGCAGCGCCAGGGCGAGGGCGGCCGCGGCAACGAGAACGGGCTTGAGTTTCTTCATCATCACATGCGTCCCGGCAGCCAGGTCACCAGCTGCGGCACGGCCAGGAGCAGCAGGGTGAACAGGATCATGATCAGCGCATAGGGCAGTGCGCCCCATATCGCGTCCTCGATGCCGCCCTTGTCGGGCCGGATGCCGTGCACCACGAAAAGGTTCATGCCCACCGGCGGTGTGATGAGCCCGAGCTCGCACATCAGCACGATGAAGATGCCGAACCAGATCGGGTCGACGCCCAGCGCGGTGGCGATCGGGTAGGTGATGGGAATGGTTGCCACCTGCATCGACAGCACGTCCATGAACATGCCGAGCACCAGGTAGAACACCATCAGCGCCAGGATCAGCCCCGTGGCCGACAGGCCCAGGCCCGAGACCCACTTGGTCATGGCCTCGGCCACGCCGGTGAGGCTCACCGTCAGGTTCAGCACGAAGGCCGCCACCACGATCAGCAGGATCATGCCGCTCACGCGCGCGGTCGAGACGAAGCAGTTGCGCATCAGCTCCCAGCTCAGCTTGCCCGAATGCAGCACGAAGCCCAGCGCCGCAATCACGCCCAGCGCGGCGCTCTCGGCCGCGGTGGCAATGCCGAAGTAGAGGCTGCCCATCACAATGCCGAACACCACCGCCGGCGGCACCAGGTGCACCAGCGCGCGGATGCGGTCATTCAGCGGCACCTTGGCCTCGCGCATCGCGTTGCCGCTCGCCAGGCTGGAGCCCGCGATCCACAGCATGAAGAGACCGGTCAGGAGCAGGCCCGGGATGATGCCCGCGATGAACAGCTTGCCGATCGAGTTGTTGGTGAGGGAGCCGTACACGATCATGTTCACGCTGGGCGGAATCAGAATGCCCAGCGTGCCGCCGGCGGCCAGGCTGCCGAGCGAGGCGCGCATCGAGTAGCCGCGCCGGTGCAGCGAAGGCAGCGCCACCGTGCCCACCGTGGCCGCGGTGGCCACCGACGAACCCGAGGTGGCCGCGAACAGCGCGCAGCTGCCGATGTTGGTGTGCAGCAGCCCGCCGGGCAGGCGGCCGAGCCAGGCCGACAGCGCGATGTACATGCGGTCGGCAATGCCCGAGCGCAGCAGCAGTTCGCCGAGCAGCACGAACAGCGGCACCGAGGTCAGCAGGTTCTCGTTCTGCACGCCCCAGACCACGGGCGCGATCGAGTCCATGAACGGCGCGCCGTAGGCCGCGATGCCGCCGACGATGCCCACCAGCGCCATCGACACGGCAATCGGCAGGCCGGCCAGCATCATGCCGAGCATCGCGAAGAACGCGAGTCCTATGACGAAGAGGTTCATGGCTGGCTTCCTCCGCCGGGCTGCGGTGCCTGGCGCACCGCGAGGTCGTCGAGCTCTTCCTTCAGCTCTTCCTTCGCGCTCTTGGGGTGGAAGTCGGCGTTCAGCGCCGCGATGTCGCCGCGAAGCAGCAGCCGGGTGGCGCGCAGCGCGAGCCCGCAGGCCACGAGCGCAAAAATCACGAGCCCGCCGTACCACACGCCCTGCGGAATGATCAGCGGCGTGGCCCATGGCGTCTGCGCGGTGCTGCGGTAGGCCATGGTGTCGCCGATCACCTTGAACGCCACCCAGCCGATGAACACCGCCAGAGCGGCCAGCGACACCGCCGAGATCCAGTTCAGCAGCGCCTGCACGCGGGCCGGAAATTTCTCGTGGAACACGTCGACGCGAATGTGGTTGCGGCCCATGAGCGCAAGGCTGAAGGCAATGGTCGAGCCCACCGCGAGCGCATAGCCGCCGAGCTCGTCCGCACCCTGCAGCGAGATGTTGAACAGCTTGCGCGCGGCGGTTTCGACGGTCACGATGAGCGACAGGCCGAGGAAGATCGCGCCGAAGATGGTGGCCAGCACGGTCTCCACGCGCGTCTTGAAGTCGATGCGCCGCGGCGCGGCCGGCGCTGCTTCAGGCAATGCGGCGGTGGGCTGCGGCCGCTCGCTCATGGCCGCGCTGCTCACTTGAGCCCCAGCACCGGTGCCACGGTGGCCTGCCAGCCCTTGGAACAGCCCGGGTTCGACTTGTCGCAGACCTCGGCCCACACCGGCAGCGACACCTTGCCGACCGCGCCGCGCACCAGCTCGAGGTCGGCCGGGGTGACCGGCACGTCGACCAGCTTGAACTTCTTGCCGGTGGTGCACGGGTCCTTGCCGGCGTTGCAGTTCAGCGCGTCGCGGAACAGCTCTTCGGAGTACTTCCACACCTCTTCGGTCAGGCCGTCGAAGGCCGCCTTGAGCTTGGCCTGCTGGTCGGGTTTGAGCGCGTTCCACGACTTCATCGTCATGCCGTAGCCGTTGAGCGCCATCTGGAAGCCGATGGCCAGCTGGTGGGTCGTGACCTCGGGCCAGCCGGCCGAGTTGGCCGAGCTCGGCCCGGTGATGGCGCAGTCGACCACGCCGAGCGACAGCGACTGGTGCGTGTCGGCAAACGACACCGGCACCGGCGTGCCGCCCACCATCTCGATGAACTTGGCCAGGTTCTGGTCGTACACGCGCACCTTCATGCCCTTGATGTCGGCCAGCGAGGCGATCGGCTTCTTGCAGAACAGGATCTGCGGGCCGAAGGGCCACACGCCGAGCAGCTTCACGTTGAACTGCTGCTGCAGCCGCGCATCGACCGTGTCGAAATAGGCCTTGGCCACCTTGCGGCCGGTGGCGTAGTCAGGCGCGGCGCCAACCAGGTCGAGGCCCAGGATCGTCGGCTCGTCGCGCGAGTTCTGCGACACGCGCAGCGAGACGATGTCGAACAGGCCCGCCTTCATCACCCGCAGCTGCTCGGTGTCCTTGATGCCCAGCGTGTCGATGGGCTTGTAGTCGACGTCGATCGGCAATCCGGTGCGTGCCGCAAAGTTCTCGAAGAAAGGCTGTTCCTTGTTCTTCTGGATCAGCCCGGTGGCCAGCGGCTGGCCGATGGCCTTGAGCTTGATCCGCTCCTGCGCCTGTGCGGCGGGCGGGGCGAGCAGCGCGGCCAGCGCGAGCACGAAGGCCGCGGCAAGCGGCTTAGAGAAGGAAGGCTTGGCAAGAGGACGCATCGGCATGATTTCTCCTGGGAAGGCAAAGGTGGGCGGATCGGCAAGGCGGCAATGAGGAGGCCATTGAACCGCGCTGCAAGGCACACGCGCGGAGTTTTCCGCGCACCGGGAACGGCAGAAAAAGTCTTTGCAGATCAAGCACTTGGCGCTGCGCGCCGGTGGAACGCGCGCCGCCGGCGGCTACTTCAGGCGCCCGCCGTAGGCCGCGGTGATCTCGTCGGCGGCGGCGCGCACCGTGGCGCCGAGTTGCGCGAAATCGGCCGCCTTGATCCGCTGCGTCGGCCCCACCAGCGAGATCGCGCCGAAGGGCTGCCCGTGCTCGTCGCGGATGGCGGCGGCAATGCAGCGCAGGCCCACGGCGTTCTGCTCGTCGTCCACCGCATAGCCCGCGCGGCGCACCTCGCCCAGCGTTTCGTGCAGCCGCGATGCGCGCGCAATGGTGTTGGCCGTGAGCTTGGGCAGGCCGTAGGTGCGCAGGTACTGCAGCACGTCGTCCTCCGCCATGGCGGCCAGGATGGCCTGCCCCATGGCGGTGCCGTGCAGCGGTGCGCGGAAACCCGGCTTGCCTATGGCGCGCATCAGCTCGCGGCTTTCCACCTGCGTGACGAACACGATGTCGCCCAGGTCGGCAATGCCCAGGTTGATGCTTTCGCCCGAGCTGTCGCGCAGCCGCCGCATCACCGGCAGCGCCAGGTGCGCAATGCGGCGCCGGCGCCCGAAGGCCGCCCCCACAGAGAAGCAGCGCACGCCCACATACCAGAGGCTGGTTTCGCGGTCGAACTGGACGAACTGGCGCTGCTCCAGCGTGGTGAGCAGGCGGTGCGCGGTGGACGAGGACAAGCCGCTGCGCGCCGCAATGTCGACCAGGCGGTAGCCCTCGTCGTCGTCGGCCAGCAGTTCGAGCAGCTGCATGGCCCGCGTGAGCGATTGCACGGTGCTGTCGCCGTCGCGGTCGATGCGTGTGACCTTGCCGGCGGCCTTGGAGGAGGAGCGGGGGGAGCTGCTGTCCGTCATGACGAAATCCTTGCAAGTTGCACGCCACCCCGCGGCCGGCCGGGTCGGAATCGGCCGCCTCCGGCACGCCCATCGCGCCCGCTCAGCCGCGCCGGCGGGGCTGCAGCGTGGGCGCGCCGCATGGCAGAAAGCGCCCGTGCCCGGCGCGCCCGGTAAACGCCGCGCCGTCCCACACCACCTCGCCGCGCGCCAGCGTCATGGCCGGCCAGGCCGACAGGCGCATGCCCTCATAGGGCGTGTAGTCGACGTCGTGGTGCAGCTGAGCATTGCCGAGCACGAACTCGCGCTCTTCCCAGATCACCAGGTCGGCGTCGCCGCCGACCGCGATGCTCCCCTTGCGCGGATGCAGTCCGTAGGCCCTGGCCGGGTTGGTGGCGGTGAGCTCGACAAACTTCTGCGGCGTGATGCGCCCGGCCATCACCCCTTCGGACCACAGCAGCGCCATGCGAGTTTCAAGGCCCGGAATGCCGTTGGGAATATGGCGAAACCCCACCTCCTGGCCGCCCGGCTTCTTGCCCTCGGGGTCGTCGAAGCGGAATGGAGCGTGGTCGGACGAGAACACGGTGAAGAGGCCGTCGTTGAGCCCGTCCCAGATCACCTGCTGGTTGGCCTTGTCGCGCGGCGGAGGGCTGCACACGCACTTGGCGCCCTGGTAGCTGTCGTCGATGCCCAGGTCTTCGGCCGTGAGGAAGAGGTATTGCGGGCAGGTCTCGGCGAACACGCTGAGCCCGTGCGCGCGGGCCCAGCGGATCTGTTCCACCGCCTCGCGGCCCGACACGTGAACGATCAGGATCGGCACGTCGACCAGCTCGGCCAGCGCAATCGCGCGGTGCGTGGCCTCGCGCTCCACCAGCATCGGCCGTGCATGCGCGTGGTAACGCGGCGCGGTGCGCCCCGCGGCCTCGAGGCGGCGAGTGAGCCACTCGATGCAGTCGGCGTTCTCGGCGTGGATCATGGCCATGGCGCCGTGCTCGCGCGCGACGTCGAGCACGTCCAGCACCTGGCCGTCGTCGAGCTTGAGGTCGTCGTAGGTCATGTAGATCTTGAACGAGCTGTAGCCCTCGCGGATCAGCGCCGGCAGTTCCTCGTTGAGCACCGTGGGCGTCGGGTCGCTCACGATCAGGTGGAAGGCGTAGTCGACGTGCGCCTGGCCTTCGGCGCGCCGGTGGTAGTCGTCCACGGCCGCGCGCAGCGACTGGCCCTTTTGCTGCGCCGCGAACGGAATCACCGTGGTGGTGCCGCCGCAGGCCGCGCTGCGCGTGCCGCTGGCAAAGCCGTCGGCCATGCGCATGGGGGCGGGCATCGGCTGGTCGAGGTGGCAGTGGGCATCGACGCCGCCGGGCGTTACCGTGCGGCCGGCCGCGTCTATCTCGCGCGCGCCGCCGGCCAGCGCCATGCCTAGCTGCACGATGCACCCTTCGCGCACTCCGATGTCGCATTGAAAGGTGTCGCTGGCCGTGACCGCCTGCGCATTGCGGATCACCAGGTCGAACGCCGAGTGGGAGCTCATGGAAGGACGTGCCTCATCTTGTCAACAAAAGGAATTGAATGTTGTCGACATAATCATCAACAATCAAGCGGCCCGGAAGCGGTGATTACGCCGATGCCGGCCATTCGCACATAAAAAAGGAAGCCCATGACGCGCCCCCTTCGCCTTGGCGTGCTCACGCCTTCGTCCAACACGGCGCTGGAGCCGCTGACCAGCACCCTGGCGGCCTGCGTGCCGGGCTGCAGCGCCCATTTCTCGCGCTTCAGGGTGACGGAGATCTCGCTCTCGGCTGCGGGCCTGGGCCAGTTCGACGACAGCAAGATCCTTGCCGCCGCCGAGCTGCTGGCCGATGCGCAGGTCGACGTGATCGGCTGGAGCGGCACCTCGTCGGGCTGGCTGGGCTTCGATGCCGACCGGCGCCTGGTCGAGCGCATCCGCGAGCGCACCGGCATTGCCGCCACCACCGCGGTGCTGGCGCTCAACGAACTGCTGGCGCTGCGCGGCGTGAAGCGGCTCGGGCTGGTGACGCCCTACACCGCCGACGTGCAGCAGCGCATCGTGGAGAACTACCGCGCGCTCGGCATCGAGGTGGTGGCCGAGCGCCACCTGGGCATCCGCGTGAACCACGACTTCGCGCTGGTCGAGCCCGCGCAACTGATGGCGTCGATGCGCGAAGTGGCTGCCGCGCGGCCCGAGGCCATCACCACCTTCTGCACCAACCTGCACGCGGCGCCCCTGGCCGGGGCGTTCGAGGCCGAAACCGGCATTGCGCTGCTCGACACCGTGAGCACCACCGTCTGGGGCCAGCTGCGCGCCGTGGGGGCCGACCCGGCGCAGGTGCGCGGGTGGGGTGCGCTGTTCGGCTGGCGGTGACGGGCCCGGCTCAGGCCCGGACCGCGGGGCTTGCGCCTATATCCACTTGCCGCTGCCCGCCGGCATCTGGATATCGGTGGCCGGGTCGCCGCTGCTCACCAGTGCGCCAATTGCAATGCTCAGCAGCGAGATGAAGATGCTCGCAAAGAACGCGGTCCAGAAGCCCGAGAGCTTGAACCCGCGCACCAGCGCGGCCACCAGCATGATCATCAGCGCATTGATCACCAGCAGGAAGAGGCCGAAGGTCAGCAGCGTCAGCGGCAGCGTGAGCACGATCAAAAGCGGCTTGACCACCGCGTTGGCCAGGCCCAGCAGAAGGGCAGAGATCACCAGCGCCGAAGTGCTCTCGAACTTGAGGCCGCGGAAGATCAGGCTTGCGACCCACAGCGACAGCGCCGTAATGGCCCAGTGCACGAGAAAGGGGGCGAGGTTGTTCAGCATGTTGTGAAAGGCGGAAGAGGCGGAAGACGGCCCGCCTGGTGGTCCAGGCCATCATATCGGCAGCGTCTCAGGATGAGTCGCGCCGTGCTTCGGCCAAGAGCCAGTCGCTGAAGAACTTCAGCAGCGGCCGCTGGTCGGCCCGTTCGGGCGTCACGAGGTAGTAGTTGCGCTCGCCCGAGAGCGGCCGCGCGCAGGCCACCACGAGTTCGCCGCGCGCAAGCTCGTCGGCTACCAGCATGGTGGGCATCAGCGCCACGCCCAGGCCGTGCGATGCCGCCGCGGCCAGTATGGAAAACAGCTCGTAGCGCGGCCCGCCGCGCGCGTTGGGAGCATCGATTTGCTGCGCGTCGAACCACTGGCGCCAGCCGTCGGGGCGCGTGCTCTGCTGCAGCAGCGGCATCTTCGCGATGGCCGCGGGCGCCACCGGTTTGCCGCGCGGCAGAAGCGAAGGGCTGCACACCGGCACCACGTCTTCGTGCATCAGCATGAGTGCGCGCGTGCCGGCCCAGTTCTCGATCTGCGCGGGCGTGCCGGCGTACAGCGCGGCATCGAATTCGGCATCGGCAAAAAGAAAGGGCCGAGTGCGCGTCTCGATGTGCACCACCACGTCGGGCTGCAGCGCAGCAAAGCCCTTCAGCCGCGGCATCAGCCAGCGGGTGGCAAAGGTGGGCACGGCCGCCAAAGAGAGCGAGCCGCCCTCGCCCTGGTGCGCCATGGCGTCGAGCGTGTCGCGCTCCATGGCTTCGAGCCGCTTGGTGATCTGCCGCGCATACGCAGCGCCGCTCGCGGTAAGCGCGACGCCGTGGCGGGTGCGGCGGAACAGCGCCACGCCCAGAAAAGCCTCCAGCGTGCCGATCTGGCGCGACACCGCGCTCTGCGTGAGCGCGAGTTCCTGCGCGGCGCGGGTGTAGCTCTCGTGGCGCGCGGCGGCGTCGAAGCACACGAGGGTTTGCAGGGGCGGGATCTTGCGGCGCATGTATGCCGCTAGTGTATGACTGGGGCGCTGCTACCAATGGAAACGACTCCGTGCACAGCCTCAAGATGTGCATAGGGCGCATATCTGGGTGAGGATTCATCGTTTGCGCCCGGCCCCTTGCATGGCTAGGATCGGTCCATTCCCCCTCGGTTTCTTTTTTTCCCCTATTCCGGAGACAGCCACATGGCCGCCAAAGCGCAATTCCACTGGGACGACCCCCTTCTTCTCGACCAGCAACTGACCGACGAAGAACGCATGATCCGCGACGCGGCCAATGCCTACTGCCAGGAGCGCCTGGCCCCCCGCGTCATCGAAGGCTTTCGCACCGGCGAAACCGATCCCGCCATCTTTCGTGAAATGGGAGCGCTCGGCCTGCTCGGCCCCACCATTCCCGAGCAGTACGGCGGCCCCGGCCTCAACTACGTGGCCTACGGCCTGATCGCCCGCGAAGTCGAGCGCGTCGATTCGGGCTACCGCTCGATGGCCAGCGTGCAGAGCTCGCTGGTGATGGTGCCGATCTTCGAATTCGGCACCGAGGCGCAAAAGCAGAAGTTCCTGCCCAAGCTCGCCACCGGTGAGTGGATCGGCTGCTTCGGCCTGACCGAACCCGACCACGGCTCCGACCCCGGCAGCATGGTCACGCGCGCCAAGAAGGTGCCGGGCGGCTATTCGCTCAGCGGCGCCAAGATGTGGATCAGCAACTCGCCCATCGCCGACGTGTTCGTGGTGTGGGCCAAGGAAGTCAGCGAAACCGGCACCGTCGGCCCGATCCGCGGCTTTGTGCTCGAAAAGGGCATGAAGGGCCTCAGCGCCCCGGCCATCCACGGCAAGGTCGGCCTGCGCGCCAGCATCACCGGCGAGATCGTGATGGACGGCGTGTTCTGCCCCGAAGAAAACGCGTTCCCTGAAGTGCAGGGCCTCAAGGGCCCCTTCACCTGCCTGAACAGCGCGCGCTACGGCATCTCGTGGGGCGCACTCGGCGCCGCTGAAGACTGCTGGCACCGCGCCCGCCAGTACACGCTGGACCGCAAGCAGTTCGGCCGCCCGCTCGCGGCCAACCAGCTCATTCAGAAGAAGCTGGCCGACATGCAGACCGAGATCACGCTGGGCCTGCAAGGCAGCCTGCGCCTGGGCCGCATGAAGGACGAAGGCACCGCCTCGGTCGAGATCACCTCGATCATGAAGCGCAACAACTGCGGCAAGGCGCTCGACATCGCCCGCCTGGCACGCGACATGATGGGCGGCAACGGCATCAGCGACGAATTCGGTGTGGCGCGCCACCTGGTGAACCTGGAAGTGGTGAACACCTACGAAGGCACGCACGACATCCACGCGCTCATCCTGGGCCGCGCGATCACGGGCATTGCGGCCTTCGCGAACTAAGCACGCATGGCCAAGCCCGCAGCCCTGGACGGCATCAAGGTCCTCGATCTGTCCCGCGTGCTCGCGGGCCCGTGGTGCACGCAGATCCTCGCGGACCTGGGCGCCGACGTCATCAAGATCGAGCGGCCCGGCGTGGGCGACGACACGCGCACCTGGGGCCCGCCTTTCATCAAGGACGCGAACGGCAACGACACCGACCAGGCCAGCTACTTCACGGCCTGCAACCGCAACAAGCGCTCGGTCACGGTCGACATGGCCACGCCCGACGGGCAGGCGCTGCTCAAGCAGATGGCGGCGCAGGCCGACATCGTGGTCGAGAACTTCAAGACCGGTGGCCTCGAGCAATACGGGCTCGACCACAAGAGCCTGCGCGCGGCCAACCCGCGCCTCATCTATTGCAGCGTGACCGGCTTCGGCCACGACGGCCCTTACGCCGAGCGCGCGGGCTACGACCTGATGATCCAGGCCATGACCGGCATGATGAGCATTACCGGCCGCCCCGACGGCGAGCCCGGCGGCGGCCCGCTGCGCGTGGGCGTGGCGCTCACCGACCTGTTCACCGGCGTCTATGCGAGCACCGCCATCCTCGCTGCGCTGCAGGTGCGCGACCGCACGGGTGAAGGCCAGCACATCGACATGGCGCTGCTCGACGTGGGCATGGCCATCCTCGCCAACCAGGCGAGCGCCTTTCTCAACACCGGCAAGGCGCCGCAGCGCCAGGGCAACACGCACCCGAGCCTCGCGCCTTATCAAGACTTTCCGACGCAGGACGGTTCGATGCTGCTGGCCATTGGCAACAACGGCCAGTTCGCGCGCTTCTGCGAGGCGGCCGGCCACCCGGAGTGGGCGGCCGATGCGCGCTTTGCCACCAACACGCTGCGCGTGAAGCACCGCGGCGTGCTCATTCCGATGATGGAGGAGCTCACGCGCACGCGCACCACCGCCGATTGGGTCGCGCTGCTCGAAGACAAGGCCGTGCCCTGCGGCCCGATCAACGACATTGCCCAAGCCTTCGACGATGCACAGGTCAAGGCCCGCGGCCTGGCCGTGACGCTGCCGCGCGATGCGGGCGACGGCATCGAGAGCATCACCGGCGTGGCGAGCCCGCTGCGCCTGACAGCCACGCCGCCCGTGCTGCGCCATGCGCCGCCGGCACTGGGCCAGCACACGCGCGAGGTGCTGGCCGAGTTCGGTATCGATGCCGCACGCTTCGACACCCTGCGCGCGGCGGGCGTGGTCTAAGAAAGCAAGCAAGCAAACAAGGAGAGCAAGCCATGACGGACCCGATACACAGCCCACCGTTTTCGGTGCTGCGCATCGACCACGTCGTGCTGCGTGTGAAGGACGCGGAGCGCGCCATTGCCTTCTACCGCGACGTGCTCGGCTGTGCGGTCGAGAGGCGCCGCGAACACCTGGGGCTCGTGCACCTGCGCGCCGGCACCAACCTCATCGACCTCGTCACGCTCGATGGCCCCCTCGGCAAGCAGGGCGGCGCGCTGCCCGGCAAGGAAGGCCGCAACGTCGATCACATCTGCCTGCGCATTGAGCCCTTCGACGAAGCGGCGATCCGCGCGCTGATGGCCCGGCACGGCGTGCAGGTGAATGGCGAGGTGCAGAACAACTTCGGTGCCGAAGGCGACGGGCCTTCGATCTACATCACCGATCCGGACGGCAACGGCATCGAACTCAAGGGTGCGGCGGGCTGATCTGTGCCTACTGTTTGCCGCGGTATTGTTTTCAGCGCTGTTGTTCGTTCAGGGCAGCGCCCCCGCCGACGGGGTACCTTTCTCCGCGAATGTCCCCCGGCCTGCGGCCTCCTCCTTTATTTCGCTGCGCAAGGCACCCCGCCAGCGGGTGCGTGATTTAGAGCAGTCGTTGATCAGCGGAACACCAGCGGCGTGCCCCAGTGCACAGGGCATCGGGTGCTCCGCGCAGCGAAATAAAGGAGGAGGGGCGCAGCCCCGGGGGACATTCGCGGAGGGGAGTACCCGGTGGCCTGTGCACACGCCCTGAAACAGCGGCGCCCCCCAAACGAGCAACCACCAAGGCTCTTAACCTGCGCGCCCGACGATCGCCACGCCGAACACCACCACACCCAGCGCGAGGTTCAGGCTCACCAGCTTGCGGATCATGTCGAGCCGCCCGGCCGCGATGGGCCACGCGCTTTCGTCGACCGCGCGCCGCAAGGCCTTGAATACCGACGCACGGATGTAGACATAGATACCCGCCATGACGATGGCGATGCTCATCATCGCCTCGACGCGCCAGTGCACGCCGCGGAAGCCGCCCATCAGCAGGATCATGGCCACGCCGGTCACGAACAGCAGCGTGACCGCCGCATCCACGCCGACGAAGAAGCGCCGGAGCGCCGTGGCCATCATGCGCAGGCGCAGCGGCGGCTCCAGCGTGGCGACAGCAGCGGGGCGCACCGCAAAGTGCAGGGTGGCCATGCCGCCGACCCAGAAGACGGCGGCCAGAAGATGGATGAATAGCAGGATGACGTGTTGCATGGGGACCGATCAGAACACCGAAAGGCGCGAGTGCGCAATGCCGGCGCTGTTGCGTTAAAACTCCGTCTTTCGCATGCAAGAAAGAAAGACGAGGTTTCGATGACCCGCACCATCGCGCAAAAACGCGCCGACTTCCGCGCCCTTCACGAGAAGGGCTGCTTCGTGATTCCCAACCCCTGGGACACGGGCAGCGCGCGCTACCTCGAAGGCCTGGGCTTCAAGGCGCTGGCCACCACCAGTTCGGGCTTTGCGTGGTCGCGCGGCAAGGCCGACGGCGCGCTGGATCGAGGGTTGATCCTCGACCATCTGCGAGAGCTGGTCGCGGCCACCGACCTGCCGGTGAACGCCGATTTCGAGAACGGCTTTGCCGCGGATGCGCAAGGCGTTGCCGAGAGCGTGCGGCTTGCGGTCGAGACCGGCGTGGCCGGCCTTTCGATCGAGGACTCGACCGGCGATGCCGCGAACCCGCTCTTCCCGATCGACGTGGCCGTAGAGCGGCTGCGCGCTGCGCGCCAGGCCATCGACGCGGCGGGCGGCGACACCTTGCTGGTCGGCCGCGCCGAAAATTTCTTCGCGGGCCGCCCGGACCTGGACGACACCATCGCGCGGCTCAAGGCCTATGCCGAGGCCGGCGCCGATTGCCTCTACGCACCCGGCATCAAGACGCGCGAGCAGATTGCCGCGGTGGTCGCGGCCGTGGCGCCGAAACCGGTCAACCTGCTCGTAGGGTCGACGAGCGAGCTCACCATGCAGGACATTGCCGAACTGGGCGTGCGGCGCGTGAGCGTGGGCGGCGCGCTCGCGCGTGCGGCCTGGGGCGGGTTCATGCGCGCCGCGCGCACGCTGGCGGAAGAAGGACGCTTCGACGATTTTGCGGGCGCCGCCATGGGCAGCGAGCTCGACGGCTTCTTTCGTCCGTTCGGAAAGAGGTAGGCGAAGAGGACCCTGTGCCCGTCATGGATGCGCTGCTTGCGGATATCCGCAGCTGCAATGCATGCGCCGCTCACCTGCCGATGGGTGCGCGGCCGGTGGTGCAGGCCAGCGCCAGTGCGCGGCTGCTGATCGTCGGCCAGGCCCCCAGCCTGACGGTGCACACCACCGGCGTGCCGTGGAACGACAAGAGCGGCGAGCAGTTGCGCCGCTGGCTCGGCATCGACCGCGATGTGTTCTACGACCCCGCGCGCGTGGCGATCATGCCGATGGGCTATTGCTACCCGGGCCGCGGCAGAAGCGGAGACCTGCCGCCGCGAAAGGAATGCGCCGGTCTCTGGCACGAACGCCTGCTTGCGCAGATGAAGCACATCGAACTGACACTGCTCATCGGCCAGTATGCGCACCGCCATTTCCTGGGCAGTGCCAGCAAGGGCGGCGTGACCGAAACCGTCGAAGCCTTTGCTGAATACGCGCCGCGCTTCATCCCGCTGCCGCACCCGTCGCCGCGCAACACGGGCTGGTTTAAGCACCATCCGTGGTTCGAGCGCGACGTGCTGCCGGTGCTGCGCGAGCGCGTGCGCCATGTGTTGGCAAATGCCGGCTAGCTGAGCTTGCCCGATTTTCGAACAGCCTTCTTCCGCACCGCGGGCCTGCGCGGCGGCTTTGTCTCCAGCACGAGTTCAGCCGGCAGCGTGTCGTTCCATGACTCCGTGAAATAAGCGCGGTCGCTCGGCACGAGCTGCGGCAATGCTTCGCGCAGCAGGCACAGCGACTGTTCGGCCGCTTGCAGGTCGCCCGCATGCGCCGCGTACCAGGCGTGCTCGAAGAGCAGGCTGCAATGCTGCAGGCCCGGATAGCGTCGGCGCCCGGCCAGGTGGTCGGCCAATCGCGCCTGTGCCACATCGACCCAGCGCGCAGGCCAGTGCGCTGCATCGAACGCATCCGCAAGCGGCCCGGCGAGCTTCGATATCGCGGCCGGGTCCAGCGGTTTCTGCGCGCGAAATTGCGCGAGCGTGGATTGCGGCTCTGCGCGGCAATGGCCGCGCGCGATGCGCATCAGGTAGATCGCGTTCCATGCCGAGCGGCCTTGCCCGTCGGTGTGGCCGCAGAGCCACTCGCTGAAGGCAATCCACTGCACGGCGCGGCGCGTGGTGTCGGCATTGCCGTCATGCGTCAGGGCCGGCAGGTCGGAGAGGCCGACGCGGTCGAACAGCCATGCGGCCATGCCCATGTTGGCGGCCACGTGCTGCGCCGCGTCGAAGGAGTGCGACTCGAAGGCCGCGGCCAGCGCCTCGCCGAAGCGGCGCAATGCCTCTTCGGCCAGTGCCGCGGCGGCGGGCTTGTCGTCGGCGGCAAGACCCAGTGCGCGCGAGCGGCACACCAGCGCCCAGAGGTTGCACCACTCGAAGCGCACGTCGGGGTGGTGGCGCAGCACCAGGCCGCGCGCCGCATCACCGGCCATGCCGCCCAGCAGCGATTCGGCCAGCGGCAGGTCGCGCGCGGTGTAGGCGCACCACGCCGAGACGATGCATTCCATCGCACCCAGGTAGTCGTTGCCCGCCACATGGTGCGCGAGGCGCTGCTTCTTGAGCGCCTGCAGCCGGCGGCGAGCCTGTTCGTTGTCGCCGAGCCGGCGCCACAGCATGGCCTCGTTGAGCGTGACCAGCGCGCGCTGGAAGTCGGTGGCGGCCAGCGTGCCGGCCAGGCGGATGGACTCGAGCGCGCTGGCCGGTTGACCCGGCGTGCCGCCACCCGCCACCGGCGCCATGAGCCGGCCTTGCCGCGCCGCCTGCTGAGAGGCGACCAGCTGCTTCCAGAACGCGGCGTCTTGCAGGTGCACGGCATCGGGCGGCATCGGCGAGCCTGGCTCCGCTGAGGCCAGCTTGCGCGAACGCAGCCCGAGAAAAGACGCCACCTCGGCCGCCGTGGCGGCGCGGCCGCCCACCAGCAGGCGTACACGCTTCGCCTCCGCCGCGGGCAACCAGAAGGGCCCTTGGCTGCGCCGCTCGTCGTTCAGGAAGCGCGGCTCACGCTGCGTGTCTTCGCCCCAGCCGACCTCGACATTCCACGCCTTGAAGTCGCGGAAGGCTCGGCTCACCACCATGCGCAGCGTGCTCGCGCCGGTGACTTCGCCGCGAAGGTCTGACAGCCGCACCAGGCCGCCTTCGGCATCGTGCGCGTGCTTCATGCGCGCAAGCAGCCAGAGCGACTGGAAGGCCGCGCGGCGGCCGTTCACCGATTGCGGCGAGGTGAGTTCGATGGAAAGCGGGGTGGGAGCAGCGGGTTTGGGCACGCCCCGGATTGAACCTCAAATTGCGCGTCGGCGTCTGAAGGTCGAGGCGGTTTTCTTTCAGTACTTGTCCCGCTCCGTCAACGCTTGGACCTGGCTGCGCCCGATGCCCAGGTCTCGCAGCTCGTGGTCGCTCATGCCGGCCAGATGCTGCGAGTCCGCGCGGTTGCGGCGGTGCTCCGCGGCGCGGCGGCGCAAGCTGCGCAGGGCACGCATCAGGCGTTGATGAAAGGGCGAGTGCGTTGGCGCTGTCACGATGGGCTCCTTGTTGGGGAGCACCGATCTTCCGGCGAGGCATGCTATTGTGGAAGTTGAGATTCCTGACACTTCCAATCAGCATTTCTGATGCGACACCTCAACCTCGACCAGCTTCGCACGCTCATTGCCATTGCGGACCTTGGCACTTTCTCGGCGGCGGCCAATGCACTGCACCTTGCGCAGCCCACGGTAAGCCTGCACATCAGCGAACTCGAATCGCGGCTGGGCACATCCCTGGTGGTGCGCGGCAACCGCCGTGTCACGCCCACCGCGGCTGGCGCGGCATTGGTCGAGCGCGGACGCAAGCTGCTGCGCGACACCGACGACGCCATCGAAGCCGTCAAGCGCCAAGCCGAGGGGCGCACCGGCCGCGTGCGGCTGGGCACGTCCACCGGCGTGGTGGTCGACCTGCTGCCGCAGGTGCTCGAGGCATTGGGCGTCGGGCATTCGGGCATCGACGTGGAGGTGAGCATCCTCGGCTCGAACGACGCGATGTCTCGGCTGGCGGCGGGCACGCTCGACATCGGCCTGGTGGCGGTGCCGCAGCCGCCGCTGCGCGATCTGGTCGTGACGCCTTGGCGCGACCAGCCCATGATGGCCTTTGTGCCGCAGCGCTGGAAGGCGCCCAAGCGCGTGACGCCCGCGTGGCTGGCGGCGCAGCCGCTGATCTTCAACGAGGCCACCACGCACATGTACCGGCTCACCATGGAGTGGTTTGCGGCGGCGGGTTTCGCGCCGCGCGCGCGCATCGAGCTGAACTACGACGCTGCCATCCGCAGCCTGGTGGCGGCCGGCTACGGCGCCGCGCTGCTGCCGCTGCAGCAGTCCACCGACGCGGCGCTGAACGAGCGCATGCAGATCTTGCCGGTCACGCCCAGGCTCACACGCCGCCTTGGCATTGCACACCGCCAGCGTGCCACGCTCGACGGCGCCACGCTCAGCGTGTTGAAGGTGCTGACGGAGTTTCGCCAGCTCTGATTTCAGCTGCTGCGCGTGGGCTCGTTCGGAAGGCCTTCGATTGGGCACTCGGCGGTGCCGATGGTGCTGCGTGTGAACGACTCCACCTGCTTGCGCGCGGCTTCGGGGTCTTCGATCCACTGCTTGTAGAAGTCGAACGGGCATTCGGCCACGCCCTTGTCGCCGTCGCCCGAATTGATGACGCCGGTGTAGCCGCGGTGCATGAGCTTGAACAGGTGGTTCTGCGACTGGCCGTTCTTGCGCGCATCGCGGATCAGTCCCATGGAAAGCTCGGCGTAGTTGATGCCCATTTCTTCCTCGCCGCATTCGCCGAGCGTGCGGCCGTCGAAGCCGATGATGGCCGAATGCCCGAAGTACGAGTACACGCCATCGAAGCCCGCCGCGTTGGCCACCGCCACGTAGGTGTTGTTCATGAAGGCCATGGCCTTGGAGACAAGAATCTGCTGCTCCTTGGCCGGGTACATGTAGCCCTGGCAGCGAATGACGAGTTCGGCGCCGCGCATGGTGCAGTCGCGCCAGATCTCGGGGTAGTTGCCGTCGTCGCAGACGATGAGGCTGATCTTCATGCCCTTGGGGCCGTCGCTCACGTAGGTGCGGTCGCCCGGGTACCAACCCTCGATGGGCACCCACGGCATGATCTTGCGGTACTTCTGGACGATTTCGCCCTGGTTGTTCATGAGGATCAGCGTGTTGTAGGGCGCCTTGTCCGGATGCGCCTCATGCCGCTCGCCGGTCAGCGAGAACACGCCCCACACGTTGGCGCGGCGGCAGGCGTCGGCAAAGATGGCAGTCTCCTCCCCGGGCACGGCGGCGGCGGTGTCGTACATCTCCTTCGCGTCGTACATGATCCCGTGCGTGGAGTATTCGGGAAAGATCACCAGGTCCATGCCCGGCAGTCCCTTCTTCATGCCGACCAGCATCTCGCCGATCTTGCGGGCGTTGTCCAGCACCTCGGCCTTGGTGTGCAGGCGGGGCATCTTGTAGTTGACGACCGCGACGCCCACGCAATCGCTGCTGCTCGAAATATCACCATGTCGCATGACGCTGCTCCTGAAGGATGGTTGAGAAACAAGAAAAAAAGCCCGGGCCGGGTGTTCATCCGGCTCGGGCTCGTCTGCGGTGCGGCGGTGGGTGTCGTCGAAGCCGATTGTTCTCAACTCAGCGGGGGCTGCCCATACGTCATTTCGCTGATTGCGGCGGCCTTCAGCGAGGGCGTGCGTAGTCGGACTCGATCCAGGCCGTGGCGCTGGACGTGGTGAGCCTGAAGGCCGGCGAGACGTTGACGCTGGCAAGCTCGGTGTCGTCCGCATCGTCGTGCGCGGTGAGCGTGGCGGAGGGGCTGTCCTCGTCGGGAACGATGGCGAGCGACACCCGCACGCGCTGGTCATTGCGCGCGGTGACGGTCACGCTCTTGTTGAGCGTGGCGTGCAGCTGCTGCTCATGGCGGCGAATGACTTCGGCGGCGGTCTTCACCAGCGTTGAAAACGCGGGCCCGTCGAGCGGCTTGGGGTTCTTCTTGTCGCGGCCCATGGTCCAGGGGCCGACCAGCGCAGGCTCCGGGTCTCCGTGGCGGGTCATCTCGACAGCCCAGCCGTCGTCTTCCTCGTTCTTGATGACGCGGGCGGTCCATTGGCCGTCGCGCCAGAGGCGGGCTTCCTGAAGGGGGAGGGTGTCGTCGGAGTCGGTGGTGGAATCTGTGGCTTCGGTCATTCGGATGCTTGTGAGGGCGTGGATTTGCGCGCGGCCATTTTCGCCTGCGCCAGCGGGCGCTCAGCGCTCAGAAGACCGACAGCCCGGTGCGCGCGACGAAGAGCTCCAGCGCCTTCATGCCGAGCAGCGAGTTGCCGGTGGCGTCCAGCGCGGGCGACCAGACGCACAGCGTGAGCCTGTCGGGCACCACGGCCACGATGCCGCCGCCCACGCCGCTTTTGCAGGGCAGGCCGATCGAAAACGCCACATCGCCCGCGGCATCGTAGGTTCCGCAGGTGAGCATCAGCGAGTTGATGCGCCGCGCCTGCCGCTCGCCGGTAACGTCGGCCTGGCCGTCGATCGGATGCGCACCGTCGCGGCACAGGAACGCGGCCGCCCGTGCGAGCTGGCGGCAGTTCATCCGCAGCGCGCACTGGTGAAAGTAGGTGCCGAGCACATCGGCCACGTCGTTGTCGATCTTGCCGAAGCTCTTCATGAAGTTGGCCAGCGCGACGTTGCGAAAGCCCGTGGCGGCTTCGGACTGCGCCACCTCGTCGTCGAACGCGATCGGCTCTCCGCACAGGCTGCCCATCAACGCAAGAATGTCGGCCTTTGCGCTGCCGCCGGCAGCAAGCGCCTGGCTCACCAGGCGGTCGGCCACCGCAATGGCGCCCGCATTGATGAACGGATTGCGCGGCTTGCCGTGCTCGTTCTCCAGTTGCACCAGCGAGTTGAAGGGGTTGCCCGAGGGCTCGCGTCCGATGCGCTCCCACAGCGCATCGCCCATGCGCTGCATGGCGAGCGTGAGCGTGAAGAGCTTGGACACGCTCTGGATCGAGAACGGCGTTTCGGCATCGCCCGCAAAAGCCTCTGCGCCCTGGCAGGTGCGCAGCGCAATGCCGAGCTGCCGCGGGTCGACGCTGGCCAGCGCGGGAATGTAGCTGGCCACCGTGCCGGCCTTGCCCAGCAGCGGCCGCAGCGTGGCGACGATGTCGTCGAGCACCGGCTGGAAGTCTGTGTCCTTCATGCCCGCGCCTTTCGCCGATTGACCATCACGATGCCCAAGGCGACACCCACCAGCGCGAGCATCAGTTGCAATGTGAGCGGTTCGCTGAGCAGCACCACGCCGAACACCAGCGCGAACAGCGGCGTCAGAAAGCTGAACGACGACATCTGCGTGGCGGGGTAGTGCCGCAGCAGCCACATCCACGTGAGATAGCTCGCGAACGCACCGATCACGGTTTGCAGGCCGATCGAGGTCCACGCCCAGGCCGAATACGAGAAACCCCACTTTTCGCCCAGCAGCAGCGAGATCACCGGGCACACCGCGGCGGTCACGCCCACCTGATAGAACAAGGCCTTCTCGGCGCTCGCGGTCGCAAGCCGCGTGGTGCGCAGTGCCAGCGTGGTCAGGCCCCAGAGCATGCCGCCGACGAGCCCCATGGCATCGCCCAGCAGCTGGTTGGAGCTCGAGTGCCCGAAGCCCTCGCTGAACGCGAACACCACGGCCGCGAACGCGATGACGAGGCCCGCCCATTGCAAGCCCCGCAGGCGTTCGGCCGGCACCCAGCGCGGCAGCAGCAGCGACACCCAGAAAGGCGCGGTGTACAGAAACACCGTGAGCCGCGAGGCCGAGGTGTGCTGCAGGCCCAGGTAGATGCAGGCGAATTCGCCCGCGAAAAGCAGCCCCACGAGCAGGCCGCCCGGCAGCGTGCCGTCGCGCTCGAAAAGCGGCACCCGGCGCGACACGCACCAGAGCCACAGCAGCGCCACCGCACCCGCCATGCGGATGGAGGCCTGCCAGAGCGGCGGCACTTCGGTGACGGTGGTCTTGATGAGAATCTGCTGCAGCCCCCAGAACGCGCAGCATGCGATGAGAAGGCCGATGGCGAGGGAGTCGAGGTGGGTCTTGCGCTGGATCATTCGTCGGGTCAGAGCGGATGCTCGGTGTAGAAGCGCCCGCCATGGAACAGCAGCGGAGAGGCGCCCGCGTTGTGCGTGCAGCGCTCCACCTCGCCCACGAAGATCACGTGGTCGCCTTCGTCGTAGCGGCTGCGGTTGAAGCATTCGAAGCTTGCCGCCGCACCCGCCAGCACCGGCGCACCGCCAAGCCCTTCGGTAAAGGCCACGTCCGCCCAGCGGTCGATGTTCTTGGTGGCGAAGCGTTCGGCCAATTCCTTCTGGTTGGCCGAAAGGATGTTGATGGCGTAGTGCGAGCCGGTGCTGAGCGCCGGCATCGAGCCCGCGGCGCGCGCCAGGCTCCACAGCACCAGCGGCGGCGCAAGCGACACGGAGTTGAACGAATTCGCCGTGAGGCCGACCAGCACGCCGTCGGCCGAACGCGCGGTGACGATGGTCACGCCCGTGGCAAACATGCCGAGCGCGCTGCGGAATTCTTCGGTCGAGAAGGAAGGCGGTTGCGCCTGGGCGGGAGCGTTCACGGAAAAGCCAGAGAGTGCGCAGGATGACGCCGCTCTATTCTGGCCGAAGGCCGGGCGGGCCGCCGGCCGGTGCCTCCGCGGTGCCTGCAATCTTTCTGATGATCAGATGAAGTCGCTGTGAGCCAGGCCCCACATGTACGAAAACACATAGGGAAATCTCTTATGTGTTCTTATTAACTTAACACTGATAAGATTAAATCGCGCCCTGCCACTGCCCGGGGGCGAGCCATAAAAAGGAGACGACATGCTCGGACGACAACTCTCTCGGCGCCTGCGGCAGTGGGTGCCGCTCGCCTTGCTCGCGCTCTTTGGCGCCGCGGCTTCGGCCGCCGGCGCGTACCCCGACCGGCCGATCCGGCTGGTTGTGCCCTACACGGCGGGGGGCATCAGCGACGTGCTGGCGCGAACGCTGGCCGAACGCATGCGCAAGGACCTGGGCCAGCCGGTCATCGTGGACAACAAGCCCGGCGCCAACACGGCACTGGGTGCGCGCCTGGTAGCCTCCGCCGAGCCCGACGGCTACACGGTGCTGTTTGCCACCGGCGCCACGGCGGTGCTGAATCCGCTGCTTTATCCCAAGCTGTCCTACAACCCCGAGAAGGAGCTGCAGCCCGTGGCCCGCATTGCGGTCACTCCGATCGTGATGCTGGTCGGCAACAGCTCGCCGCACCGCACGCTGCGCGACTTGATCGCTGAAGCCAAGGCGAACCCCGGCAAGCTCAACTACGCATCCACGGGCACCGGCAGTTCGTTGCACCTGGCCGTCGAACTGCTGCAAAGCGCCACCGGTGTCTCGCTGATGCATGTGCCCTACAACGGCAGCGCCCCGGCCCAGGCCGCATTGATGGCTGGCGACATCCAGTTCTTTGCAGACTCCACGGGCAGTGCCATGGGCCTGGTGCGCGGCGGCAAGCTGCGCCCGCTCGCGGTGACCACCCGCGAGCGGCTGCCGGCCCTGCCCGATGTGCCGACGGTCGCCGAGAGCGGCTACCCCGACTACGAGGTCACCACCTGGTTCGGCCTCATGCTGCCCCGCAACGCGCCGCCCGATGTGGTGAACCGGCTGAACGCCTCCGTGGCGCAGGCGGTGGCCGACCGCAGTTTCCGCGACCAGTTCGAGGCACTCGGCCTGGTGGTGCCGCCGGCGCTGACGGCCGCCGAGTTCAACACCTACATCGGCCGCGAGCGCGAGCGCTGGGCGCCGCTGATCCGCGCCAAGCAGATCGTCCTCGAGTAAGTCTCACTGAAAGTCATTGCATGTTCGAAGCCAATCTTTTGCGCGGCAAGCGCATCCTCGTGACCGGCGGTGGCTCGGGCCTCGGCCGCGAGATCGCCGAGCGCTACCTGCAACTGGGCGCCGAGGTCCACATCTGCGGCCGCCGCCAGCCGATGCTCGACGCCACCGCCGCCGAGCTCACCGAGCGCCACGGCGGCGTGGTGCGCGCGCATGCGGTGGACATCCGCCATGCCGATGCCGTCGATGCCATGGTCGAACGCATCTGGGCCGAGCACGGCCCGCTCGACGGGCTGGTCAACAACGCGGCCGGCAACTTCGTCAGCCGCACGCAGGACGTGTCGCCGCGCGGCTTCGATGCGGTCGCCAACATCGTGCTGCACGGCACCTACTACGTCACCCACCACGTCGGGCGGCGCTGGATCGCCACCGGCCACAAGGGCTCGGTGATTTCCATCGTCGTGACCTGGGTGCGCACCGGCGCGCCTTTCGTGGTGCCCTCGGCCATGAGCAAGGCCGGCGTGGACGTGATGACCAAGTCGCTCGCCATCGAGTGGGGCCGCTACGGCATCCGGCTGAACGCCATCGCGCCGGGCATCTTTCCGACCGAAGGCGCGAACAGCCGGCTCAGTCCCAAGGCGGCCTGGGAAGACGGCGCGGTGCGCAACCCGATGAACCGGCTGGGCCGCATGCCCGAGCTGCAGAACCTGGCGGTGTTCCTGATGGCCGACGGCGTCGAGTGGATCACCGGCGAAACCATCGCCATCGACGGCGCAGGGCATCGGCAGAACGGCGCCTCCTTCACCGAACTGGCCGACCTGGACGACGAGGCCTGGCGCGGCATGCGCGAGGCGATACGGGGGCAGGACGCACGCGACCGGGCACTGCGCGAAGCGGCTGGGCCGGATGCCGCGCCCCGGGGCGATTCATGAGGATCGACCGGATCGTCGACGAAGTGGCCGCGGCAGGCCGCGGTGGCCACCCCGCGCTGGTGCTGGAGGACGGGAGCGCGCTGTCGTACGGGCAATTGGCCGCGCGCATCGAGGAAGCGGCGGCTGCGCTTGTGGAGGCCGGCCTCGCGCCGGGCCAGCGCATGGTGCTGGTGGGCGAGAACAGCGAGGACATGGTGGTGTTGCTGCTCGGCGCCATCCGCGCTGGCGGCTGGGCAGTGCCGCTCAATGCCCGCATGTCGGGCGGCGAGATCGATGCGATCTGCGCGCACTGCGAACCCCGGCTCGTGTACTTCGCGGCGGGCGCATCGGGCGAGGCGCTGGCCCACGCCGAACGCCGTGGCGCCGCCGGCGTGCTCGCCTGCGCGCCGGGCGGGCGCCTGCAGCGCTGCGAAGGCCCGGGCACGGGGCCGGAAGAGGCGGCCGACGATGTCGCCCTGATGATCTACACCTCGGGCAGCACCGGCCTGCCCAAGGGCGTGATGCTGACCCACGCCAACCTCGATTTCGTCACCCGTGCCTCGATGGTGCAGCAGGTGCTGCTGCCGGACGACGTGATCTTCCACGCGCTGCCGATCTCGCATTCGTTCGGGCTGATTTCCGCGCTGCTGTGCGGGCTGCGCGCGGGCGCCACGCTGCGCCTGGTGGGCCGCTTCTCGGCCGGGCTGCTGGCCGAGGCGATCACCAGTGGACAGGTGACGGTGTTCCAGGGCGTGCCTGCGATGTACGCGCGGCTGCACGAATGGTCGCAGCAGCAGGGCCGCCCGCTTGCCCCCAACCGGTTGCGCATGGCCTACATCGGCGGTTCGCTGGTCGACGCCACGCGCAAGGCGCAGACCGAGGCGCTGCTCGGCCTGCCGCTGCACCACGGCTACGGCCTGACCGAGTCGGCACCCGCGGCAACCCGCACCTTCGGCCATCCGCCGCCCGCGGACGTGACCGCCGGCTGGCCGATTCCGGGCGTGGAGGTGGTGCTCGCAGACGCAGACGGACGGCCGGTTGCGCGCGGCGAACGCGGCGAAGTCCTGATCCGCGGGCCCAACGTGATGAAGGGCTACTTTCGCGATCCGGCGCAAACGCGCACGGCGGTCGATGCCGAGGGCTGGCTGCACACCGGCGACATAGGCGTCTTCGGGCCGGCCGGCGATCTTTCCATCGTGGGCCGCAGCAAGGAGATGATCATCCGCGGCGGCTTCAACGTGTACCCGGCCGAGGTCGAGAAGGCGATTGCCGCCTTTGCGGAAGTGGCGCAGTGCGCGGTGGTCGGGCGCAGCGTGGCGGGCGACGAGGAGATCGTCGCCTTCGTCGAGCCGCTGCAGGGCCGTAGCATCGACACCGCGCGGCTCTGCGCGTTTCTGCGCGAACGCCTGGCGCCGTACAAGGTGCCGGCCGAAGTGCATGTCATGGCGCAACTGCCTGCCAGCCCCACCGGCAAGCTGCTCAAGGCGCAGCTGAAGGCGCTGGCACAAGCCGTGCCGGCGCGGGTGCGGCCCTCGCTCGAGCGGCTGCTCGCGCCGCGCTCGGTGGCGGTGGTCGGCGCGTCCGACAACCCGCACAAGGTCGGCGGCCGGCCGATCCGCTACCTGCTGGAGCAAGGTTTCGGCGGCCGCATCTATCCGGTTCATCCGCGCGCCGGCGAGGTGCAGGGCCTGCAGGCCTATGCGGCGCTCGACCAGTTGCCCGAGGTGCCCGATGCGGTGGTGCTGTGCATCGGTGCCGATCAGGCGGAGCAGCAGCTTGCCGAATGCGCGCGGCTGGGCGTGGGGAATGCGCTGCTGTTTGCCTCCGGCTATGCGGAGGTCGGCGCCGAGGGCCGCGCCCGGCAGGAAGCCCTGGCCGGCATCGCCCGGGCCGGCGGTGTGCGCCTGGTGGGGCCCAACAGCATCGGTGTCGCCAGCTTCGACAGCGGTGCGGTGCTCTCCTTCGCATCGATCTACAGCGACCATGCGCCGCTCGACGGGCCGGTGGCCATCGTCTCGCAAAGCGGCGCCTTCGGGGTCTCCGCCTATGCGCTGCTGCGCGAAGCGGGCTGGGGCGTGCGCTGCGTGGCCGCCACCGGCAACGAGGCCGATGTGGACACGGCCGACCTGGTCGATGCACTGGCGCGTCAGCCCGGCGTGCGGCTGGTGCTGCTCTATGTCGAGCACGTGCCCGACCCGGTGCGCATGGCCGCGGCGCTCGAAACGGCGCGCCAGCGCGGCGTGGCGGTGCTCGCGGTGCGCTCCGGGCGGTCGGCGCACGGCAGGCGTTCGGCCGATCTGCATACGGGCTCGGCCGGTGCGGCCGGTGCCGGGCTCGATGCCATGTTCGAGTCGCACGGCTGCCGCACCGTGGGGGGCCTTGTCGAACTGGTCGGTGCCGTGCCGCTGTACCTCGGGCCGGCGCCCGGTGCCGGCGGCGCGGGCGGGCTGCCGCGGCTCGCGGTCGTCAGCAACTCCGGTGCATCGTGCGTGCTGGCAGCCGACGAGGCGCAGGCCCGCGGGCTGCCGCTGGCGCGGCTGTCGGCGGACGCGGAGCAGCGCCTGGCCGAACTGCTGCCCAATTTTTCGCTCAACCGCAATCCGGTCGACCTGACGGCGATGCTGCTGGCCGAACCGGCATTGCTCGGCGCGGTGATGCAGGTGGTGCTGCAGGACGCGGCCGTGGACGCCGCCGCCCTGGGCTTGCTGGCGGTGGGCGGGCCGAGCTACGACCTCGCGCGCTTCGTGCGCGAATGCCGGGCCGTGGTTCATGACGCGGCCAAGCCGCTGGCGGTCTACAGCCCGCATGCGCATGTACGGGCGGCCTTCGCCCAGGCCGGCTTCGCGGTGTTTGCCGGCGAGGCCGAAGCCATGCAGGCATTGCAGGCCTTCGCGCTGCACCGCGGCGCTTCGGCCACAAGCCGAGCGGCGCCCTCGGCACTCCCCTTCGATCTTCCGGAACCCCAGCATGCGTGATGCCGCCATCGTTTCCTATGCCCGCACGCCCATCGGCAAGGCCTTTCGCGGCACGCTCAACCTGACGCATGGCGCCACGCTCGGCGCGCACGTGGTGCGGCATGCGGTGGCGCGTGCCGGCGTTCCCGCCGACGAGGTGGAAGACGTGATCCTCGGCTGCGCCTTTCCCGAAGGCGCCAACGGCTTCAACGTCGGGCGCATCTCGGCCCTTGCCGCCGGCCTGCCCGAAAGCGTGCCGGGCATGACGGTCAACCGCTACTGTTCGTCGGGCCTGCAGAGCATCGCGATTGCCGCGCAGGCGGTGCGCGCGGGCAGCCTGCAGGTGGCGGTGGCCGGCGGCACCGAATCGGTCAGCTGCGTGCGCGAGCACACCAACCAGTTCATGCGCGAGGAGCCCTGGCTGGCCGCGCATGCGCCGCAGGTCTACATGCCGATGCTCGAAACCGCCGAGGTGGTGCAGCAGCGCTACGGCGTCTCGCGCGAGCGGCAGGACGCGTATGCGGCACTGAGCCAGCAGCGCCAGGCAGAGGCAGAAGCGGCGGGCCGCTTCGACGCCGAGATCGTGCCGATCCACACCACTGTGCGCCGCCACGAGCGCGACGGCACCACGCGCGACGAGGCCGCCACGCTGGCGCGCGACGAAGGCCCGCGCGCCGGCACCAGCGCCGCAACGCTGGCGGGGTTGAAGCCGGTGCTCGCGAACGGCACCGTAACCGCGGGCAACGCCAGCCAGCTGTCCGACGGCGCGGCCGCCTGCGTGGTGATGGACGCCGACCTGGCGGCGCGGCGCGGGCTTGCAGTGCTGGGCTGGTTCCGCGGCTTCGCGGTGGCCGGCTGCGCACCCGACGAAATGGGCATCGGCCCGGTCTTTGCCGTGCCCAGGCTGCTGCGGCAGGCGGGCCTTGCCGTGGACGACATCGGGCTCTGGGAACTCAACGAAGCCTTCGCGGTGCAGGTGCTCCATTGCGCCGACCGGCTCGGCATTCCGATCGACCGAATGAACGTGAACGGCGGCGCCATCGCCATCGGGCATCCCTTCGGCATGTCGGGCGCCCGCATGGCCGGCCATGCGCTGCACGAAGGGCGCCGCCGCGGCGTGAAGTACGTGGTGGTGACGATGTGCGTCGGGGGCGGCATGGGCGCCGCCGGCCTGTTCGAGGTGGCCCCGGGCTAGGCTGCCGCGGGCTGGTAGTCCAGCCCCGCAATGAAGATCGAGAACACGTCGTGGCCGATCTTCATCGGGTCCTTGCCGACGATGTCCCAGGCGTTCTGGCGGTCGACCATCACGGTGGCCAGGCCGTGGCAGGCGGTCCACGCGGCCAGCGCCGCCGGCCGCACGCGGGCGAGCGGCACGTTGCGGTGGCTCAGGTAGTCGCCCACGCAGGTTTCCAGGATGCCGTAGGAGCGCGTGGCGGCCTGTTCCAGGTCGGGGAACTGCAGCTTCTGCGGAATGGCCGGGCCGTACATCACCTGGAACAGCGCGGGCCGTTCGAGCGAGAACTGCAGGTGCGCGAGCATCACGCTGAGCAGCCGTTCACGCGGATCGTGCAGGCTGCGCAATGCGCGGATGCGCTGGTCGAACATCATGCGAAAACCCTGCGCGGCAATGGCCGCGAGGTAGCCCGACTTGCCCTCGAAGTGGTGAAGCGGCGCCGTCTGCGACACGCCGACGTCGCGCGCCGCCTGCCGCAGGCTCAGCGCGGCAAGGCCCTGCGCATCGAGGATCTCGATGCCGCGCATCACCAGTGCGTCGCGCAGGTTGCCGTGGTGGTAGGTCGAGCGCTTGGCCTCTGCGCCCTCTACCGGCGCACCGGCGCCGGATGCCGCCGGACCGGCGGGCGATTCGGCGTGCGACCTTGAGGCGGAGGTTTTCTTCATAGGCCTCTGAGCTTAAACCGGCGGCACCCGCGCGATGCGACTCAGCCGAAGAACCAGTAGCAGACCGCGATGGCCGCCACCACGCCCGCCAACTCGGCCACAAGCGCACAGGCCACGGCATGGCGCGCCCGCTGGATGCCGACGGCGCCGAAGTACACGGCCAACACGTAGAAGGTGGTCTCGGTGCTGCCCTGGATGGTGGCGGCCACCAGCGCGGGGAAGCTGTCCACGCCTTGTGTCTTCATGGTTTCGATCAGCATCGCGCGCGCTGCGCTGCCCGAGAAGGGCTTGACCAGCGCGGTGGGCATGGCGTCGACAAAGCGCGAATCCCACCCGCCCATGTCGACCAGCCAGCGCAGCCCGCCAAGCACGAAGTCGAGTGCGCCCGAGGCGCGCAGCACGCCCACGGCGCACAGCATTGCGACCAGGTAGGGCAACAGGTTCTTCGCAATGTCGAAGCCTTCTTTTGCGCCTTCGACAAAGCATTCGTAGACCTTGATGCGGCGGATGGCCCCGGCCAGCAAGAAGACGATGATCACGCCGAACAGCGCAAGGTTGCCCATGAGCGACGAGAGCGAAGAAATGGCCGCCGCCGACAGGGTGCCCAACAGCGCCATGAAGCCGCCGAGCAGCAGCGCGCCCGGCACCAGGTAGGCCAGCACCACCGGGTCCCACAGCCGCAGGCGCTGCGCCACGGCTACCGAGAGCAGGCCCACCAGCGTCGATGCACTGGTCGCCAGCAAGATGGGCAGGAACACCATCGTGGGATCGCCCGCGCCCTGCTGCGCGCGGTACATGAAGATGGTCACCGGCAGCAGTGTGAGCGACGACGCGTTGAGCACCAGGAACAGGATCTGCGCGTTGGTGGCCGTGACCGGGTCGGGATTCAGCCGCTGCAGCTCGCGCATGGCCTTCAGGCCGATGGGCGTGGCTGCGTTGTCCAGTCCGAGCGCATTGGCCGCAAAGTTCATGGTGATGAGCCCCAGCGCCGGATGGCCCGCGGGCACGCCCGGCATCAGCCGCCGGAACAGCGGCCCCAGCAGGCGCGCGAGCCAGCCCACCAGCCCCGCCGCCTCGGCAATGCGCAAGAAGCCGAGCCACAGCGTGAGCGTGCCGAACAGCAGCACCATCACCTCGACCGCGAGCCGCGCCATGGCGAACAGGCTCTCGACGATGGCCGCAAAGACGGCCGGGTCGCCGCCCACGAGCCAGCGCCCGAGCGCCGCCAGCATCGCCATTCCGAAGAAACCCAGCCACAAGCCGTTGAGCACGCGCGTTCTTTCCCTTTTTTGTGGCGTCGATCATAGGGCTCCGCTGGCGCCCGCCGCGGGCTACAGTGCAGGCCATGACAGCCACTTTGCTGATCCGCCGGCTCGCGGCCTTGGTGTGGGTTGCCATGGCCTCGGCGTGGCTGGCGGGTTGCGTGGGCCTGCCGCCGCCGCAGCCGCGCACGCCCACTGCGGCCATCACCGACGTGGCCGGCACCGCGCTCGGCCAGCTGGTGCGGGCGGCCGCGCCCGACGCGGCGGCATCGCAGTCGGGCTTTCGGCTGCTGCCGGAAGCGGCATTCGCCTTCGACGCCCGCATTTCGCTGGCACGGCACGCCGAGAAGTCGCTCGACGTGCAGTACTACCTGATCCAGAACGACGACGTCGGCCTGCTGCTGCTGCGCGAACTGCGCGACGCGGCGTCGCGCGGCGTCCGGGTGCGCCTCCTGGTGGACGACCTCTACACGTCGGGCGAGGACGAGGTGTTCGGCACGCTCTCGGCCTTTCCGAATGTCGAGGTGCGGCTGTTCAACCCGCTGCCTTCGCGGGCCGGCTCGCTCGCGCTGCGGCTCCTGCTCTCGATTGCGGATTTCGGCCGCATCAACCACCGCATGCACAACAAGCTCCTGGTGGCCGACAACAGCTTTGCCGTCTCGGGCGGGCGCAACATCGCCAACGAATACTTCATGCGCGGCACGGCGGCAAACTTCATCGACATGGACGTGCTCTCCAGCGGGCCGGTGGTGCGCCAGATGTCCGAGGGCTTCGACCGCTACTGGAACAGCGAGCATGCGTGGCCCATCGAGCGCATTGCGCCGCTTCGCATGACGGCGGACGAGGCGCAGAAGCGCTTCGACGCCATTGCCGGCACGGCGCAGCCCGATGTGCCGATTCGCCAGCGCGACGTGATGGACAGGTCGCCGGTGGGCGAGCAGCTCACCACCGGCAAGATCGACCTGCGCTGGGCGCCGTTCACGCTGTTTGTGGACGACCCCGCCAAGATCACGCGCGCGCCCGAGGCGGCCTATGCGGGCAGCGTGAACGAGGGGGCGCTGGGCGTCATCAATTCGGCCAGACATGAGGTCAAGATCGCCTCGCCGTACTTCATTCCCGGCACGCGCGGCATGGCCATGATGAAGGCGGCCATCGCACGGGGAGGGCGCATCACCGTGGTGACCAACTCGCTGGGCGCCACCGACGAGCCGCTGGCCTACGCGGGCTACGAACGCTATCGAGCCGACATGCTGAAGATCGGCGTCAGCATCTACGAGATTGCGCCAATGCTCTCCGGGCGCTCGGGGCATTTCGGCGACTTCGGCCAGTCGATCAGCCGGCTGCACGCCAAGATCGCGGTGATCGACGACCAGCGTTTCTTCGTCGGCTCGATGAACCTCGACCATCGCTCCGCGGCGGTCAATACCGAGATGGGGCTCGTGATCGACAGCCCGGAACTGGTGGCCGACTACGAAAAGCTCTTGAGCAAGGGCCGCGTGAGCCTGGGCTACCGGCTGCGGCTCGGGCCCAACGGCCGCCGCGTGCAATGGCTGGAATACGACGATGCCGGCGGCGACATCGTCCACGAGGACGAGCCGGGCGAGTTTCTCTGGCTGCGCTTCAAGAACTGGCTGCTGCTGCCGATCGTCGGCGAAGAGCTGCTGTAGCGCGTGCTCAGGCCACTTCGATCAGCAGGCCGGGCCGAAAGCCGTCTTGTTCGCCCTTGCCCTTGTAGCCGAGCGGATTGGCGACCACGCGGCAGCCGTCCTTCACGTAGTCGAACGGGCAGTGCAAATGGCCGTGCAGCCACAGCTGGGCGCGGGGAAGCAGCGCATCGAGCGAATTGCAGAAGCCCGCGGTACCCGGCGTGAGGCCGTAGCGCGGATCGGCGCTGGCAAGGCTCGGCGCGAAATGCGTGATGGCGACCGTGGTCCCGTCGAAAGGCTCGGTCAGCGCCTGCTCGAGCCACGCTTGGCACAGCAGGGCCTGCTCGCGCATTGCGCCGGCCATGAACGGCTGGCCGCCTCGCACCGTGGCGGCCTTTTCCAGGTAGAAGTCGGCGGCACGCATGGCCTTGCCGCGCTTCTTGAGCGCATCGGCCAAGCCGTCGGTGGGGGTCACCAGTGCGTCGAAGTCGGCCCAGAGCGTGGTGCCGATGAAGCGGATGCCGCCGATGACGGCCGTCTCGCGCTCCAGCCACAGGATGTCGAGCTCGCTGCAAAGCGAGCGCAGGCGCTCATGGGTCGCGTCGAAATCGGTGTTGTCGTACTCGTGGTTGCCCGGCACGTAGATCACGGGCACCGGCCAGCCGTTGCGGGGCGAAAAACGGCCAAGGCCGAAGTCTGGGTCCGTCAGGCGGGAGCCTTCCTGGTAGGAGCCGATGTCGCCCGCCAGCACCAGCATGTCGGCGCCGGGCACCGGCTCGGCCTGGAAGCGGGGATGGGACTCCAGGTGCAGGTCGGAGAGCAGTTGCAGCTTCATCGTGCGGCCAGTCTAGGGGAATGAGCCCATGCATAAAGCGCATGAAGTGGGGCTTTCAATATTAGGGATAACCCCTATTCTTGGTACATCAACCACTCCAGCGCAGCCAAGAGCAGCGCACTGTCATGTTCAGCCTCATTGCCCAAGTGGCCCGTTTCTTCCGTTCCTCCAATGCCAACGCCTCGGTCAGCCACGCCGCCGCGCTGATGGAAAGCGCCGACGCCCGTGCCGGCCTCGACGCCCACCAGGCGCAGGAACTGCGCGTTGCAGCCAGCGCCTGGCTCTCCGTCATTCGCTAAAAAACCCGCGGTGGGTCACCCGGGCACCTTCTGCCCGAGGATCGAATCCGCAAAAGCCGCCGCGGCGGAGCGCAACAGCGCGGTGCGCAGCCATTCGTGCGAATGCAGGTGCTGTGCGCGCCGGTGCCAGATGGCGTCGACGTGCACCATCGGCTGGTCGAAGGGCAGGTCGCGCAGCACCAACTGGTCGTCGATGCCGGTCACGGTTACAAAATGCCGCGGCAGCACCGTGAGCAGGTCTGAATTGGCGACCACGCGGCCGGCCGTGAAAAACTGGTTCACCGTCACCACGATGCGCCGCTCCCGGCCCATGGCGCCCAGCGTCTGGTCGATAAAGCCGTAGGGCCGGCCCGAAAAGCTCACCAGCAGGTGCCGGGCGGCACAGTAGTCGTCGAGGGTGAGCGGTGCATCCGCCAGCGGATGGCCGCGGCGCATCACGCACACATACTGGCCCAGGTAGAGCCGCTGGGTCTCGAAGGCCACCCCCACGCCCGATTGCCCGCGTGCCGCCAAGCTGGCGATCACGGCCGGAAAGTAGCCGATCGCCATGTCGACTTCTTCCTGCTCGAGCATTCGCCGCGGATCGCGGGTTGTAAGCGGCAGAACGCGCAGCGAGATAGCGGGCGCTTCCTTCTCCACGATTTGCACCAACCCCGGAATGAGTTCGGCGGCGGTGGCGTCGGCCATGGCCAGGAGGAAGGTGGTGTCCGCGGTGGCGGCATCGAACTCGCCCGGCGCCAGCGTGTGCTGCAGCTGCCGCAGGGCGTCTCGCACGGTGGGCCAGAGCGCCAGCGCGCGCGGCGTCGGCTCCACGCCCGCGCCCGATCGGCTCACCAGTTCGTCGCCGAGCACGTCGCGCAGGCGGCGCAGCGCATTGCTCACCGCCGGCTGGGTGATCGACAGGTTGCGCGCCGCGCGCGTGAGGTTGCGCTCCGCCATCACCTCGTCGAAGACGCGGAGCAGGTTGAGGTCGAGCGTGCGAAAGTTGACGTCCATCAGCGTTGTGAATGATAAACATCAGAAAGATAAAGTGGCGGAACACTAGGGTAACCCCTAATATTCCCCCATCGGCATCAAGCCACTCATCCCACGGAGGGATCACCATGACCAGCTTTGTCCACGTTGACCAACCTACTTCCCATCCCGGCGTCCAGCGCGCCGAGATCCTGTTCGGCCAGATCAAGGCCGCCCGTGCCGGCGCCAGCGGTTCGCGTCCGCTGATCGCGCTGCTCGTCGTCGCCGTGATCGCGGCGGTTCTGGTGGTGGGCGACAAGCTCGTTTCCACCTGGGACGAAGGCGCGCTGCTCGCCGCCTGGGCCGTGCTCTGCGGCGCCGTCTTCGCGGGCATCGCGCTGTTTGCCAGCTCGCTGCGCAGCCCGGCCTCCAAGATTGCAAGCCTGTGGAACGCAGCAGCCAAGCGCCGTGCCGCCGATCGCGCCGACGCCCGGTTTCTTGCCACCGCGCACAGCGACCCCCGCGTGATGCAAGAACTGCAAGCCGCCGTCTGGCGCCAGCAGTCGGAAGGCAAGGCTTCCACCGCAACCGTCGCCAAGGTCGACGCCGTGGCCCGCAAGGCCGCACGTGTCAACAACGACGCCCGCATGCCTACGCTCTACGAAGCCATGCGCCGCATGAACAGCTCGCGCTACTACTGATCCATCGATCGCTTCCTGTTAGCCGAGTCATGAAAAAGCCGCCCTTGGGCGGCTTTTTTTCGTTAGTGCGGCTTGCGCCGCACGGTGGGGAGCGTCAGGCCGCCAGGCGCTGCTCGATGGCTGCCTTCGTTTCAGGCAGTTCCTTCGGCAGGTGGTGCGCCAGCTGTTCGAACAGTTCGGTGTGCAGCTTCAGTTCGGCCTGCCACGCGGCCTTGTCGATGTTGGTGACGGTGGCGTACTGCTCGGCGCTGAAATCCAGGCCGGTCCAGTTCAGGTCTTCGTAGCGCGGGCTCACGCCGAAGACATGGTCCACGCCCTCGGCCTTGCCTTCGATGCGGTCGATGATCCACTTGAGCACGCGCATGTTCTCGCCGTAGCCCGGCCACACGAACTTGCCGTCCGGACCCTTGCGGAACCAGTTGGTGGTGTAGATCTTCGGCTGCTTGGCGCCCGACGCTTCCAGCTTCTTGCCCAGGTCGAGCCAATGCTGGAAGTAGTCGCTCATGTTGTAGCCCATGAAGGCCAGCATGGCGAACGGATCGCGGCGCACCACGCCCACCTGGCCGACGATGGCGGCGGTGGTTTCCGAGCCCATGGTGGCGGCCATGTAGACGCCTTCGGTCCAGTTGCGGCCTTCGGTCACCAGCGGCACCGTGGTCGAGCGGCGGCCGCCGAAGATGAAAGCGTCGATCGGCACGCCGGCCGGATCGTCCCAGGCCGGGTCGAGCGCCGGGTTGTTGGTGGCGGCCACGGTAAAGCGCGAGTTCGGGTGCGCGGCCTTGGCGCCGGTTTCCTTGGCGATCTGCGGCGTCCAGTCCTTGCCCTGCCAGTCGATCAGGTGCTCGGGCAGCTTCTTGCCGGGCACGTCGTCTTCCAGGCCTTCCCACCACACGTCGCCGTCATCGGTGAGCGCCACGTTGGTGAAGATCACGTCGCGGTCCAGGCTCTTCAGGCAGTTGGGGTTGGTCTTGAGGTTGGTGCCGGGGGCCACGCCGAAGTAGCCCGCCTCGGGGTTGATGGCGTACATGCGGCCATCCTTGCCGGGCTTGATCCAGGCGATGTCGTCGCCGATGGTGGTCACTTGCCAGCCGTCGAAGCCGGCCGGCGGCACCAGCATCGAGAAGTTGGTCTTGCCGCAGGCCGACGGGAACGCGGCAGCCACGTGGTACTTCTTGCCCTGGGGCGAGGTCACGCCCAGGATGAGCATGTGTTCGGCCAGCCAGCCCTCGTCGCGGCCCATGGTGGAGGCGATGCGCAGCGCAAAGCACTTCTTGCCCAGCAGCGCATTGCCGCCGTAGCCCGAGCCGTAGCTCCAGATCTCGCGCGTTTCGGGGTAGTGAACGATGTACTTCGTCTTGTTGCAGGGCCAGGTCACGTCCTTCTGGCCGGGCTCCAGGGGCGCGCCCACCGTGTGCACGCAGGGCACGAACTCGCCGTCGGCGCCGAGCACTTCGTACACGGCCTTGCCCATGCGGGTCATGATCTTCATGTTGACCGCCACGTAGGGCGAGTCGGAAAGCTCGATGCCGATGTGCGCAATGGGCGAGCCGAGCGGGCCCATGCTGAAAGGCACCACGTACATCGTGCGGCCCTTCATGCAGCCGTCGAACAGCGGCTGCAGCGTGGCGCGCATCTCGGCCGGGGCCATCCAGTTGTTGGTGGGGCCGGCGTCTTCCTTCTTTTCGGAGCAGATGAACGTGCGGTCTTCGACGCGTGCGACGTCGCTCGGGTCGGAAGCCGCGAGAAAGGAGTTGGGGCGCTTGGCCGGGTTGAGCTTCTTGAAGGTACCCGCGTCGACCAGTTTCTGGCACAGGCGGTCGTACTCTTCCTTGCTGCCGTCGCACCAGTAGATGGCCTCGGGTTTGCAAAGCGCGGCCATATCGGCCACCCAGGCAATCAGTTTTGCGTTCTTGACGTATGAGGGTGCCTGAATGGCAAGGCCCTGCATCGTGGGTGCGTTCATCGGAAATCTCCTAAGTTGAAAAATCGTCTTTCCGAACGGGACGCCGCGCCATCGAGGCACGGAGGTCCGTTTGAGAAAACGTTTCGCGTTGGGAGACTGCGTCAACGCGGGCCGCAAAGCCCGCGGACGAAGACGCTAATGCCTGTCAGGCCAAATAGACAGCGATGGATGCAAGCAAAAGCATCAGCACGCCGCCGGCCAGCGGCAGGACGAGCGGCATCAGGTGCACGACCGATTCGACGGCGTCTTTTTCAACGGCGGCCGCGTGGTGCGGCTCGACGGGCGTAGGGTTGGACATTGAAAGTACCTCGAATACACAAATACAAAACTGCGGGCATTTTACCGATGGGCCCGGGCCCGGCGGTCTAGGGGCTTGCCAGGGCCCCTTCAGTGCTGCTCTTCGGCCTCGAAGCCCGCGTCGTGCAGCGCGCCCAGCACGCTGGCCAGATGCGCCCGTCCGCGGGTCTGCAGCACCAGTTCGATATCGACATTCTGCGCTGCCAGCATGGTAAACGCCCGTTGATGATGAACCTCATCGACGTTAGCGCCCGCTTCCGCCACAGTGGCCGTAATCTGGGCCAATGAGCCCGGCACATCGCGGGCGCTCACCCGCACGCGCGCCAGCCGGCCGGCCCTCACCATGCCGCGTTCGATGATGGCCGCGAGCAGCAGCGGATCGATGTTTCCGCCCGAAAGCACCAGCCCCACGCGCTTGCCCCTGAAGCGCTCAGGGTGCCGGATCAGCGCCGCAAGGCCCGCCGCGCCGGCGCCTTCGACCAGCGTTTTTTCGATTTCGAGCAGCATCAGCACGCCTTGCTCGATGTCGCCTTCGTCGACCAGCAGCAGGTCGTCCACATGTTTGGCGATGATTTCGCGCGTGAGCACGCCCGGCGTTCCGACCGCAATGCCTTCGGCGATGGTGCTCTTGCCCTGCAGATGCTGCGTGCCCTTCACGGCATTCACCATGCCCGGAAAGCGCGTGGTCTGCACGCCGACGATCTCGATGCCGGGCCGGCGGTCGCGCGCCGCAACGGCCATGCCGGCAATCAGCCCGCCGCCGCCGACCGACACCACCAGTGCGTCGAGATCGGGCACCGCGTCGAGCATTTCGAGCGCCACCGTTCCCTGGCCCGCGATGATGGCCTCGTCGTCATAGGGATGTACGAAGGTCAGGCCTTCGCGCTCGGCCAGTTCCAGCGCATGCGCCCGCGCCGCATCCAGCGTGTCGCCGTGCAGCACCACTTCGGCACCAAAGCCGCGCGTGCGCTCTATCTTTACGCCGGGCGTGAAGCGCGGCATCACGATGAGCGCGCGCAGGCCGAGCCGCTGCGCGTGATAGGCCACACCCTGGGCATGGTTGCCGGCCGACATGGCAATGACACAGCGCGCGGTTTCCTTGCCGTCGCCCGCGGGTCCGTTCTCCGAAAGATCGACCAGCTTGTTGCACGCCCCGCGTTCCTTGAACGAGGATGTGAACTGCAGGTTCTCGAACTTCAGGTAGACCTGCGCGCCCACGATCTCCGAGAGCGTGCGCGACTCGACGCAGGGCGTATTGAGCACCTGACCCTGCAGACGCGCCGCGGCGCGCCGGATTTCTTCGATTCCGACCATGCCGGGCATTGTGGCTGGAATCGCACCATCAGGGTTTTTACCGTTCCGGCGTCTTCCCCAAGCTAAAAGTCTGCGTTATGGTCGCTCCAAGAAATTCCTCGTCTGGAGGTTGTCCGATGGTCAAGCGTGCGGGTGTCGATGTCGTGGCTGCTGCGGTACGCGGGCAGGCATTGCCGTCGCCCGGGCTCAAGGGCGCGCCGGTGCTCGAGCTCATGTGCTCGCACTTCGTGCTCACGCTCGCCGCCAAGCAGGGGCCGCGCTTCAACGTGCGCCGCGACATCAACGGCCTGCTGTCGCTCACCGGCCGCCATCTGGTGTGGCCCGTTGCGGTGCTGCAGCGGCTGCGCGAATTTCTCGGCCGGCGCTGCGCCGGCAACGAGGCCTGGAAAGGCGTGGAAGATTTCGACGGCCGCACGCTGCTCGAGCGGCATGGCGTGTGGCGCGGCCCCTATGAAGAAGGCACGCTGTTCTTCTATCTCGACGAATACGCCAAGGACCATCCCAAGGACTTGCTCTCGGTGCTGGCCGTCACGCGCGACTGGCTCACGCACGCGCTGCGCAAGCAATCGACGCTGGTCGAAAAGAACATCGATGCGCTCGCGGGCCTGCTGCAGTTGAACAAGGCCGAGCGCGCGCTGCTGCTCTACGGCACGCTCGCGCGCTACCAGCGCGACCTGCGTTCGCTGCTGGTCGAGTTCAAGGTCAACAATGCGCCCGAAGCCTATGCGGCCATTGCCGACATTGCGGGCGTCAATGCGAGCGAAGTGGGCGAGGCGTTGCGCGCGGGCTCGCGGCTCGAGCGCATCGGCCTGGTCGAAAACCTGATTTCCGAACACAACATCACCGACCTGGCCGACCTCATGAAGGTCAGTGAAAAGCTGCCGCCGGTGCTGATGCGCGAGTACCGCGACCACAACGAGCTCATGGCCGTGTTCACGCGGCCCTCGGCCAAGAGCACGCTCACCACGCACGACTTTTCCTTCGTGCAGGAAGACGCGCAAATGCTCGTCACGCTGCTGCGCGCCGCTGTTGCACGCAAGGAGCCCGGCGTCAACGTGCTGCTCTACGGGCCGCCCGGCACGGGCAAGACCGAGCTCGCCAAGGTGGTGGCCCAAGCGGCGGGGCTCGAGTTGTTCGAGGTCGAATACGCCGACCGCGACGGCAATTCGCTGAGCGGCCGTGACCGCTACCGTTCGCTGCAGATTGCGCAGGTGTTCCTCAAGGGCAGTGCGCAGGCCGCGCTGCTGTTCGACGAAGTGGAAGACGTGTTTCCGCCCATCAGCACCGAAGCCGCGCAGTTCATGGCGCGTGCCGAGCAGATTCCGGCGCCCACCAGCGGCAGCGTGAGCGGCAAGGCCTGGGTCAACCAGATCCTCGAAGCCAACCCGGTGCCCACGCTGTGGGTCACCAACCGCATCGAGCAGATCGACCCGGCGTTCCGCCGCCGCTTTGCGTATCACCTCGAGCTCAAGTCGCCGCCGCCCGGTGCGCGCGAGCAGCTCATCAAGAAAACGCTTGAAGGCATCGTGGTGTCGGAAGCCTTTACCGCCAAGCTCGCTGAACGCAAGGGCCTCACGCCCGCGCAGATCCGCACCGCAGTGCGCTTTGCGGGGCTCGCCCAAACGGAGGGCGCATCGATGGAAGCGCTCATCGAGCGGCAGCTCAAGAATGCCGACCTCGCGCTTGGCACGCTCGACACCGGCCTGGGCGAGCGGCGCAGCGTGACCACCTACGACCTCGACATGCTCAATGTCGAAACCCGTTTCGAGATTCCGCGCATCGTGGCCGCCATCAAAGCGCGCGGGCACGGCACGCTGTGCTTCTACGGCGCACCCGGCACCGGCAAGACTGCGCTGGCCGAGCACATTGCCAAGGCCATCGGCCGCCCGCTCATCATCAAGCAGGCCAGCGACCTCATGAGCAAGTACGTCGGCGAAACCGAGCAGAACATGGCCGCCATGTTCAGGGAGGCGGAGGCCGAAAAGGCCGTGCTGCTGCTCGACGAGGCCGACAGCTTTCTGCAGGACCGGCGCGGCGCGCAGCGCACCTATGAAGTGACCGAAGTCAACGAGATGCTGCAGGGCATGGAGCGCTTCAATGGCGTCTTCATCTGCACGACCAACCTGCTCGACCGGCTCGACCAGGCGGCGCTCAGGCGCTTCACGTTCAAGATCAAGTTCATGCCGCTGACAGCCGCGCAGCGCGAGCGCATGTTCATTACCGAGGCACTGGCCGGCGACGCGGCATTGCTCACCGGAGAAATCAAGACGCGCCTGGCGCAAATGAGGCAGCTGTGCCCGGGCGATTTTGCCGCCGTGAAACGGCAGACGGATATCTTGGCGGTCGACTTTTCGGCCGCCGAATTCCTGGACCAGCTCGAGGCCGAGCACCGCATCAAGCCAGAAGTGCGCGAATCGCGCGGCATCGGTTTTGTGCAGTAGACCGTTGCAGAACACCGCCGCAGAACACAACCATTAAAAAGCGGCAAACAAGAAAACCGCCCGCGGCAGCGGACACGAGGAGGGGCTCGATGAATTCACTCGAAGCGAACGCGCGGGAGAAGCCGCGCGCCACTGCCCGCGCGCAAGCCGCATTTGCGCTGGCCTTTGCCGCCTTCGTTCTGGCCGCTTGCGGCGGTGGGGGCGGAGGAGGAGGGGGCGGCGGCGGGCTGCCCGTCTTCCTGCCGCCCACCACCACGCCCCCCGCCAGCGGCGGCAATGACGACACCATCGTTGCCTCGTCCACCGTGGCCGGCCTGTGCGCCGCGCCGCGCACGGGCACCAACCCCGAGACCGGCACCGCCTACCCCGACAAGGCCGGCACGCTCACCGACGAAAAGCGCTGGGTGCGCGGCTGGATCGACGAAACCTATCTTTGGTACGGCGAGGTGCCGACCACCCTGAAGGCCGCCGACTACGCCACGCCGGTGGCCTACTTCAGCGTGCTCAAGAGCCCGGCCCTCACCGCATCGGGCCGTGCGAAGGACCGCTTTCACTACGTGTACGACACCGAGCGGTACCGGCAGCTCTCGGAGGCCGGCGTGGCGCCGGGCTACGGCATGGAGTTCGCCTTCGTGCGCAACTCGCGGCCGCGCGACCTGCGCATTGCATTCACTGAACCTGGCTCGCCCGCCGCATCGGCCGGCATTGCACGCGGCGCAAAGGTGCTCGAAGTCGATGGCGTCGACGTCATCGAAGGTACCAACACCGCCGTCATCAACCGCGGCATCTCACCCACCACCGTCGGCGAATCGCACACCTTCAAGCTGCAGGAAGGCGGCACCACGCGCACCGTGACGCTGTCGGCCGCGAGCATCACGCGCACGCCGGTGCAGAACGTGAAGACCATCGACACCGGCAGCGGCCGCGTGGGCTACCTGCTCTTCAACGACCACATCACGACCTCCGAAGCGCAGCTCATCGATGCGGTCAACCAACTGAAGGCCGGCAGCGGCATCCAGGACCTGGTGCTCGACATGCGCTACAACGGCGGCGGCCAGCTCAACATCGCGAGCCGGCTGGCCGCCATGGTGTCTTCGCCGACTGCAACTTCGGGCAAGACCTTCGAGCGCCTTGTCTTCAACGACAAGAACCCTTTTCACCTGACCCCGGCGCAAACCATCATTCCGTTCCACGCCAGGAGCCGTTCAGGCGCCGAGCTCCCCAGGCTCGGCCTTTCGCAGGTGACGGTGCTGGTCGGCCCCGACACCTGCTCGGCGAGCGAATCGGTCATCAACAGCCTGCGCGGGGTCGACGTGCAGGTCAACCTCGTCGGCGGCGCCACCTGCGGCAAGCCCTACGGCTTTTCTCCGCAAGACAACTGCGGCACGAGCTACTTCGCCATCCAGTTCCAGGGCGTCAACGCCAAGAACTTCGGCGACTATGGCGACGGCTTGGCGCCCAGCTGCACCGTGGCCGACGATTTCGACCATGCGCTCGGCGATCCGGCCGAGGCTCGGCTGGCCGCCGCGCTGGCAATGCGCAATGGCGGCGCGTGCCCCGCATCGGCTTCGACCAAGACCCTGCCGGGGCTCCAGAAGTCCGAAGCGGCCGCCGAGCAGCCCTACCTGCTCCATCGCACGCCATTGCGCGAAATCCGCCTGCTCGATGCCGAGCCCGCCCCGGGCTGAGCGGCCTCGCGCCATCGCGGTTACTGCTTGAAACCATCCCTTTTGCCGCTCTTTCGGCTCGCCTATTAGAGTTCAAGCAAACGTTTGCGCAATCGTTTGGCGTTTAGTTCTACAAGGCAATACCAACTCAAAGGAGCCGGGATGAAGATTCGGATTCAGCGACGCAAATGGATGGCCGCGGCCCTGCTTGCCACGGTGCTGTCGGCCTGCGGCGGCGGCGGTGACAACAACGGCGGCATCGGGCTCGCCCCGGGGTACGGTGCAGCCCCGCCTCCCGCGCAGAAGATCATCATCGACAGCGACTACAACACCATGAGCGACGACGGCCAGCTCGGCGTCATGGCCGCGCAGCTGCAGGCCTCGGGCAAGGTGCAGGTCATGGGCATCAGCGTGGTTTCGGGCAACCAGTGGCTCAAGCAGGGCGTGGCCGACGCGCTGATGTCCGTCGAGCGCCTTGGCGTGGGAAACCGCATCGGCATTTATGCCGGTGCGAACTACGCGTTCAACCACGACTACGCAACCATCGAGGCCGAAATGGCCGCTGGAGCCGGAGGCGACGGCTACTTGGGCGCATGGAGCGGGCCCGAGCCCAAGACCGATGCCGACCTGAAGCCCTCGCCCGACGGATTCGCGACCCGCACCGTGCTGCAGCGCAAGAGCGCGGTCGACTTCATCGTCGATACGGTGAAGGCCAACCCCAACGAGATCACCATCCTTGCCATTGGCCCGCTCACCAACATTGCGCTTGCGGTCAAGCAGAACCCCGAGATCGTGCCGCTCATCAAGAAGATCATCTACATGGGCGGCGCTATCGACGTGGCGGGCAACACCACCAAGTTCGCCGAGTTCAACTGGTGGTTCGACCCCGAGGCCGCGCAGTTCGTGGTGCGCCTGCCAATTCCGCAGGTGGTGGTGCCGCTCGACGTGACCGACACCGTGTTTCTCACCAAGCCCATCTACGACCGCATTGCCCACACCGCCAGGCCCACGCCCGTGACCGAGGTGTTCAGGCAGCTCAACGGCTACGGCTTCAGCGGCACCAACGGCTTCGAGAACAACCCCAGCTACACGCAGAACATCTGGGACACGCTCACGCTCGCCTACCTCATCGATCCGAGCTACGCCACGCAAACGGTGGAGCAGTACGTCGACGTGGTCGCCCAGCCCGGCGCCGCACAAAACGGCCGCTCCATCGGCTACAGCGCACAGCCCGCGGGGCCCACGCTGCAGAAGATGACCGTGGTGAAGAAGTTCGACAACGCGCGCTTCTTCGAGCTGTATGTCGATCTGCTCACGCGGCCGGTGCCGATCACGCTGCCGCCGGCCAGCTGACCGATACGCGCGAGGCGGACGAGCCTAGAAAGCCGAGGCGACGCGCAGCACCTCGCTGCCGTAGGCTTCGAGCTTCTTGGTGCCGATGCCGCTGATGCCCTGCAGGTCTTCGAGCGTGGCGGGTGCGCGCTCGGCAATGGCCGCGAGCGTGGCGTCATGAAAGATCACGTAGGCCGGCAGGTTGTGCTCGCGCGCCACTTCCGCGCGCCAGGCCTTGAGCGCCTCGAAGCGCTTCTTGCCGGTGTCGTCGAGCTTGGCGGCCGCCGGTGACGGCGCGCCCTTGGCCACCTTCTCGCGGCGCGGCTTGCGCTCCGCGGGCGACGAGATCGACTCGCGCAGCGTCACGTTCGCTTCACCCTTGAGTACCGGGCGCGATCCTTCGGTGAGCTTCAGCGTGTTGAACGCTTCTGCATCGACGGCCAGCGCGCCCGTGGCAATGAGCTGCCGCAGCACGCCGCGCAACTGCACTTCGCTGAACTCCGCGCCCAGCCCGAAGGTGCTGATGCGCTCATGCCCGAACTGCTTGACCTTCTCGGTCTCCTTGCCGCGCAGGATGTCCATGATGTGACCCGCGCCGAAGCTGATGCCGCTCAATTGCTGCACGCGGTAGATGGTGCTCAGCAGCTTGCGCGCCGCATCAGTGCCGTCCCACACCTGCGGCGGGTTCAGGCAGTTGTCGCAGTTGCCGCAGGGCGTGCTCTTCTCGCCGAAGTAGCCCAGGAGCCGCACGCGACGGCAGTCGCTTGCCTCGGCCAGCGACAGCAGCGCATCGAGCTTGCCGCGCATCACCTGCTTGAACTCTTCGCCCGCGGGGCTCTCGTCAATCATGCGGCGCTGGTTCACCACGTCTTGCAGGCCATAGGCCATCCACGCGTCGGCCGGCGCGCCGTCGCGGCCCGCGCGGCCGGTTTCCTGGTAATAGCCTTCGATGTTCTTGGGCATGTCCAAGTGGCCGACAAAGCGCACGTCGGGCTTGTCGATGCCCATGCCGAAGGCGATGGTCGCCACCATCACGATGCCTTCCTCGCGCAGGAACCGGTCCTGGTGTTTCTGGCGCACCGCGGCGTCCAGCCCCGCGTGATAGGGCAGCGCGTTGATGCCGGCGCCCTGCAGCGTCACGGCCACGTCTTCCACGCGCTTGCGCGACTGGCAATAGACCACGCCCGCATCGCCTTCGTGCTCGCGCTCGATGAAGCGCAGCAGCTGCGTGGTCGCGTCTTTCTTCTCGACGATGGTGTAGCGGATGTTCGGCCGGTCGAAGCTGGAGACAAACTGCCGCGCTTCCTCCAGCTGCAGCCGCTCGACGATGTCGGCGCGCGTGAGCGCATCGGCCGTGGCGGTGAGCGCAATGCGCGGCACGCCCGGGTAGCGCTCGTGCAGCACCGTGAGCGCGCGGTATTCGGGCCGGAAGTCGTGGCCCCACTGGCTCACGCAATGCGCCTCGTCGATCGCGAACAGCGAGAGTTTGCCGCGCTCCTTCAGCGAATCGAGCTGCGAGAGAAAGCGCGGCGTGTTCACGCGCTCGGGTGCCGCATACAGCAGCGTGATCTCGCCGCGCAGCATGCGGCGCTCCACGTCCTGTGTCTGTTCCCAGTCGAGCGTCGAATTGAGAAAGGCCGCGTTCACGCCGGCCTCGTGCAGCGCGCCGACCTGGTCGTGCATCAGCGCGATCAGCGGCGACACCACCACCGAGACGCCGCGCCCCGCGCGCTGCCGCGCAATGGCCGGTATCTGGTAGCAGAGCGACTTGCCGCCGCCCGTGGGCATCAGCACCAGCGCATCGCCGCCGCCCACCACGTGTTCCACGATGTCCTGCTGCGGCCCGCGGAACTGCGAGTAGCCGAAAACTTCGTGAAGGATGTCGGCGGGTGCGCTGCTGCTGCCGGGAGCGTCGAGGGGGAGGGGAGCGAGCGAGGACACGAGGGCAGTGGCGAAGGGGCGGGAACCGGGAAAAAGGGAGCGACCCCGGATTGTCCCCCAGTGGCATCGACATGACCGTGGCACGAGGTTTGCAATCGCAAAACCCGTCCCGCCGCTCTCCTGTATAGACAGCAATCTGGTGCATTTTCCTTAAGAAATGCACCGAAACGGCTCTCCCGGGTTATCCTGTATATACAAGTTGGGGCGCTTGGCAACAATGCGAGGCGCGCGTATCCCGCTATCAGGGGCGCATCGCCGAGCCTTTTCAGAGAACAGAACCAGGAGTACCCATGGTCAAGACGGTAATTGTGAAAGTCGCTTCCCTGCTGGCAGCAGGCGCATGTGCAGCAGGCATGGCCGGAACGGCCGCCGCGCAGGAAACCAAGATCGTGCTCGGCATGTCGGGTTGGACCGGCTTTGCACCGCTCACGCTGGCCGACAAGGCCGGCATCTTCAAGAAGAACGGGCTCGACGTCGAGCTCAAGATGATCCCGCAGAAAGACCGCCACCTGGCGCTGGCCTCGGGCTCCATCCAGTGCGCGGCCACCACGGTCGAAACCCATGTGGCGTGGAACGCCAACGGCGTGCCCATCGTGCAGATCTTCCAGATGGACAAGTCCTACGGCGCCGACGGCCTGGCCGTGCGCAACGACGTCAAGGGCTTTGCCGACCTCAAGGGCAAGGCCATCGGCGTGAGCGCACCCGGCACCGCGCCGTACTTCGGCCTGGCCTGGATGCTCAACAAGAACGGCATGACCATGAAGGACGTGAAGCTTGTCTCGCTCGAGCCGCAGCCCGCTGCGCAGGCCTTCGTGGCAGGCCAGAACGATGCCGCCATGACCTACGAGCCGTATCTCTCCACCGTGCGCGCCAACCCCGCCGCGGGCAAGATCCTGGCAACCACGCTCGACTATCCGATGGTGATGGACACCGTCGGCTGCGCGCCCACGTGGCTCAAGGCCAACGCCAAGGCCGCTCAGGCGCTCACCAATTCGTACTTCGAAGCCATCGACATGATCAAGGCCGATCCGGCCAAGTCGAACGAAATCATGGGCGCGGCCGTCAAGCAGACCGGCGAGCAGTTCGCCAAGTCGTCGGCCTACCTGCGCTGGTCGGACAAGGCAGCCAACCAGAAGTTCTTTGCGAGCGAGATCACGCCCTTCATGAAGGACGCACAGGCCATCCTGCTGGAGTCCGGCGTCATCCGCAAGGCGCCCGACGACCTGGCCGCCACCTTCGACACCAGCTTCATCAAGTAAGAGCGAGCCAGCAGCATGGAAGCGACGCCTGTCATGAATTCATCCGAGCCGGCGGCGGTTCCCGCCCGGCTGGCGGCGGCGCCTGCGGCACCCCGCCGCAGGCGCTCGCTGGCGCCGCTCGAACCCGTGGGCGCGCGTGCACGCTGGCTGCTGGGGCTCGGCTTCTTCGTGCTGTTCGTGGCGGTGTGGGCCTTCTTCACGCTCGGCGGCTTCGTGTCGCCGACCTTCCTGGCGAGCCCCGTCACCATGGTGAAAGAGGGCGTGCTGCTCTTCACCGAATACAACTTCATCCACGACATCGGCATGACGGTGTGGCGCGTGTTCGGCGGCTTTGTGCTGGCGACCATCGTCGCGGTGCCGCTGGGCGTTGCCATGGGCACGTGGAAAGGCGTCGAGGCCTTCTTCGAGCCCTTCGTCTCGTTTTGCCGCTACCTGCCGGCCTCGGCCTTCATTCCGCTCTTGATTCTTTGGGCGGGCATCGGCGAGGCGCAGAAGCTGCTGGTCATTTTCATCGGCTCGGTGTTCCAGATCACGCTGATGGTCGCAGTCACCGTCGGCGGTGCGCGGCGCGACCTGGTCGAGGCCGCCTACACGCTGGGCGCCAAGAGCCGCGGCATCGTCGCGCGGGTGCTCATTCCCGGCGCCGCACCCGGCATTGCCGAAACCCTGCGCCTGGTGCTGGGCTGGGCGTGGACCTACGTGATCGTGGCCGAACTCATCGGCTCTTCGTCCGGCATCGGCCACATGATCACCGACAGCCAGGCGTTGCTGAACACCGGGCAGATCATCTTCGGGATCATCGTGATCGGCGTCATCGGGCTGGTGTCCGACTTCGCTTTCAAGGCGCTCAACCGCCGCATGTTCGCTTGGGCAGCACTGTGATGATGACGAACAACAACAGCAACCAACTCTCCATCCAGGGCGTCTCGCGCGTCTTCACGGGCACCAAGGGCCAGAGCACGCAGGCGCTGCTGCCGATCGACTTCGAGGTGAAGGAGAACGACTTCGTCACCATCCTCGGCCCCTCGGGCTGCGGCAAGTCGACGCTGCTGCGCATCGTGGCGGGGCTCGACTTTCCGACCACCGGCCAGGTGCTGCTCGACGGCGAGCGCATCGAAGGCCCCGGCGCCGACCGCGGCGTGGTGTTCCAGAGCTACACGCTCTTTCCGTGGCTCACGGTGGCGCAGAACATCCGCTTCGGCCTGCGCGAGCGCGGCATGAGCGAGGCCGATCAAAAGGAGCGCAGCGAGTTCTTCATCGCCAAGGTGGGCCTGCGTGGGTTCGAGAACCACTTTCCCAAGCAACTCTCGGGCGGCATGCAGCAGCGCACCGCCATTGCACGCGCACTCGCCAACGACCCCAAGATGCTGCTGCTCGACGAGCCCTTCGGCGCGCTCGACAACCAGACGCGTGTGCTGATGCAGGAGCTGTTGCTGGGCATCTGGGAGTCGGCGCAGAAGACGGTGCTGTTCGTCACGCACGACATCGACGAAGCGATCTTCATGGCCAACCGCGTGGCAGTCTTCAGCGCGCGGCCGGGCCGCATCAAGACGGAGATCGCGGTCGACTTTCCGCATCCGCGCCACTACACGATCAAGACCTCGCCCGAGTTCATGGAAATCAAGGCACGGTTGACGGAAGAGATTCGCGCGGAGTCGATGGCTGCTGCGGAGCACTAGGATGAAGCGGTGCGCTCTTGTTCGTCGTGCTGAGGATCGTTCGGGGCGCGCACCCGCCGACGGGGTACCTTTCTCCGCGAATGTCCCCCGGCCTGCGGCCTCCTCCTTTATTTCG
>NZ_JBBCBW010000021.1:67248-103863 GCF_037204085.1 Variovorax sp. CCNWLW235 | reverse complement strand
GAAATAAAGGAGGAGGCCGCAGGCCGGGGGACATTCGCGGAGAAAGGTACCCCGTCGGCGGGTGCGCCGCCCTGAACTGAACAACGACAGCACAAAAAAAAGCGGCACCGCCAAAGCGATGCCGCCTTTCCCAAAGCACTAGGCGATCTGAACGAACCGCTCAGATGCTCATGATCGAAACAGCCTTGGTGTTCAGGTAAGCCTCGAGCGCCTCGGGGCCGCCTTCGGAGCCGTAGCCCGAATCCTTCACGCCGCCGAACGGCATTTCCGGCGAAGGCGCGGCTGGCTGGTTGATCCACAGCATGCCGAGCTCGAGCCGCTGGCTCAGCAGGTGCGCGTTCTTGATCGACTTGGTGAACGCGTAGCCTGCCAGACCGAACGGCAGGCGGTTGGCTTCTGCGATGGCTTCTTCGAGCGTGTCGAAACCGCGAATGGCCGCAATGGGGCCGAAGGGCTCGTTGTTGAACACGTCGGCATCGAGCGGCACGTCGGTCAGCACCGTGGGCGCGAAGAAGTTACCCGTGTCGCCGACGCGTTCGCCGCCGGCGGCAATGGTTGCGCCCTTCTTGCGCGCATCGTCCAGCACATGGGCCATGGCCGTGAGGCGGCGTGCGTTGGCGAGGGGGCCGATGGTCGTGCCTTCGGCCAGGCCGTCGCCGAGCTTCAGGCCTTCGGTGTACTTGACCAGCGTGCGGGCGAATTCTTCGCGCAGGCTGTTGTGCACCAGGAAGCGGGTGGGCGAAATGCAGACCTGGCCCGCATTGCGGAACTTGGCGGCGCCCGCGGCCTTGACGGCCAGGGCCACGTCGGCGTCTTCGGCCACGATGACCGGGGCGTGGCCGCCCAGTTCCATGGTCACGCGCTTCATGTGCGCACCGGCCAGCGCGGCCAGTTGCTTGCCGACCGGCGTGGAGCCCGTGAAGGTGACCTTGCGGATGATCGGATGCGAGATCAGGTAGTTCGAGATTTCGGCCGGGTTGCCGAACACCAGGCCCACGGTGCCGGGCGGAATGCCGGCATCGACAAAGGCTTGCAGCAGCGCGGCGGGCGATGCCGGGGTTTCCTCAGGCGCCTTCACCAGGAAGGAGCAGCCGGTGGCCAGTGCGGCGCCGAGCTTGCGCACGATCTGGTTGATGGGGAAGTTCCAGGGCGTGAAGGCGGCGACGGGGCCCAGCGGCTCCTTGATCACCAGTTGCTGCGCGGCCAGGTTGCGCGAGGGCACGATGCGGCCGTAGACGCGGCGGCCTTCGTCAGCGAACCATTCGATGATGTCGGCGGCGGCCAGCGTCTCGCCCTTGGCTTCGGCCAGCGGTTTGCCTTGTTCCTGCGTGAGCAGCTTGGCAATTTCAGGGGCGCGTTCGCGGATCAGGCCGGCGGCGCGGCGCATGACGGCGGCGCGCTCGTTGGCGGGCGTGTTGCGCCACTTTTCAAAGCCGCGCTGGGCGGCGGCCAGGGCGCGGTCGAGGTCGGCAATGCTGGCATGCGCCACCTTGCCGATGGCCTTGCCGGTGGCCGGGTTCACGACGTCCAACGTCTTGCCGCCAGTGGCGTCGACCCATTCGTTGTCGATCAGCAGGCGGGTGTCGGTGTAGGTGGCGGTCATGGCGAACTTTTCCTTCGGGACTGGATGATGGTGAAAAGGGGAAAATCTGGGGTGCGCGGCGCGGCACCCGGAAGGTGCGCTGGCGACAGCGGCGGCAATTTGCCGCCGGGTGCATAGATTAACCCGAGTTCGCGAAGCCCGCAGGCGCCGGGAAACCGGCCCTTTTTGCCTCTACAGGATCAGCAGCGCGCGGAAGTCGTTGACGTTGGTGTTCGTGGGCCCGGTCACGAACAGGTCGCCGATTGCGTCGAAATAACCGTACGCGTCGTTGCGGTCCAAGTGGTCCGACAGCTTGCGGCCGGCTGCCGTGGCGCGCGCCAGCGTGTCGGGCGCAACGAAGGCGCCGGCGTTGTCTTCCACGCCGTCGATGCCGTCGGTGTCCGCGGCCAGCGCCCACACCTGCGGCTGGCCCATGAGCGCGCCGGCCAGCCCCATGCAAAGCTCGCCGGCACGCCCGCCCCTGCCTTTGGCCTGCCCGGGCTGTCGCGGCCGGATGGTGACGGTGGTTTCGCCGCCCGAAAGAATGACGCACGGCCGCGCAAAGGGCTGGTCGCGATTCGCCACCGCGCGGGCCAGCGCGGCGTGCACCTTGCCCACCTCGCGCGATTCGCCTTCGATTTCGTCGCTGAGGATGTGCGCCTCGATGCCGGCTTCGCGTGCCGCCTTGGCCGCGGCTTCGAGCGACTGCTGCGGCGTGGCGATCATGTGGACTTCATGGCCCTTGAAGACCGCATCGCCCGGCTTCGGCGTTTCGAGTTCACCGCTTTCGAGTTGGGCGCGCACCGGCGCCGGCACCTCGATGCCGTAGCGGTCGAGAATGGCCAGCGCATCGGCGCAGGTGGTGGCATCTGGAACAGTGGGGCCGCTCGCAATGACGGCCGCATCGTCGCCCGGTACGTCGCTGATGGTGAGCGTGACCACGCGCGCCGGCGCACAGGCCGCAGCCAGCCGGCCGCCCTTGATGCGCGAGAGGTGCTTGCGCACGCAGTTCATCTCGCCGATGTGCGCGCCGCTGTCGAGCAGTTGCTTGTTGATGCGCTGCTTGTCTTCCAGCGTGAGGCCTTCCGCGGGCAGCACCAGCAGCGACGAACCGCCGCCCGAGATCAGGCACAGCACCAGGTCGTCGGCCGTGAGGCCTTGCGTGAGCGCGAGGATGCGCTCGGCCGCCTGCTGCCCCGCCGCATCGGGCACAGGATGCGCCGCCTCGACGAGTTCGATGCGCTGGGCCACGCCTTCGGGCCGCGGCGGAATGTGGTCGTAGCGCGTGACGACCAGGCCCGACAGCGGCGCGTCGGCCGGCCACAGGGCTTCGAGCGCCTGCACCATCGAGCCGCCCGCCTTGCCCGCGCCGAGCACCAGCGTGCGGCCCCTGGGCGGCTTCGGCAGATGGGCACCCAGGGTGGAAAGCGGCAATGCGCGGTCCACCGCCACGCGGTAGAGATGTTCGAGGAAGGCGCGCGGTGCTTCGCGCGGATCGGGGGTGGGGCCGAAAGAAGGGCTCGATGCGGTCATGGCTTGCTTTGTCTCCATCCGGCAATTGTGCGGCGAACGGCGGCCGGCTCTCTTGACCGCGGTCTATCTCTTCTGTCTCTCTACCTAGTTGGTCTTGGCGCCCGCCTGGAACCACCGGCCGATCAACGCGCGCTCTTCATCCGTCATGCCTGTTGTGTTGTTCATCGGCATGATCTTGGTGACCACCACCTGCTGGTAGATGGCCTGGGCATGCGCCGCCACCTGGTCGGGCGTGTCGACGCGCACGTTCTTCATTTGCACGGCGGCGCCGTGGCACATGAAGCAGCGCTGCTCGAGCACCTTCTGCACGTCCTTGAACGCCACGGCGGGCGCTGCTGCGGCAGCCGCGGGCGCCGCGGCCGGCTCGGGCTTCATCCACACGATGGTGAGCCCCAGCACCACGATGCCGATGAGCGCATAAGGCAGCGGGTTGCCCGCGTTGCCGAGCTTGAAGCGATGCCGCACCACGAAGAACTGGCGAATGGCCGCGCCGCCCAGCATGATGAGCAGCAGCACGATCCAGTTGTACTTGTGCGTGTAGGTAAAGCTGTAGTGGTTGCTCAGCATGGCAAACAGCACCGGCAGCGTGAAGTAGGTGTTGTGCACGCTGCGCTGCTTGCCGCGCTGGCCGTGCACCGGATCGACCGGCCGGCCTTCGCGCAGTGCCTGCACGTTCTTGCGCTGGCCCGGAATGATCCAGAAGAAGACGTTGCCGCTCATCGTGGTGGCCATCATGGCGCCCACCAGCAAAAAGGCCGCGCGGCCCGCGAACCACTGGCAGGCTAGCCAGGTTGCGAAGACGATGAAGATGGCGATCAGCACGCCCACGATGGTGTCGCCGTTCTTGCGGCGGCCGAAGATCTGGCAGATGCCGTCGTACACCATCCAGAACACGACGAAGAAGGCCAGTGCCACGCCGATGGCGGCGCCGGGCTGCCAGTCCATCTTCGACTTGTCGATCAGGTAGGTGCTGGCATTCCACAGGTACGACATGGTGAAGAGCGCAAAGCCCGTGATCCATGTGCTGTAGCTCTCCCAGTACGACCAGTGCAGATGGTCCGGCAGCTTCTTGGGCGCCAGCGCGTACTTCTGCATGTTGTAGAAGCCCCCGCCGTGCACGGCCCACTGCTCGCCGCCCACGCCTTTGTCGAGCGACTCCTGGTCTTGCGGCTTCTCGAGGCTGTTGTCCAGCATCACGAAGTAGAAGGAGGCGCCGATCCAGGCAATGGCGGTGATGACGTGGACCCAGCGCAGCAGCAGGTTGGCCCAGTCGAGGTAATAGCTTTCCATGTGTGGGTGCTCTCTCTCAACCCCCTGGGCGCGTGGGGGCGCCGCAAAGGGGTTTCTTCAGCCTGCTCACCACTGCGGGCGCTGTAAGCAGAGAAAGTGCCGCGAACGCAGGCTCCATGAAATGGGCCTCGCTCCGCTGCGGCTTGTTGTGGACCGAAAGTGTATACAGTTTTGGCAAGTGGCGGGTTGCTTTTTTGAAGGCGTTGCCGCCGGGAAAACCCTGTTCAACCCAGCGATTGCAACAACTGTGCCGCCACCGCTACGGCGATCACTTCCGGCTCCTTGCCCGTGATGCCGGGCACGCCGATCGGGCAGGTGATGCGGGCAAACTCGTCAGGCGTGAAGCCCCGTGCCTCGAGCCTGTGGCTGAAGGTGGCCCACTTGGTCTTGCTGCCGATCAGGCCGATGTACGGAAGGTCGCCGCGCTCGCGCAAGCGCTTGAGGCAGGCGATGACGATGTCCAGGTCTTCGGCATGGCTGAAGCTCATGATCAGCACGCGGCTGCCCGGTGCGAGGGCGGCCACGGCGTCCTGCACGGGCTCGGAGTGCTCGGTGTCGATCTGCGCCAGCAGCGCGTCGGGGAACACGCCGTCGCGGCTGTCGATCCAGCGCACGGTAAACGGCAGGCTGGCCAGCAGCCGCGCGAGCGCCGCGCCCACGTGGCCGCCGCCGAACAGCGCCACGGGCTTGAGTTGCGCGACCAGGTCGCGTTGCAGCGCCGGCGCGTCGGCGGCCGTGATGCGCCGGTACGAGAGAAACACCACGCCGCCGCAGCACTGGCCCAGGCTCGGGCCGAGCGGGTAGCGCTCGACGCCGTCGATGGCGCGCCGCCCCGCGAGCAGTTCGCGCGCTTCCTGCGTGGCCTGGAACTCGAGCTGCCCCCCGCCGATGGTGCCCGTGAGGCCCTCGGCCCACACCGCCATCCAGGTGCCGGCTTCGCGCGGCGCCGATCCTTGGGTCGATTCGACGCGCACCAGCACCGCGTCTTCGCGCACAAGGCGCGCCAGCAACTGATCGACCATGCCGTTCATTTCCGATACCTTCGGTTGCGGGGTTGCACGAGACTCACGGTATAAACCCGGCGATGAATCGTCAGCTTACGCCCCGTCGCCTTGCCTTGGCGGCATCCGTTCTTTCTTGCGCTCTCTGGCTTGCCGGCTGCGGGAGCACCGGCACTGTTCCGGGACAGTTGAGCGACGTCAAGACCGATCGCGGCGGGGCTGGCGCCGCGCCCCGCGCATCGAATGCGGCCACCGCGCGCGAGTACCGCCGCGACGCCGCGCGCCACATCTACGAAGCCAACAGGTCGCGCATCTACAGCGGCCAGTTGCCGCCCCTGCTGTACGCCGTCGGCACGCTGCAGGTCAACCTCGATGCCGGCGGCAAGGTGGTGTCGCTGCATTGGATGCGTGCGCCCAAGCATGCGCCCGAGGTCATCGCCGAGATCGAACGCTTCGTGCTGCAGGCCGCGCCCTTCCCTGCGGCCACGCGCCTCGGTGCGGTCACGTGGACCGACACTTGGCTGTGGGACAAGAGCGGGCGCTTCCAGCTCGACACGCTCACTGAAGGGCAGCTGCAAGGCGACTGACCCTCAGGAGCCGCGGTACGTGGAGTAGCTCCACGGGCTCACGAGCAGCGGCACGTGGTAGTGCTGATCGGTGTGCGCCACGCCGAAGTCCAGCGAGACCTTGTTCAGGAAATTGGGCTCGGGCAGCTTCACGCCGCGCGCCTTGAAATAACCCGCCACGTCGAACACCAGCCGGTAGGTGCCGGCCTTGAGCGAGTCGTTGTCGTAAAGCGGCCCGTCGCTGCGGCCGTCCGAATTCAGCGTGAACCGCTTCACCAGCGTTGCGGTGTCGCCTTGGGTGGTGTACAGCACCACCTCCATGCCGGCGGCGGGGCCGCCGTGCATTGTGTCGAGTACGTGGGTGCTCAGGCCCATGGGGCGCTCCTTCAATGATGGAACCTTGATGTTCCGGTCGGGGCGGGAAATTCCGGTGGACAAAAGTGTATACAGTTACCGGCTTTGGGTCTATCATGAAAAACATGGAGTCCTCCACCACCCGTTCGATCGTCGACGCGCTCACCAAGGCCATCGTCGAGCACCGGCTGCAGCCCGGCACCAAGCTGGCCGAGCAAAAGCTGGCCGACCACTTCGGTGTGTCGCGCACGCTGGTGCGCCAGGCCTTGTTCCAGCTGTCGCAAAACAAGCTCATCCGCCTCGAGCCCGCGCGCGGCGCCTTCGTGGCGGCACCGGCTGTCGATGAGGCGCGCCAGGTGTTCGCGGTGCGCCGCATGCTCGAGGCCGAGATGACGCGCGAGTTCGTGCGCACCGTCACGCCCGCAAAAATCAAGGCGCTGAAGGAACACGTGGCGCTCGAAAAGTCCGCCGTGTCGGGCGAAGACATTTCGGGCCGCACCGAGTTGCTGGGCGACTTTCACGTACGCATGGCCGAACTCATGGGCAACCAGGTGCTGGCGCAAATTCTCGGCGAGCTGATCTCGCGCTGCGCGCTCATCACGCTCATGTACCAGAGCACCAGCGCGGCCGAGCACTCCAACGACGAGCACGCCGACATCGTGAAGGCGCTGGCCGCACGCGACGAAGAGCGCGCCGTGCGCCTCATGACCGAACACTTGGAACACGTCGAGGCCAACCTCACGTTCGACCGCAAGGTTCCGACCAACGACATCTCGCTTGCACTGTCCTGAACATTCCATGACCGTCTACGACACCACCCTGACCTACCCGCGCGACCTCGTCGGCTACGGCCGTAACCCGCCGCATGCCCAATGGCCCGGCGGCGCGCGCATTGCGGTGCAGTTCGTCCTCAACTACGAAGAGGGCGGCGAGAACGCCACGCTGCATGGCGACGCGGGCTCCGAGCAGTTCCTTTCCGAGATGTTCAACCCGGCCAGCTTTCCCGACCGGCACATCAGCATGGAAGGCATCTACGAATACGGCTCGCGTGCCGGCGTGTGGCGCATCCTGCGCGAGTTCGAAAAGCGCGGCCTGCCGCTCACGGTGTTCGGCGTGGGCATGGCGCTCGAGCGCTACCCCGAGCTCACCGCCGCCTTCAAGGAACTGGGCCATGAAATCGCCTGCCACGGCTGGCGCTGGATTCATTACCAGAACCTGGACGAAGCCACCGAGCGCGAGCACATGCGCCTGGGCATGGAAGCCATCGAAAAGCTGACGGGCGAGCGCGCCCTGGGCTGGTACACCGGCCGCGACAGCCCGCGCACCCGGCGCCTGGTGGCCGACTACGGCGGTTTCGAATACGACAGCGACTACTACGGCGACGACCTGCCCTTCTGGATGAAGGTGCAAAAGACCGACGGCAGCGTGGTGCCGCAGCTCATCGTGCCTTACACGCTCGACTGCAACGACATGCGCTTTGCGCTGCCGCAGGGCTACTCGCACGCCGACCCGTTCTTCCAGTACATGAAGGACACCTTCGACGCGCTCTATGCCGAAGGCGACCCCGCCGGCGACAACAGCCCCAAGATGATGAGCATCGGCATGCACTGCCGGCTGCTCGGGCGGCCCGGCCGCATTACCGCGCTGCAGCGCTTTCTCGACCACATTAGCCAGCACGACCGCGTGTGGGTCTGCCGGCGCGTCGATATCGCGCGCCACTGGAAGCAGACGCATCCCTTCGAATCTGCCGCCTCAGGAAGCTGACCATGAGCCTCACCATTGCCCAACTCAACGCGGCCGTACCGGCCGAAGCCGTGGCCCTGCTCGACGGCATCTACGAGCATTCGCCCTGGATTGCGCAGCGTGCACTCGCCGCGCGCCCCTTCCGCTCGCTCGCGCATCTGAAGCATGCACTGGTGCAGGCATTGGCCGCCTCGTCGGCCGACGAAAAGATCGGACTCATTCGCGCCCACCCCGAGCTTGCAGGCAAGGCCATGATCAGCAAGACGCTCACGGCCGAATCGACCAACGAGCAGAGCAAGGCCGGCCTCACCGACTGCACACCCGAAGAATTCGCGAAGATCCAGAAGCTCAACGCCGACTACAACGCGAAGTTCGGCTTTCCCTTCATTCTTGCGGTGCGCGGGCCGCGCGGCACGGGTCTTTCGAAGCGCGAGATCATCGACACCTTCGAGCGCCGGCTGTTCAATCACCCTGAATTCGAGCTTGGCGAAGCGCTGCGCAACATCCACCGCATTGCCGAGATTCGCCTGGACGACAAGTTCGGCGCCGACATCTCGCTCGGCAACGACGTGTGGGACTGGCACGAAACGCTCTCGGCGCACACCGACCCGGGCTACGCCGAAAAAGGCCAGCTCACCGTGACCTACCTGACCGATGCGCACCGCGCCTGCGCGCAGCAGATTTCGAGCTGGATGCGCGATTGCGGCTTCGACTCCGTGCACATCGATGCGGTCGGCAATGTGGTCGGCCGGTACGAAGGTGCAACGCCCGATGCCAAGACGCTGCTCACCGGTTCGCATTACGACACCGTGCGCAACGGCGGCAAGTACGACGGGCGCCTGGGCATCTTCGTGCCGATGGCCTGCGTGCGCGAACTCAAGCGCCAGGGCAGGCGCCTGCCCTTCGCCTTCGAGGTGGTGGGCTTTGCCGAGGAAGAAGGCCAGCGGTACAAGGCCACCTTCCTGGGGTCGGGCGCGCTCATCGGCCACTTCGATCCGCGCTGGCTTGACCAGAAGGACGCCGACGGCATCACCATGCGCGAAGCCATGAAGCATGCGGGGCTGGACGAGGCCGACATTCCGAAGATCCAGCGCGACCCGGTGCGGTATCTCGGCTTTGTCGAAGTGCATATCGAGCAAGGCCCGGTGCTCACCGAGCTCGACCTGCCGCTGGGCATCGTCACGGCCATCAACGGCGGCGTGCGCTACGTGGGCGAGATCATCGGCACGGCCAGCCATGCCGGCACCACGCCCATGGATCGCCGCCGCGACGCGGCCGCCGCGGTGGCAGAACTCATTCTCTACACCGAGCAGCGCGCCGCGAAAGACGGTGATTCGGTCGGCACCGTGGGCATGCTCGAAGTGCCCAGCGGCTCGATCAACGTGGTGCCGGGGCGCTGCAAGTTCAGCCTCGACCTGCGCGCACCGAACAATGCGCAGCGCGATGCGCTGACCGCCGACGTGCTCGCCGAACTCAAGGCCATCTGCGAACGCCGCGGTGTGCGCTATGAAATCGAGGAAAGCATGCGGGCCTCCGCCGCACCGAGCGCCCCCGCATGGCAGCAGCGCTGGGAAAAGGCGGTCGATGCCCTCGGCATTCCGCTCTTCCGCATGCCCAGCGGCGCCGGCCACGACGCCATGAAGCTGCACGAGGTGATGCCGCAGGCCATGCTCTTCGTGCGCGGCATCAACTCGGGCATCAGCCACAACCCGCTCGAATCGAGCACCAACGACGACATTCAGCTCGCGGTCGAGGCCTTCCAGCATCTGCTCAACAACCTCGCCGTCGAACAAGCTCACTGAAAAGAAAACACATGACCGACTACGCCAAGCTCGACGCCTGGATCGACGCACACTTCGACGAAGAGGTGCAGTTCCTGCAGCAACTGGTGCGCGTGCCCACCGACACCCCGCCCGGCAACAACGCACCGCACGCCGAGCGCACCGCCGAGCTACTGAAGGACTTCGGGCTCGATGCCGAGAAACACGCCGTGCCCGAGCAAGAGGTGAAGGACTACGGCCTCGAGTCGATCACCAACCTGATCGTGCGCCGCCCCTACGGCGCCGGCGGCCGCACCGTGGCCCTCAATGCGCACGGCGACGTGGTTCCGCCGGGCGAAGGCTGGACGCATGACCCGTACGGCGGCGAAATTGCCGACGGCAGCCTCTACGGCCGAGCCGCCGCGGTGAGCAAGAGCGACTTCGCGAGCTTTACCTTCGCGCTGCGCGCGCTCGAAGCCGTGGCCAAGCCGACCAAGGGCAGCGTCGAGCTGCACTTCACCTACGACGAAGAGTTCGGCGGCATTCTCGGCCCGGGCTGGCTGCTCAAGCAGGGGCTCACCAAGCCCGACCTGATGATTGCCGCGGGCTTCAGCTACGAAGTTGTGACCGCGCACAACGGCTGCCTGCAGATGGAAGTGACGGTGCACGGCAAGATGGCGCATGCGGCCATTCCGACCACCGGCGTCGATGCGCTGCAGGGCGCGGTGAAGATCCTCAACGCGCTCTATGCGCAGAACACGCTCTACCAGCAAGTGACATCGAAGGTCGAGGGCATCACGCACCCGTACCTCAATGTGGGCCGCATCGAAGGCGGCACCAACACCAATGTGGTGCCCGGCAAGGTGGTGTTCAAGCTCGACCGCCGCATGATCCCCGAAGAGAACCCGGTCGAGGTCGAAGCCACGATCCGCAAGGTGATTGCGGATGCAGCCGCGGAGAGCGCCGGCATCACGGTCGAAATCAAGCGCCTGCTGCTCGCCAATTCGATGAAGCCGCTCGCGGGCAACAAGCCGCTGGTCGATGCGATCCAGAAGCACGGCCAAGACGTGTTCGGCGAACCGATCAAGGCCATGGGCACGCCCCTTTACACCGACGTGCGCCTTTATGGCGAGGCGGGCATTCCGGGCGTGATCTACGGCGCCGGCCCGCGCACGGTGCTCGAGTCGCATGCCAAGCGCAGCGATGAACGCGTGGTGCTCGAAGACCTGCGCCGCGCCACCAAGGTGATTGCGCGCACGCTGAGCGACCTGCTGGCCTGAGCCTCCGGGCGGGGTCACCTGCCCACCGGCCTGCGTTGCGGCCGTCCGACGCAGCGCATCAGCGGCCACCTACACCCACCAGCAGGCACCGGCGCGCAGCATGGGGCGCATGACCGAACGCAGTTCCTCCATGTCCGCCCTGCCCGCCGACGCGCATGCGGTCTCGCATCGCTTCATCGATGTCGACGGGATGCAGATCTTCTACCGCGAAGCCGGGCCGCGCGATGCGCCGGTGCTGCTGCTGCCACACGGCTATCCGTGCTCGTCTTTCCAGTACCGCCGGCTCATGCCGGCCCTGGCCGACAAGTGGCGACTGGTCTCGCCGGACTATCCCGGCTTTGGCCTGAGCGGCACACCGCCGGCCGATGCCTTCGGCTTCGACTTCGATGCCTATGCGGGCTTTCTCGAGGCCTTCTGCGACAAACTGGAGATCGGCAGGTACGGCCTGTACCTGCACGACTACGGTTCGCAGATTGGCCTGCGCCTGGCCATTCGGCGCCCTGAGCGCGTGGCCGCGCTCATCATCCAGAACGGCGACATCTACGAAGACACGCTCGGCCCCAAGTACAAGGCCATCCAGGAGTTCTGGCGCGATCCGTCGGCAAAGAACCGGGCGGTGCTCGAAGAGGCGGTGAGCGAAGAAGGCTTTCGCGCCGAGTTCGTCGGCGAGGTGTCCGAAGCGCAGGCCGCGCAGATTCCACCCGACCTGTGGAAGCTGCATTGGCCGCTGATGAACACGCCGCCGCGCCGCAAGCTGTCGCTCAAGCTGATGGAAGGCCTGAAGCAGAACCTCGAGTGGTTTCCGCGCTACCAGGCCTATCTGCGCGAACACCAGCCGCCCGCGCTCATCGTCTGGGGGCCGAACGACGGCTACATGCCCGAGGCTTCCGCGCGTGCCTACCTGCGCGACATTCCGAAAGCCGAGCTGGTGCTGACCGACGGCGGGCACTGGCTGCTCGAGACGCACCTCGAGCAGGTGGTTCCCGTCATCCGGCGGTTCCTGTCCTCCGCCCTTTCGCGCTGAGGGCAATCTCTTGCGTCACATGGAGAAACTTCTCCATGTCCGCCAGCGAGTTGCAGTGCAGCGGTGAGACGCGCACCGTGCCCTCGAGCCCGAAGGAGTCGAGCATGCGCTTGGAGTAGATGCTGCTTGCCACGCGCTCGTAAACCGTCACGCCGCGCTTGCCGTACTCCACCACGGCCTGCGTGCAATCCAGGTGATCGAAGCCGATGCCGATGATGAGGTCGCGCTTCGTCAGGTCCGGATGGTCGAGGAAGACCGTCACGCCTTCTATATTGCGCAGGCCCGTGGCCTCGCCGCGGCCGTCGAGCAGCGCCGCGAGCAAGGCCCGCTCGTGCAACTCGATGTGCGCGATGCCCGCTTCGAACAGCGCCCGCCGCTCGGTGGCATCCGAAAAATGGCCGCCGAGCCAGCACACGTAGTCCACGATCTCGGTGACCACGGCAAACTGCCATGGGGCCGAACTGCCCAAGTCCCAGAAGTCGGGCTTCTTGCCCGCGAGCTTGTGGTGCGGCAGCAGCGCCGCGCGGTCCGACACCCACGACAAGCCCGAGCCCCGGCAACCGAAGAACTTGTACGGCGCCATGTTGATGCCATCCACAGGCGTCTTCTGCAGGTCGATCAGCCCGTGCGGCGCATGCTGCACGGCGTCCACCACGATGTAGAGATCGGGCTTGATCTCCCTCGCGCGCCGCACGATCTGCGCCAGTTCGAGCTTGGCGCCCGAGATGTTCGATGCGTAGATGACGTTGAGCAGGCAGGTTTCCTTGTCCACCAGCCGCACGATCTCGTCGGCATCGACACCGCCGGTCTCGGGGTTGCTCCGGGCCACCCGAAGTTCGCGGCCGGCCTTTTGCGCATAGAGGCTCATCGCGTCGAACGACGAGGGATGCTCGAGCACGGTGGTGACCATGTTCGTTCCCGGCACGTTCTCGGCCACCGCGCGCACCATGTCGAACATGGCGCCCGATGCGGTCAACGACGCATACACACTGCCGCCGCGGGCGTTGAAGATGGTGCGCAGGTCGTCCGTGCCGCGAGCCTGGATCTGCTGCAGTTCGACGGCGGCGGCGTGGATGCGCTCCGCGTTGTCGGGAATCGCATCGACCTGCGCAAACCGCTCCACGGCCGCCTTCAACCGGAACGAACCGCCCGCATTGTCGAAATAGAGCCGCTCGCGCCCGTGGTGGTCGTGGTCGACGTTGAGAAAGCGCTGCTTCACCGCGCGCATGAGCGCATCGGGAAACGCCAGCCCGTTGGCATGGTGTTTGGTGGTGGCCGGCATCCTCAAACGCCCTTGTTGTTCGGGTTCTTGTAGGCCTCGCGCACGGCGTCGGACATCGGGAAATTCAGGTTCACGTTGCGCGGCGGAATGGGCGACATGAACCACTTGGCGTAGAGCTTGTCGATGGCGCCCGACTTCATCATCTCTGTCACGGCCTGGTCGACGATGGCCTTGAACTCGGGGTCGTCCTTGCGCATCATGATGCCGTAGGGCTCCTGCCGCAGCACGTCCTTGAGCAACTTGTAGTCGGAGGCGTTGGGCTGGTTGGCAATGAGGCCGGCGAGCTGCACGTCGTCGAGCACGTAGGCCACGGCGCGGTCGCTCGCCAGCAGCAGGAAGGCATCAGCCGTGTCCTTGCCCGCGATCTCCTGCACCTCGATGTTCTCGGTCTTGCGAAAGCCGCGCAGCAACTGCATCGAGGTGCTGCCGGCCACGGTGGCCACGGTCTTGCCCTGCAGGTCGGCAATCGAGTTGATGCCCGAGTTCTTCTTTACGGCGGCGGTGATGTTGGTGACGAAATGGCTCGGCGCAAAGTCGACCTGCTGCTGTCGCTGCACGGTGTTGGTGGTGGTCGCGCAGTCAAGGTCGACCGTGCCGTTCTGCACCAGCGGAATGCGGTTGGTGGAGTTGAGCAGCGTGTAGCGAACGTCGATCTTCTGCATGCCCAGCTTGGCCTTGATGGCGTCGACCACCTTCAGGCAAATTTCATTGGTGAAGCCGATGGGCGCGCTCTCTGCACCCGTCTTGTAGGAGAACGGAATCTGCGTGTCGCGGCTGCCGATCTGCACGGTGCCGCTTTCCTTGATCTTGCGCAGCGTCGGGCTTTCTTGCGCCGTCGCGGCACCGCAGGCCAGCGCGATGCCGGCGCCAAGCACGAGGGACAGTTTGAAGTTCATGGAATGTTCCTTTGAAGATGAAGCAGGAAGTACACGGGGCAGCACGGTGCGAATCTTCGGCGCGGCTTCAAATTTCCAAAAGCGATTTTTTGTGATTGAATTACATGAATAAAAGTATTCATTTCAGGAGCCCGACGCACCGTGATGACCTTCAAGCAACTCGAGGCCCTGTACTGGATCGCCAAGCTTGGCGGCTTTGCGCAGGCCGCCAACCAGCTTCACACGTCGCAATCGGCCGTGTCCAAGCGGGTGCATGAACTCGAGCTGCTGTTCGACACCGAGCTTTTCGACCGCACCCAGCGCACCGCTCGGCTGACTGAAAAAGGCGAAGAGATGTTCGTGCTTGCGGCCCGGCTGCTCGAGCAGCGCGATGCCGCTGTCGAGCAGTTCAGCAAGCCAGGCGTGGTGGAGCGGCGGCTGCGCATCGGCGTGACGGAGCTCACCGCGATGACCTGGCTGCCCCGGCTGGTGGGGCTGATCCAGCGGCACTATCCCAAGGTCATTCTCGAGCCCGACGTGGACGACAGCCTGCAGCTGCGCGACAAGCTGCTGGCGGACGAACTCGACCTGGTGATCGTGCCCGACACCTTTGCCGATTCGCGCATGCAGAGCAAGGCCATCGGCAAGGTGCAAAGCGCCTGGATGTGCAAGCCGGGCGTGGTGGCCGCTACCAGCACCGTGCGGCTGCACGAGCTCGCCCGGCACCGCATGCTGGTGCAAGGCAGCAACTCGGGCACGGGCCGCGCCTACGACGCCTGGATGAAGGACCAGGGCGTGCAGCCTTCCGACACCATCGTGGTGAGCAACCTCGTGGCGCTGACCGGGCTCACTGTGTCGGGCCTGGGCGTGAGCTACCTGCCGCGCCAGTGCCTCGACCCGCTGGTTTCGGCCGGCATGCTCGCCGTGATCGACGTGGTGCCCGCCCTGCCCGCGGTGCACTACGTGGCCATGCACAAGGGCGAGCACCGCAGCGCGCTCACCTCGTCGATCGTGATGCTGGCGCAGGCGTGCTGCGACTTCACGCGCATGTTCCAGGCGCAAGCCGATGAAGAGCGCGAGGAGGAACGCAAGCCCTGAGCAAGGTGGCTGGTGCACACTTGGGCCCATGAAACGCCGCAAGCAAACCTCGTCCACGCCGTTCATCCGCGTCGGGCCCAGCGGAGTGCACGGGCTCGGCGCCTTTGCAACGCGCGACTTGCCCGCCTCTGCGTTCCTCGGGCTCTACGAAGGCCGGCGCTACACGCAGCAGGAGATCGCCGCCGGCGCGTGGAACGACCAGCTCACCTACCTGTTCACCCTCTCCAACCACGAGACGATCGACGGCGGCAAGGGCGGCAACGGCACGCGCCACCTCAACCATGCCTGCGACCCCAACTGCGAGGCGGTCGAAGAGTACGACGACGCGGGCGAGCTGGTGCTGAAGTTCCAGACCATCGTGCCGGTGGATGCGGGCGACGAGCTGTTCATCGACTATTCGCTCACCGCCGACGACGGCTCGCCGGCCTCCAAATACCCCTGCCATTGCGGCTCGCCCAACTGCCGCGGAACCATGCTGGCCCCGGTCGAGGCGGAGTGACCGCGCACTGATCCGCTCCCTTGGCGACGGCGGGGCGTGCTACGCTTGTGCGGCCCCCAACAATGCCATGGCACTCGCGCCTTGAAAGCGAGCTTTCCCCGAATGAAATCCGCCTTTCACATCGCGGTCCTCGACGACGAAGTCGACATCACCCAGCTGCTGGCCGACTACCTTCAAAGCCACGGCTTTCGCGTGACGCAGCTGCACGACGGCGCCTCGCTCATGAAGCTGATGGGCAGCGATCCGGCCGACCTCGTCCTGCTCGACCTGGGCCTGCCCGGCGAAGACGGCTTTTCCATTGCCCGCCGCATGCGCGAAAACTGGCGCTGCGGGCTCGTCATCGTCACCGGCCGCGGCGACGCGGTGGACAAGGTCGTCGGCCTGGAAGTGGGCGCCGACGACTACGTGACCAAGCCGTTCGATCTGCGCGAGCTGGTGGCGCGGGTCAAGGCCGTGCTCAGGCGCCTGGCGCCCGAGGGCGGCCCTGTTGTTGCAACCGCCGCTCCGGCACTGGCTGCTCCGCCTGCTGCACCCGACCGGCTGCGTTTTGCCGGCTGGCAGCTCGATCTTGCGGCGCGCAGCCTTGCCAACCCGCAGGGACAAAGCGTGCCGCTCACCGGCGGTGAATTCGACCTGCTGCGCGCCTTTGCCCGGCACCCGGGGCGTGTGCTGTCGCGCGACTTCCTGCTCGAGCAGACGCGCGGGCGCGAAGCTGCTCCCTTCGACCGCACCATCGACGTGCAGGTCGGCCGGCTGCGCAAGAAGATCGAAGCCGACCCCGACGATCCGCAGATCATCAAGTCGGTGCGCGGCGCGGGCTACATCCTGGTTCCGCCGGTCACCCACGGCTGAGCCGAGCGCATGACCTCGCCTGATTTGCCGTCGCCGCCCAAGGTTGCCGAGCCGGCGCTTGCCGCCTTGCAGGGGCTGCCTTCCGGCATAGAAGAGAGCAGCGTCTTCCGGTCGCTCTTCATCGCCTATCCCGATGCCCTGCTGCTTGTCGACCAGGCCGGCGGCATCGTGCTGGCCAACCCATCCGCAGCCAGCCTGCTCGGCTTTGCGGTGGACGAGTTGGTGGGCCTGAACGTTGACGCCCTGGTGCCCGACAGCATCCGCCCGCGCCATGCCGCCTACCGCGAAGCCTATGGCCGGGCACCCCGCGCGCGGCCCATGGGCACGCAGATGGAGCTCGTGGCCAAGCGCAAGGACGGCAGCGAGGTCATGGTGGAGATCGCGCTCAGTCCGCTGCAAAGCCACGGCCTGCCGTTTGTGGTGGCCGCCATCCGCGACATTGGCGCCTACCCGCGCGTGAAGCAGGCACTGCAGCGGGCGCGCTACAGCGACTACCTCGCCCAGTTGGGCCGCCTGGCGGTGGACACGCGCGACCCGCAGGTGATGCTCGACCACGTGCCCACCATTGCGGCGGAAGCGCTGGAGGTCGAGGTGGCCGTGGTGCTGCTGCTGGAAAGCAGCCGCCTCGAATTCCGCGTGGCGAGCGGCGTGGGCCTGGTGCCCGGCGAAGAAATCGGCGCGCGCATTGCAAGCCATGCGAACACGCCGCCCGGCTTCGTGTTTGCCGAGGGGCAACCGGTGGAGGTGCCCGACTACGGCAAGGAGCGCCGCTTCGCCGTGCCGCGGGCCTACCTTGATGCCGGCCTGGTCAGCGCACTGGCCGTGCCCTTCTACGACCGGGGTCGCTTCATCGGCGTGCTGACCGTGCACTCGCGCCAGGCCAAGCGCTTTGGCGACGAGGAGCTGCGGTTTCTGGAATCGCTCTCGAACCTGCTGGCCACCAGCCTTCAGCGGGTGCAGACCGAAGAGGCGCTCAGCCACGCCCAGCGGCTCGAAAGCGTCGGCCAGCTCACAGGCGGCATCGCGCACGACTTCAACAACCTGCTCACGGTCATCCAGGGCAACCTGCAGGTGCTCGAAGAGCTGCCCGCCATTGCGCAAGACGCCTATGCGCAGCAGCTGGTGGGGGCTGCGGCACGGGCCTCGCGGCGCGGCGCCGAACTCACGGGCAAGCTGCTGGCGTTTTCGCGCCGGCAAATGCTGCAGCCCAACGCCGTGGACACGCATGCCATGCTGCATTCGCTGGCCGACATGCTGCGGCGCACACTCGACCAGCGCATCGGCATTGCCATCGACGCCGCGCCGGATTGCCCGCCCGTGCTTGCCGACCCGGGGCAGCTCGAATCGGCACTGCTGAACATTGCCATCAACGCACGCGACGCCATGCCCGAGGGCGGCACACTGCACTTTCACGCAGAGGCCTGCACCGCACTGCCGCGCGAAGTGCTCAATGAACTGGGCGATGCCGGCGAACATGGCAGCTTCGTTGCAATTTCGGTTGCAGACAGCGGCACCGGCATGACCGAGGAAGTGAAGGAGCGCGCGTTCGAGCCGTTCTTCACCACCAAGGAAGCCGGCCGCGGCACGGGCCTTGGCCTGAGCACGGTGTACGGGTTCGTGAAGCAATCGAAGGGCGCCATTGCCATCGCGACCCAGCCGGGCGCGGGCACCACGGTAACGCTCTACCTGCCCCAGCTTTACGACGCGGCGCCACTCGCCGCGCCCGACGACGACGGCGAGCAGGCACTTCCCGCAGGGCTGCGCGTGATGCTCGTCGAGGACGACGCCGAAGTGCGTAAGGTGGTCCACGCGTTTCTGGCCACGCTCGGTTGCGACGTGGTGGCAGCGGAGAACGCCGAGCAGGCCCTTGTGCAGATGGAATCGGACGCCGGCGCTTTCGACGTGCTGCTGAGCGACATTGCGCTCGGCCCCGGCATGCGCGGAACGCGGTTAGCCGCCGAGGCGCAGCAGCGCTTTCCGCGGCTCGCAATTCTTCTCATGTCGGGCTTCTCGTCGGAACTGCTCGATGCCGACCGGGAGGCGCCGCCGAGCTGGGAGCTGCTGCGCAAGCCCTATTCGCGCGCCGAGCTTGCGCGCGCCCTGGCCCGGGTGCTCGCGGCGCGGCCTTGACGGGCCTGCGCCAAGGTAGTCAGCGCACCAGATCCTGGAAGCGGCGGTCCAATGCTAAAGAAGGCACCGCCCGGGCCGATGCTGAACCGGGCCCCTCGAAAGGCGCGAAATGTGCGATTGCGGGCCTCCAGCAGCGGATCGTGCGCGGCGGGATCTCAGGGATTCTACGGATATATGATTTGCCGGATGGGGTTGATTGCACACTGTTTTTGTATACAAATAACGCACCCGATTCCACGGCGCCCCACTTGCGCCGGAAAAGCGGTCCCTCAATCCACCATTCGCACGAGGAAAGACCATGAGCACAGTTGTCAGCCAGGCCCCCGCGGGGGCGAGCGAAGCCGGCCATGCGCCGCATGCCGAATCCAACGCGCTGATCAAGCCGGGCTACCACCCGCGGCTGACCAACGAAGACCTGGCCCCTCTCAAGAAGCAGACCTGGGGCCAATACAACATCTTTGCGTTCTGGATGTCCGACGTGCACAGCGTGGGCGGCTACATCACGGCCGGCAGCCTGTTTGCGCTGGGCCTCTCCAGCTGGCAGGTGCTGGTGTCGCTGCTGGTGGGCATCGTGATCGTGCAGTTCTTCTGCAACCTGGTGGCCAAGCCCAGCCAGGTGACGGGCGTGCCCTACCCCGTGGTGTGCCGCGCCTCGTTCGGCGTGCTGGGCGCCAACATTCCGGCCATCATCCGCGGGCTGATTGCGGTGGCCTGGTACGGCGTGCAAACGTACCTCGCATCGGCCGCCTTCATGGTGTTGGCACTGCACATGTTCCCCAACCTTGCGCCGTATGCCGATGTGGCGCAGCACGGCTTCGCAGGCCTGTCGACGCTGGGCTGGGTGGCGTTCATGATCATGTGGGTGCTGCAGGCCTTCGTGTTCTGGCACGGCATGGAAGCCATTCGCAAGTTCATCGACTGGGCTGGGCCGGCCGTGTACGTGGTCATGGCCATTCTCTGCGGCTGGCTGGTGTGGAAGGCGGGCTGGCGCAACATCGACCTGAACCTGGGCGGCATCAAGTTCCAGGGCTGGGACGCGCTGCCCGTGATGCTCTCCGCCATTGCGCTGGTGGTGAGCTACTTCAGCGGGCCGATGCTCAACTTTGGCGACTTCTCGCGCTACGGCAAGAGCTTCGACGCGGTGAAGAAGGGCAACTTCTGGGGCCTGCCGATCAACTTCGTGTTCTTCTCGCTGCTGACGGTGATCACCACCGCCGCCACGCTGCCGGTGTTCGGTGAACTGATCACCGATCCGGTGCACACCGTGGGCAAGATCGACAGCACTACCGCCGTGGTGCTGGGCGCGCTGACTTTCATGATCGCCACCATCGGCATCAACATTGTTGCCAACTTCGTGTCGCCGGCGTTCGACTTCTCCAACGTGGCGCCGCAGCACATCAGCTGGCGCACGGGAGGCATGATCGCCGCGGTGGGTTCGGTGTTTCTCACGCCGTGGAACCTCTACAACAGCCCCGAAGTCATTCACTACACGCTGGACGTGCTGGGTTCGTTCATCGGCCCGCTGTTCGGTATCTTGATTGCCGACTACTACATCGTGCGCAAGCAGCGCATCGACGTGGACGCGCTCTACACCATGAGTCCGAAGGGAGAGTACTGGTACAGCGGCGGCTACAACCCCAAGGCCATACAAGCCATGATCCCGTCCGCGCTGGTGCCGATTCTTTGCGTGATGGTGCCCGCGCTGCGGGGTGGCGCGAACTATGCATGGTTCATCGGCATGGGCCTGGGCTTTGTCATCTATGCCCTGCTGAACCGCAACAAGACTTGAAACACTGAAGAGAAGAAAGGGCCGCGCCGTGCGCATCAAGATCATCAACCCCAACACCACCTGGAGCATGACCGAGAAGATCGGTGCCTGCGCCCGCGCGGTGGCGCAGCCCGGCACGGAAATCGTCGCGGTGAGCCCGGCCATGGGGCCGGTCTCCATCGAGAGCCACTATGACGAGGCGCTGGCCGTGCCCGGCTTGCTGCAGGAAATTGCGGCCGGCGAACGCGACGGCATCGACGGCTACGTGATCGCCTGCTTCGGCGATCCGGGCCTGAAGGCCGCACGCGAACTGGCGCGCGGCCCGGTGGTGGGCATTGCCGAAGCCGCCATGCACCTGGCCAGCATGGTGGGCAGCCGCTTCAGCGTGGTGACCACGCTGGGCCGCACCATGGGGCAGGCCTGGCACCTGGCCGAGATCTACGGCATGGAACGCTTTTGCGCCAACGTGCGAGCCTGCGAACTGCCGGTGCTCGAACTCGAAGAGCCCGGCTCCAACGCACGCGAGCGCATCGTGGACGAATGCCGCCGCGCGCTGGAGGAAGACGGCTCCGACTGCATCGTGCTCGGCTGCGCCGGCATGACTGACCTGTGCGAGCACATCGGCGGGCTGCTCGGCGTGCCGGTGATCGACGGCGTGGCGGCTGGCACCAAGCTCGTCGAATCGCTGGTGACGCTGAAGCTGCAAACCAGCAAGCGCGGCGAGCTGGCCCACCCGCTGCCCAAGGCGATGAAGGGCGCGCTCGAGGGTTTTACCCTGCTCAGGTAGCAGGCGGCCCGGGCTCGGCAGCGGCCTTGCTGGGCCACAATCTCCGCATGCCCCGCGCCAGCTCCAAACAATCATCCGCCCTTGCCAACCCTGCCGCTGAGGCCACCACAGCGGCAGAGAACGCCGCACCTGCCGCAGACAAGGGCAGTTCCATCGAAAGCATCGCGCAGGACATCGCCACCGCCATCGTCGAGAAGCGCCTGCCCCCCGGCACCTGGTTGCGCGAGGAAGCGCTGGGCCGCGTGTATTCGGTGAGCCGCACCAAGATCAGGGCGGCCCTGCTCATGCTGTCGAAAGACAAGCTCATCGAGATCATTCCCGACAAGGGTGCGTTCGTGTGCCAGCCCACGGTGCAAGAGGCACGCGAGGTGTTCGCGGTGCGCCGCATTCTCGAAAGCGAAGTGGTGCGCCTGTTCATTGCCAACGCCCGCGCGCGCGACTACCAGGTGCTGGAGCAGCACATACGCTTCGAGCGCACGGCGCTGCGCCAGACCACCACCACGGGCACCGTGCGCGAAAAGGTGCTGGGCGATTTTCATGTGGCGCTGGCCGAGGCCACGGGCAACAAGACCCTGGCCGAACTGGTGCGCGAGCTGGTGGCGCGCAGTTCGCTCATTGCCATGCTCTACCACTCGTCGAACGACCCGCATTGCTCGTCGGACGAGCACTCGGAGTTTCTGCGCATCTGCCGCAAGGGCGACGTGGAAGGCGCCGTGGCCTGCATGACCGGCCACCTGGAGCGCATCGAGGCCAGCCTGGAGCTGGGCACCGAAAAGCCCGACCGGCAGCTCGACCTGGTGAAGGCGCTGCTCGCCTAGAAAACAAGCCGCCGCGGTGCGGGTTTTCCTGCATCCAGATTGCGGCATAAATTGTATACAGTTTGGCGTACACACATTGTGGACGCCACGCCAACCCGCGCCGCCCACGCATGTTCCCCTTGCTTCGCCAGGAGATGCACGATGACGGCCGAGACCTCTTCCCCTGTTCACACAGTTCATCCGGTGGACCAGCGGCTGCCTTCGGGCAAGCTCGCGGCCCTCGGCCTTCAGCATGTGCTGGTGATGTATGCGGGTGCCGTCGCGGTGCCGCTGATCGTGGGGCGCGCGCTCAAGCTGTCGCCCGACGAGGTCGCGCTGCTGATTTCGGCCGACCTGTTCTGCTGCGGCATTGCCACGCTGATCCAGGCGCTGGGCGCCACGCAGTGGTTCGGCATCAAGCTGCCCGTGATGATGGGCGTGACCTTCGCGTCGGTCGCGCCCATGGTGGCCATTGCCAACGCCAACCCCGGACAGAACGGCGCGCAGCTGCTGTTCGGCGCCATCATCGGCGCGGGCGTGGTGTCGATACTGATCGCGCCGCTGGTGAGCCGCATGCTCCGCTTCTTTCCGCCGGTGGTCACAGGCACCATCATCGCGGTGATCGGCATCAGCCTGATGCGCGTGGGCATCAACTGGATCTTCGGCAATCCGGTGGGGCCGACGGCGCCCGCGCTGGTGGACCCGGTGTACGCCAAGTGGCTCGCGGAAGTCACGTCGCCGGGCAGTTCGATTCCGGCGGTGCCCAAGGGCTTTGCCATCATGCCTACAGTGCCCAACCCCAAGTACGCAGACCTCTCCGGCTTCGGCGTGGCGGCGCTGGTGCTGGTGTCCATCCTGCTGATCGTCAAGTACGCCAAGGGTTTCATCGCCAACATCTCGGTGCTGCTGGGCATCGTGATCGGTGCGGTGGTGGCCTCGATCACAGGCCTCATGACCTACGAGAAGGTGGGCAAGGCGACCTGGGTGGACGTGGTGCTGCCCTTTCACTTCGGCATGCCGCAGTTCGACCCGATCCTGATTCTCACGATGACGCTCATCATGATCGTGGTGATGATCGAGTCGACGGGCATGTTCCTCGCGCTCGGCGAAATGACCGACCGCAAGATCACGCAGAAGGAGCTTGCCAAGGGCCTGCGCACCGACGGCCTGGGTACGCTCATCGGGGGCATCTTCAACACCTTTCCGTACACCAGCTTTTCGCAGAACGTAGGGCTGGTGGCCGTCACGGGCGTGAAGAGCCGCTACGTCTGCGTGGCCGGCGGCGTGATCCTTGTCGTGCTCGGCCTGCTGCCCAAGATGGCGGCACTGATCGAATCGCTGCCCACGGTGGTGCTTGGCGGCGCGGGGCTGGTGATGTTCGGCATGGTGGCCGCCACCGGCATCCGCATTCTTTCGGGCGTGGACTTCAAGGGCAACCGGCACAACGCAATGATCGTCGCGGTGTCGATCGGCATTGGCATGATTCCGCTCATTGCACCCAACTTCAAGCAGTGGATGCCGCATGCGATCCACTCGCTGATCGAATCGGGCATTCTGCTGGCATCGATCAGCGCGGTTCTGCTGAACCTGTTTCTCAATGGTGCCAAGCACGACGAGCAGGCGGTGATTGCCGCGGCCAAGCAGGCCGAAGCGCACTAGCCTTCGCTTCGTCGGTTCAGATCATCGCCAGAGGCATCTTCCGCCGGGGTGGCGGATGAAGGCGGTCGAGCTCGGCAAGGGTTGCCGCGTCGAGTTCCAGTTGGGCAGCGGCAAGGTTCTCTTGCAGGTGCGCGCTGCGCACCGCCTTCGGAATCGCAACCACACCCGGCCTGGCGATCACTGCCGCAAGGGCGAGTTGTGCGGCGGTCACACCGAGGCGCGCAGCCAGCACGCCCAGTGCCTCATCGGACGCAAGCGCTCCCTGGTCGATCGGGCTGTAGGCCATCAGCGGCATGCCGCGCTCGCGCAGCCAGGGCAACAGGCTGAATTCCGGACCGCGTTCACCCAGCGAAAGGTAGACCTGGTTGGCCACGCAGCCCGGGCCCGGGCCGACGGCCTGCGCGAGATCTTCCATGTCGTCGGTGTCGAAGTTGCTCACGCCCCAGTGGCTGATGCGCCCCCTGGCGACCAGCGCCTGCATCGCATCGGCCGTTTCGCGCAGCGAGTGGCTGCCGCGCCAGTGCAGCAGGTAGAGGTCGATCGTGTCGAGCCCCAGCCGCTTCAGGCTGCGCTCGCAGGCCTCGGGCGTGCCGCGGCGGCTTGCGTTGTGCGGATAGACCTTGCTGACGATGAAGAGCTCGTCGCGCCGCACGTCGCCGGCCCGCAGCGCCTCCGCCAGGGCTTGCCCAAGCACCGTTTCGGCGCCGCCCTCCCCGTACATCTCGGCGGTGTCGATCAACCGGTAGCCCATGGCGATGGCCTCGCGCACCGCGGCCACTTCCGCCGCGCGGTGGTTCGCCACCTCGCCCATGCGCCAGGTGCCGAGGCCTAGCACCGGAATGTCGCGGCCATTGGAAAGAGGGAGTGTTCGCATGGGCAAATCGTAGCGAGTCGCGTGCCCGAGGCAAGGCAGTGGATTGTCGGGCTAATTCCTACACGGCTTCAGCATCCCGCTGACAGAAGCCGGGGCGCCAACGGCGCAGTCTGGTCTCGGACGTGGTGTGCTCCTCTGGACCCGGACAGTGCTTTTTGTGAGATTTGTTGAGCAAGCACAATGTGCCGCAGCCAGACATGCCGGCGGACAAGCCAATGAGCCGCGCTCGTGGGCCAAAGCGCATGACATGAAAAGCTCACCACGCCCCTCGCCCGTTTCCGGCGACACAAGGAGAGCACAAATGGGCCCTCAAGACCCGGCCTCCCGGCACGGAGGCACGCACCACTACACGATGTTTGCAGTGAACATGCTGCTCAGCCTCGTCGTCATGTACTTCGTCATGTTTTCGATGATCGACGGCTGGGGCGACTTCCGCAACAACCTCAACATGTTCTACATGGCGCTCACCATGGTTGCGCCCATGGGCATCATCATGCTCGCGACGATGCGCGGGATGTACCGCAACAAGGCGATGAACGGTGTGCTGTATGCCGGGCTTGCGATCCTCTTCGTCGCGGCGCTTGCCGGCACGCGGCAGCAGAGCGTGATCGGCGACAAGCAGTTCGTAGCATCGATGGTGCCTCACCACTCCGGCGCCATTCTCATGTGCCGCGAGGCCAGCTTGAAAGACCCCGAACTGGTCAAGCTGTGCGGGCAGATCTCAAGCTCCCAGCGCAGCGAGATCGAACAGATGAACGCGATACGGGAAAGACTGAGCGCCATGTAGCGCTGGTTCGCTCAGCTCTGGTGATGAAGAGGCCCAGCCTGGCAGCTTGCAAGAGGGCGCGACTGGTTCTCAGGTGACGGAAAGCCGGCTGCGGCCGGGCGCTGAGACTGCAACCAGCAGGATACCGGCAATCAGCGAGCCGCAAATCAGTGCCATCACCGGAAGGGTACCGCCGCTGCTCAAGATTGGCACCAGCAGCAGCGGTGCCGCCGCCGCGCCGAGCCGGTTGAATGCCCATGCTCCGGTAACCGCAGAGGCGCGCAGGCGCGTATTGAAAAGCTCGGCGCCGTAGATGTTCAGCATTGGCAAGTAGACCGCAGAGCAGAAGAAGAAACTGGTGGTGGCTGCAAGCAACCATCCCGGCGCATTGGTAATTTCAAAGCCAATGCCGGATATCAGCATGACTGTCGCGCAGACCGCCAATGTGAGGCGCCGATCGAAGCGGTCGACGGCAAATGCGGCAAGGAGCGTCCCGATGATCGGACCAAACGCAGAGAGGCCGACATAGAAGAGCGTGTCGGAAAGTTTGAAGCCCTTCTGGACCAGCATGGCTCCGATGAGAAGGGGAAATGCCGCAGTCGACCAAGGGCTGAGAAAGCAGAGCCCGGCATACTTGGCAAAGCGCAAGCGAGGCGATTCGGCCGAATCGGCAGCTTCGTTCGGGCCCGGCGCTGGGGAAGGAGGAGTTTTCGAACTGTCCGCCCAACTGGCAGGGCGCGAACGCTCGAAACGTTGCAGCGCGATCTCGGCTTCCTGCTCCCTGCCGACGGCGCTCAGCCAACGCGGCGATTCTGGCAAGCGACGAAACGCCAGCGCAGAGATCACCGCACCCAGCGCACCGACCAGCAGGCTCCAACGCCAGCCGGGCAGGCCGAGAAACTCGAGAGGCGTCATCGTGCGTATAAAGAAAACCCCGACCGGCGCACCTATAAAGGCGACGGCCATGGTTACGAAGATGAGCTTGCCTCGGCTGCGCGCTGGCAAGAGGTCCGAGAGGTAGGCCGTGAGCAGCGGCGGAAAGGCCCCGAGAGTGAGCCCCATGACAGTGCGCGATGCGGTCAACCACTCGATGCTGACGCTGGCGCCCGCGAGCGCCGCCGTCGCAGCCAGCAACCAAAGCATGCCGGTAAGTACTATCCGGCGACCCACGCGGTAGGCGAGCCAGCCTCCGATAGAGGCGCCAAGCACCGCCCCTATGTAGACCGAAGACAACAGCCAGGACAAGGACTGGGCGGACGCTGAATATGGCGCGCCCGAGAAGATTGCACCGAATGCACTTCCCAGACCAATTTCATACACGTCGATCGCCAGTCCGAACCCGCTGATCACCAGCACGACGAGATGCAGGCGAGTCAGGGGAAGTGCGTCCAGGCGCGCAGCGACGCTAGGTGTGGCGATTGTCATGGTGGCGGCTATTGTGAATGTTCATGTGCTCCCCCATCGTCTCAGTGCTGTGAAATCAAGAACGGTGATCTTGTTGTGAACTACGCTGATCGTGCCGCTCGTCACCAGTTTCAGGAGTTCTTTGTTGACGCTCTGCCGCGTGACTTGCAGCAGCGCTGCGAGTTCTTCTTGTGTGAGTCGCAAGCGAAGGCTTACGCGATGGCCGTCACTGCTTCCGTAGAGTGCCGTCAATCTTTCGATGGTGGTCGCGAGGCGACGAGAAAGCGATCCGACACCCTGCCCGAGGAGCGAATCGAGGATCTCTCTGTACTGTTTCATCAGCATTTTTGCCATGTCTTCCCATAGCACCGGGTTACCGTCGAGGATCTGGCGTACTGCGAAGGTCGGCATCTTCACGATGACCGCATCGGTGTGCGCGCAGAAGTCGTACATGACACGATCCTCGTGGCCGTCTGCTCGCGTAAAGCCGCATAGCGAGCCAGGGCCGACAAGTGCCAATGGCGTTCGATCCCACTCCGGTGGGATATAGCCCACCACGGCGTACCCGGAGGCAATCACGAACGTTTCCGGCGCACCTCGTTCATTCGATATGACCTCGCCTCTTCCATACCTTTCAAGGCGGGAGGCCGCGAGCAGTTGACTCATGGCGGAGACCGGCCAATGTGCAAAGCCTGACGTGACACGCAGCGCGTGCTCCATCAATGCGAGATCGCCGTAAGCGCCCCTGATATCGCTCATCGCATTCTTCTCACCGTGGTCTTTCACCATCAGGCGCCATCAACTGTTTCTGCGAGTTCAATGAGACAGCCGCGTCGAACTGTTGAGGTTTCATGGCAGTTTGCGGATTTGAAATGTGGATCACCGGTCAGAGCAATCCCGTGTGGGTGCAATCCCGCTCGGCAAATCATTCCGATGTGCATGAAGTTAGAAGGCCTGGAGTACCGATGATCGTCATGCCTCGGTGATGCATCTCACAACCCGTGCTACTTGTGAGCGCGACAGAGAAGCATCCTTGGATCAACGATGTTCATGTCGCTTCGGGTGATCGGAATTTATCTGCGAAGGACAAGAAAACGTACCCCAAAAGACCATGGATGTCGGAAACGTGACACCCACGATAGCCGTCGTCTACAAAGTGTGAAAAATTCCCAACGCTTCGCACGTCGGCTGCTTGCATCGAGCAGGAGCCTCAACGCCCTACTTATGCGATGCAACTTTCCTCAATGCTTCGAGGTTCAATATGGTGATGGCGTTGTACTTGGTACCAATCACACGTGAAGCGACCAACGCCCTCAATTCCTTGCTCAGAGATTGGCGGGTAACTTGCAGGATGGCGGCAAGATCATCTTGGCGCGCTCGCAACCGCAACGTGCCACCTATATCGGTCCCATGGGCAGTCGCCAACCTGTCGATCGTGGCTGCGAGGCGTGCTCGCAAGCTGCCGATCGCCTGGCCGAGCAAGCTTTCCCGTATCTCTCCATGTTGGCTCATGACCATGGACAACATGTTTCGCCAATAAAGAGGATGGCTATCGATAATTTCAAACAGCAGATCTGTCGGCATATGGATAGCCACGACCTCGTCGTGAGCGCAATGGCTGTGCACGATGGGATCTTCACGATCGATCATCTGGGCAAGCCCGATCAGCGATCCTGGCCCGAGCACGAGCATCTTGACCGACTCGCCCTGCGGCCGCCCTCTCCCAATGACCACGTGGCCCGACACAATTGAAAAGGATACTGATGAATCAGCTTCAGAGGTCAACAACTCACCACGTGCATGGTGCTTGAGGTGAGATGAAGCCACGAGTCTGCTCATCGCGGCAGGCGACCATGACGCAAATCCCTGAGTCAACCGCAGGGCGCGCTCGATCAGCGGGACGTCGTCGGAAGAGCTTTCCGTTGTTTGCATGGGCGTGAAATTTCTCTAAGCTCCGCCAAGTCAAGGACGACAACCGTTTGACGTTCCAATCGCACCACGCCGGAGGCGGACAAGGAGTTGAGCTCTTGGTTTACGGTTTGCCGCGACACGTGAAGAATCGCAGCCAGATCTTCCTGTTTCAGCCGCAGGCGAATGTCCGCCTTTCCGGTGCTCCTGCAGCCATAGAGTTCAGCCGATCGCTCGATTGTTGTTGCAAGACGCTGCCGAATCGGCCCCACGACATGGCCAGCCATCGCGTCGAAGCTCTCTCTGTGCTGCCGCAAGAGCATGCGTGCCATGCTGTTCCAGAGTTCGGGTTCTCGATCCAGAATTTCGAAAAGCAGAGCAATGGGCACATGCACGGCAACTACGTCGGTGTTTGCCGTGAAGTCGAATGCTGCGTCGTTCCTGCCGCTGAGAGCACGGGCCAGCCCTACGACGAGGCCAGGGCCGAGAAGAGCAACCATGCGATGCGTGCCGTCCGCCGAGCGATAGCCGGCAACCGCATTGCCGGACACGATAGTGAATGCATGGGTACTAGGCTCTGCCATCACAACGCCGCCCTGTACATACCGCCCAACATGTGAGGCGGAGACAAGCAGACCCAAGGCTTGCGGCGACCATGGCGCGAAGCCACGGGTCATCCTGAGCGCCTGCTCCATCAGCCGTGCGTCAGGGTTGGCCTGGATCATTCACATGGTCCCGTTGGCCACGCGGTCGTGCCGCATGAATGCCGTCCTCTTCGCTCCCTAGTTCGACTCATCCTATGAAAGTAAAGGAAGCTCGGTCAATGGAGTATGTGCTGATAGGGCTGCGAGAAAAAGGGCGAATCATTAAAGGTTTTGCAGTTTTTCCTTGTCGTAGCAATTGCAGCCGCAGCGCCTTTGGCTTCTTAGTACAAAAGCGTTAGACAACTTGCAGAATTGTCTGGTACCCGATACATCTGTCGGCGACGCGGGGTTCGGCTTACTTGGCGGGACGCTGCATCAACTCGAGCAGCAGGGTCTCGTAAACCGCGGTAGCAACACTATTGCCAGGCAGATATCGTTCGATCAGATTGCGCTGTCGTTCGCGATAGCGCGTGGCCTGCTCATCGTGCGTGTCGATGGCTTCCAGCACCCGCGCACTGCCGGCGGCTACGTCATTGCCTTCGTAGTAGTAGCCGAGGTCCGCGCAAAGGTGCGCGTTGTGCACCAGCGCATAGCCCTGCCAGCACGCCTCCAGGTAGAAGTAGTTGAGCGGGTTCTCCCACTGGTGGGAGATCACGATGTCGGTGTTCTGCGCAAGAAAGGCCGGCGTCTCGTGCCGACCCACGAACACCGCCTTGTGCTCGCGCACCAGGTCGAGCTGGTTCATCAGCGTGATGAACTCCATGTTCTCCCTGGCCAGCCGTTCGGCATTGGTGACCTGCAACAGTGCGATCGCGTCCGGCCTTGCCCGATAAGCCGTTTCGGCGATCAGAACGGGATAGAGGCAGAACTTGACGACGTTGATGTTCGGCTCCATCACGCTGAGCCGGCGCGGCCCGGGGCGCGGCTGGTAAATACCCGATCGCGGCAACGCGCGGCTGCGCTCCTCGACGAACACCGGGCTCCAGACGAACGGCACCGCGCGCGCCTCGGTGCGGCGCAGCACCTCGAAGTACGGCTGGCTGATGTTCGCCACCTGCGGCACCATCCAGATGTCGTCGTAACGCTGATTGATGAAAAGGTTCTGGCCCCAGAGCGGCTTGCCGAACAGCATCGACTCCATGGCCTGGACGTATTCGCAGCCGCAGCAGTAAGACACCAGCCGCGCCCCTCGGCGCTTCAGGTAGTCGGTCTGCGCCGCATCGATCTGGCCGCCCAGTTCGATCAGCACGTTCACGCTGTCCTTGGCCTCCTCGAAGCTCGCCGTGGGCCATCGCGCCTGATCCCACGGCAAGGCGGGCGTGATCGGTACCGCGGTGGTGTTGACCAGAACCACCGACTCCACGCTGGGGCAGTGCTTCAAGGCCTCGGCCAGGAACACGGCGTTCTGCTTGATGCCGTTGTTCCACAGCGTTTCGGCCTCATGATGCAGGCCAATGGTGATGCCGATGCGCAAGGGTTGCATCTCTTTCTCAGCGCGTTTTGTTGAGCGGTGTGCCTGGTGCCGCCGGTGACGCAACGGCAGCAGCAGGGCTCTTCCAGCCGTATTCGACATAGCGCCGAATCACCAGGCAACCCGGCGGCGAATCGATCAGCGACACCGAGGAAGTCGGCTCTTTGTCGTCGGTGTAGACAGCGTAGATGGGGAGCAGGCGCGTCATCTTGTAGCCCGCCAGCTCCTGCTGGGCAATGCTGGCGCAGGTATAGGGCGCGACCGAGATGCGCTCCGCTGCCACAGTGCAGGCGCCGGCTTCATCGGGAATTGCGGTGATCGATGCGGCCACGCCGGCGTTGGGATATTCGATGCCGATCAACGAGAACATCGGCCCTGCGTCGGGTCGCTTGCGGTCCCAGTCGAGCAGCACGTCGTGGCTACGGCTTCCCTGCACAGAGAGCGCGGCCAGCCGCGTGATGGCCGGCAGGCACCGCTTGATACCGACACTTGCCGCTGCGCGAGTGAGCGTGTCCTGCGGCGGCGCGGCCGGCGCCTGCGGCACCAGCACGCCCTGGGCCAGCGCCACGCCCGCGATGGTGTGGCCGGCAATGGCAAGCAATAGCCTCAGCGCCTTCATGCGTAAAGCCCTTCGATGGCGGCGGTGTAGACGCGCACGTTGTCTTCATTCTCGGGGTCGAGCCGAGCGATCAGTTGACGCGCCTCTTCGCGATAGGTTGTCAGGTTTGCGTCGTGTTCGGCAAAGGCGCACCGCAGTGCGAGGCCGCCCTCTTCGCAGTCGAAGCCGTGATAGCGATACCCGCAGTGGCCAATGAGGTGCGAGTTGTGGATCAACGGGTAACCGCCATACAAGGCTTCGTAGTAGACGTAGTTCTGTGCGTTTTCCCAATGGTGGGCAAAAACGCAGTCGATGCTCCCCGGCATCACCTGGTACACCGGAAATCGTCCTTCGAAGGAAGCAAGGCCGTGCCGCACAATGTCCAGGCTCTGCGCAAAACCGACGAAGAGCGGCTTGTCCTTCAAGTGAAAGCTGTTGTACACGCTCATCTTGTCGATGAGCCGCGGCTGCGCCCGGTGCGCCGCCTCGCAGCCCAGCATTGGAATGAAGCTCGTCTTCACCATGCAGATATTGGGCTCGAAGATGGCCACGCGCCAGCGCTTGCGCCCCGGCTCGTACGCGAAGCGCTTTCCGTGGCCTGCGCGCGCCATGGCGCGCTCGAGCACCATCGGGCTCCAGAGGTGCGGCATGAGGCGTACCGGCGCTCGGAACACGCTCTCGAAGTAGGGCTTGCACGATGCTTCGTACTCGGGCAGCGTCCATACCTCGTGGTACGGCGCAGAGGTAACAAGCATGCCCTGCGGCTTGTTGAACAGCATGCGCTCGATGTCGATGACGTAGTCGTTGCCCACGCGCATCGACACGATCTTGCCGCCCCGCTCCCTGAAGGCCACCACCCATTCGCGCCCGAGCTGCGCGCTCATTTCGATCATCACGTCGAGTTCTTGCGCGGCGGTGGCCATGTCAATGATGGGCACGGGCGAGTCGGCCAGAAACTGCGCGGCATCGGCCGGCCCGCCATCGCCGCCGCCCGCCACCAGCACCGTGCTGGCCACGCGCGGAGAACGCATCAGCAGCATCACCAGGAACAGGCAGTTCTGGTAGACGCCGTTCTCCCAAAGGCTCTGCTCGCCCTTGCGGATGAAGATGGAAACGCCGACGCGGAGCTTGTCGGGCATGGCGCCTGCCGGCTTCTGGAGTGCGTTCATGCCGCGCGCCTTGGCCCACCGACCCGGAACGTCGCGTTGCCACCCACAAGGTTGAGCAGTCGCTGCGCATAGACATCGACGTTGGCCGCCAGCTCCGGCTCGAGCGCGCCAATCACACGCTGTGCATTGGCCCGGTAGTCCTCCAGCTGCGCGTCGTGGCCTCGCACGGCCTGCAGCAACTGGTCAGTCCCGGCGGCAATGTCGAAGTCAGGGTAGTAATAGCCGGCATCGCGCAACCAGGGCGAGTTGTGCACCAGCGCGTAGTTGCCGTACAGCGCATCGAGGTAGCTGTAGTTCTGGTCGTTCTGCCATTGGTGGGCAACCACGGCATCGGCGAACTGGCTCATGAAGCCGGCGAAGTCGTGGCGGCCGTGGAAGACGGCCTTGTGCTCGCGCACCAGGTCCAGCGAGTTCGCCATGTAGAGCATGGTCGGATGGTCCTTGAGGTGCAAGGTATTGAGCACCTGCATCGACGTGACGGCCACTCGGTCAGCGCGATAGGCACCGTCGCAAATCAGCATCGGGATGGTGCAGGTCTTCACCACCGAGATATTGGGTTCGAAGATGGCGACTCGAAATCCCGGCTGCGCACGCGTACGGGGCGTGTAGCCGAAGCGATGGCCCGCAGCTTCGACCTCTACGATGCGCTGGTTCAGGAACTGCGGCGACCAGAGGTAGGCAACCTCGTGCACCGGACAGCGGTGCATCAGCCGCATCATCGGGGCGAAGGCGGCATCCTTGGGCAGCAGCCAGACTTCATCGCAGCGCTCGTAAGGACTGAAGTGGCCTTTGTCGGTAAACACGACCGGTTCGGCCAGGGCCGCAAAGGGCTGGCCGACGCAGTGATAGACCACCCGGCCGCCGCAGGCGCGAAAGTAGGACAACCATTGCACGTCGAGTGCACCCGCCATCTCGATGACCACGTCGAGGGCGTCGGTCAGGTCGCGGGCACGCCCCAAAGAAAGGCCCATGGCCGCAAGGTTGACCTGGGGCGGCATGCCTTGCTGATCGCCCGCATCGACCAGCACCACCGATTCGACAAACTCGATGCGCTGCAGCAGCCGGGCGAGGAACAGAACGTTCTGCCCTATGCCGTTTTCCCAGATGTTCTGGCCCGCGTGGGTGAGAACCGAAATACCTATGCGCATGGCGAGTTTCGGTGGACGTGTGGGGTATTGTTCGTCGCAATCCGGATGCACGCAACGTCGAAAACGAGACGCGGCTACTCACGCCGACGTCTCTGTTTTCAAACTGTGGGTTCGGACCGGATGCCCGAAGCAAACTACCAGGAGTACCCGATGCCTCCATTCACCATTGCCTTGTTGCCAGACGATTTACCAAGCCCGAACTTGATGACCACGTTCTCGTTGATGCGGGCGCTTCCGCCGATTGCCATTGCCGAGTAGCCCGAGTAGTTGCCCACCCCCAGCCCGATGGAGAACTGTTTTCCAGGTTCTACCTGCGGAAGGCCAGCCATGGCGCCTGCCATGGCGATGCCGCTATAGGCGATCTTCGCCACATTTCCCACCGAAGTTTGTACTTCGCGTAACTGGGACATGTTCACGGCGTCCGTCGGCAAGATGCCCGGCGCCACATTGGAAAGCCGAGTTCCGTTGGGCGCTTGGCCATTGCCAAGGGTCATGTGGCTGTAGTTGGTGGTGCCGTCCGGATTGGTTGCGTACTGAGCGCTGCTCGCAGCCACCGCGCTCGATGCAGCTCTCAACTGCGCCACGTTTGCCGCGTCGCTGTCGGCAGTGCCCGCTGCGACGCCCGTGATCTGGCGAAACTGGCCGTTTGCCGCGTCCCCCACCGACACTGCGGCTTGCGTGCTCGTGGTGGCCTTGATCGCTGCTTCCTGTTGCGCGGTCGCGCTGCCTGGAACGAAGCCAGCCACCCCCGCTGCCGTGGAAGCCCTGGAACCCGAGCCCAGTGCCACGCCGCCACTTTGCTGCACAACAGCGCCAAAGCCGATGGCCGTGCCCACCGAAATGTTCTGCGCTTGGCTTAGCGCGGTGCCACCTGCGTCGGCGTTATCGCCTATCGCTACACCGCCGCCGCCTGCACGTGAATTGACGCCGATCGCCTGGGAGCCAGTGGCCAATGCCCCACTTCCGATCGCGATGGCATTCGTCCCCGTGGCCTGGGCGCCGAAGCCAATTGCCACTGCACCGTCGGCCGCAGCTTGTGCGCCGTTACCGGCCGCGAAGGAATTGGCCCCGCTGGCGTTGGCTTGAGGTCCGATTGCCACCGCGTCTTGCCCGCTGGCGCTGGAATCACCCGCAGTCGAATTGGCGTGGAAGTACTTGGTGCCCTTGTCGAGGATGTTATTGACTGTCGTATTCAGGCTACTCACATTGCTGTTTGTAGTGCTCAGGCCGGTGGACAGGCTGGAGATACCGCTTGTGGCGGCGCTCAGGCCCGTTGACGTCGAGGTCGAGAGACTGCTCACAGTGCTGTCGGTCGTGCTCAGGCCGGTGGACAAGCTGGAGATGCCACTGGTGGCGGTGCTCAAGCCGGTGGACAGGCTGGAGATACCGCTCGTGGCGGTGCTCAGGCCCGTTGATGTCGACGTCGACAGGCTGCTCACAGTGCTGTCGGTCGTGCTCAGGCCGGTGGACAAGCTGGAGATACCACTGGTGGCGGTGCCCAGGCCGGTGGACAGGCTGGCAATGCCGCTGGTTGCAGTGCTCAGGCCTGTGGACGTCGACGTCGACAGGCTGCTCACGGTGCTGTCGGTCGTGCTCAGGCCCGTGGACAGGCTGGAGATACCGCTGGTTGCGGTGCTCAGGCCTGTGGACGTTGACGTCGACAAGCTGCTGACAGTGCTGTCAGTCGTGCTCAGGCCCGTGGAGAGGCTGGCAATGCCACTGGTGGCGGTGCTCAGGCCGGTCGATGTCGAAGTCGACAGGCTGCTCACAGTGCTGTCAGTCGTGCTCAGTCCGGTGGACAGGCTGGCAATGCCGGTGGACGTTGACGTCGACAGGCTGCTGACGGTGCTGTTCGTTGTGCTTAGGCCAGTGGACAAACTGGCGATGCCGCTGGTCGCCGTGCTTAGCCCTGTTGACGTCGAAGTCGACAGGCTACTTACCGTGCTGTCCGTCGTGCTCAGGCCAGTCGACAGACTAGAGATGCCGCTCGTCGCGGTGCTGAGGCCAGTAGACGTGGACGTTGACAGGCTTCCGATGCTGCTGGTCGCAGTGCTCAAGCCCGTGGAGGTCGAAGTCGACAGGCTGCTCACGGTGCTGTCGGTAGTGCTCAGGCCCGTGGACAGACTGGAGATACCGCTGGTGGCCGTGCTCAGGCCCGTTGACGTGGAAGTCGACAGGCTACTCACGGTGCTGTCTGTCGTGCTCAGGCCGGTGGACAGGCTGGAGATGCCACTGGTCGCTGTGCTCAGACCGGTTGACGTCGAAGTCGACAGGCTGCTGATACTGCTCGTCGCGGTGCTGAGGCCAGTAGACGTGGACGTTGACAGGCTTCCGATGCTGCTGGTCGCAGTGCTCAAGCCCGTGGAGGTCGAAGTCGACAGGCTGCTCACGGTGCTGTCGGTCGTGCTCAGGCCGGTGGACAGGCTGGCAATGCCGGTGGATGCCGACGTCGACAGCGATGTCAGTTGGCCGAAGTTCACCGCATCGGTCGGATTCACGCCCTCGGCCACATTGGCCAGCGTGACTGGGACCGTCGCCCCCACGCCACCCAGCGTGATCCTCGTATGGCCTGGATCGTCATACTGGACCGTGTTGGCAAGGCCCGTAGACAGGCTGCTGATACCGCTGGTTGCGGTGCTCAGGCCTGTGGATGTCGAAGTCGACAGGCTGCTCACTGTGCTGTCTGTCGTGCTCAGGCCGGTGGACAGGCTGGAGATGCCGCTGGTCGCTGTGCTCAGACCGGTTGACGTCGA